>CAYFKO010000159.1:0-2650 GCA_964343765.1 uncultured Polynucleobacter sp. | reverse complement strand
CCGATTTGACCAGCTGCACCGGTTACAGCGACACGCATTGGGGCTTTTGCCATTAGTAATTACTCCAGAGGATGTTTTAGTGAGTTAATGAATAAAAACTCTTCTATTATCCATTCAAGTGTATGGACTTCTCCTTTACACTGTCAATGATGTCTTATATAAGACTAGAATTACAGTGAATTTTATCCAATTGAAAGTTTCATGGAGTGAATTTGTCCCAAGCAAGCCTATCCGTACCGGAATTTAGCCCTCTATATCAACAGATTAAGGCAATGATTTTGGCTAGTCTGCAGGCCTCAGAATGGCTACCGGGGGCCGTTATTCCTAGTGAAATGGAGCTTGCTGCCCGTTATTCAGTCAGTCAGGGTACTGTGCGCAAGGCAATTGATGAACTTGCTGCTGAAAATCTGTTGGTCAGACGGCAGGGAAAAGGCACCTTTGTCGCGACCCATCAAGAGGATGACTGGCAATTTCGGTTTTTGCGCTTAGCCCCAGATTCTGGAGAGAAATTTCATCACACCAACCAGTTTTTGTCATGTGAACAAATTAAGGCCAGTCCTTACATTGCTAATTTGCTTAAATTAAAGGCAGGTGATAGCGTAATCCATATTGATCGCATCCAGAGTTTTGCAGGAAAGCCGATTGTTTTTGAGGAAATTTGGCTTCCGAAAGCCCGTTTCAAAGGGCTCACTTTAGAAACGCTTCAAGATTGGCATGGACCCATGTATGCCTTCTATGAAAGTCAACATGCGACTCATATGGTGCGTGCCGAGGAGAAGATAAAGGCAATTGCGGCTGATGAGGCTTTGGCGTCCCATTTGCAGTTAGCGCTTGGCGCACCATTGCTTTCAGTAGAGCGGGTCGCCTTTACCTACGGGAATAAACCAGTAGAAATTCGGCATGCTAGGTATGACACTTCAGATCAGCATTACGAGAATAAATTGAACTGAGCTTATCGGTGAAAACCATTATTTAAAGCCCTTTAAACCCATAAAATCCCCACCACCCTCACGGTTTCCAATAGAATATGTTGCGATACAACAAAATTACACTGAACCTCTACCTAAAGATTGAGATTGAACATGGTTGAAGCACAGCAAGATGTAAAAAAAGATAGACCCGTTTACCGAAATATTGGTCTAGCGCAGTTGATGAAGTACCGCCTTCCCTGGGCAGGAAAGGTTTCCATTCTCCACCGTATTAGTGGGGCAGCATTATTTCTCTTGCTACCTTTTATCTTGTATCTTTTCGATCAGAGCCTTGCCTCTGAACTGAGTTATCAAAAGTTTCAGGCATTCACCAGCAACGTCTTCGTAAAGATTATTTGTCTCGGATTAATTTGGTCTTTTCTGCACCACTTTTGTGCTGGCATCCGTTACCTTTTGCTTGATCTAGAGATTGGAGTGGATAAAACCGATTCCAATCGTTCAGCGATTATTGTGCTGTTTCTTGGCTTGGCATTAACAGCAATAGTCGGCCTCAAATTATTCGGCTTGTATTAAGCGCTCTTCATTTAAGGAAATTTCATGCCTATTTATCAAATTGGACCAAAGCGCTTAGTTGTGGGTGCTCATTACGGTCTCAAAGAATGGATTGTTCAGCGCGTCACCGCAATTGTGATGGTGGTTTTCACAGTTGTTTTGTTGGTTGACTATTGCATCACTGGAAGTGCAACTTATGAGGGTTGGGCTGGTTTATTTAGCAATCAGTTCATGAAGCTCCTTACGTTCTTAGCCTTTTTCAGCTTGTTTTATCACGCTTGGATTGGTGTGCGTGACATCTGGATGGATTACATCAAGCCAGTCAGTATCCGCTTGACACTGCAGGTGTTAACCGTTCTCTATCTCGTAGCGTGTGCGGCTTATGCCGTCCAAATTTTGTGGAAAGTGTAATTCGATGACTGCAATTAAAAAATCATTGCCACGCCGCCGTTTTGACGCGGTGATTGTGGGAGCGGGTGGCTCGGGTATGCGCGCTTCATTGCAATTGGCTGAGGCTGGCTTGAATGTCGCTGTTTTAACTAAAGTATTTCCAACACGTTCTCATACAGTTGCTGCACAAGGCGGCATTGGCGCGTCGCTTGGCAATATGAGTGAAGACAATTGGCACTATCACTTTTATGACACCATCAAAGGTTCTGACTGGTTGGGCGACCAAGACGTAATCGAATTTATGTGTCGTGAAGCGCCAAAAGTGGTTTATGAATTAGAGCACTTTGGTATGCCTTTTGATCGCAATCCTGATGGCACAATTTATCAGCGACCATTTGGTGGGCACACAGCAAACTATGGTGAAAAACCGGTACAGCGTGCTTGCGCTGCTGCAGACCGCACAGGTCATGCGATGTTGCATACCTTGTATCAACGTAATGTGCGAGCCAAAACCAATTTTTTTGTAGAGTGGTTAGCACTAGATTTGATTCGCGATGATGAAGGCGATGTGGTGGGCGTGACTGCTCTTGAAATGGAAACGGGTCAGGTATACATCCTGGAAGCCAAGATTGTGATGCTAGCTACTGGTGGCGCTGGTCGTATTTGGGATGCATCCACTAATGCATTTATTAATACGGGCGATGGTATGGGGCTGGCAGCTCGCGCTGGCATTCCTTTGGAAGATATGGAGTTTTGGCAATTTCACCCAACCGGTGTAG
>CAYFKO010000158.1:0-2664 GCA_964343765.1 uncultured Polynucleobacter sp. | reverse complement strand
CCTGAGCCTTGAGCTTTTCTAAGCTCGCACCATTATCAATTACAAAATCCGCGTGTTGAACGCGAACAGCTCTAGGCACTTGGGCCCGAATAATTTTTTCGACGGCTTCCCTAGTTAGTTGATTTCGCCTCATAACCCGTTCAATTTGCTGTTCTTCTGGGCAGTCAATCGTCACGATTTTGTCAAATCGGCCTTGCCATCGATTCGATTCGAATAGCAAGGGAATCATGAAGATCAAATAACTAGGATTCTGGCTGGCAGCGACTAACGCTGCTTTTTCGCCAGCTTCTTTGATTAAGGGGTGAGTAATAGCTTCTAATTGCTTAAGGGCATTTGGATTATCGAAGACAAATTCACGCATCTTGCTACGGTTAAGCGAACCATCGGGATTCACAAATGCCTCGCCAAATTGAGAGAGTATGGCGGGCATTGCACTCCCTCCGGGGGCTGTAATTTGATGAGCAAGCGCATCACTATCAATAATGGCAGCCCCTAATTTCTCAAATTCAAGAGCTGCGGCACTTTTTCCGCTACCAATTCCACCGGTTAGTCCAATTTTCTTTAGTGCAGGCATATTAATAGCTCAGGTCGCTAAGCGATTTAAGTAAATTTAAAGTTAATACTTCATCTAGGATTCCTAGAATACCAGCCAGTGCTAAATAGGGTCCAAAGGGAAAGTAATTTTTTAAAGATTGTCGATTCAGTTTAAGCCAAATAAGACCTCCAATTGACCCTAATATAGAAGCCAGCAATAGAAGAGGAAGCACTGTAGTTATTCCAAGAATCGCACCGATTCCACTGAGTAGCTTTGCATCCCCCATTCCCATGCCATCATGATTTCTGACGTAGCGATAGAGTCGATTGGCAACCCAAAGAATTAAAAAACCTAATAGTGCACCGAGGCAGGATTCTGCTATTGAACAAAAAGGGGCAGAACTTAAGGTGTTGTAGGCGATGCCACAAAAAATTAAAGGGTAGGTAAAAACATTAGGCAATCTAAATGTTTTTAAATCAATTTTGGCAAGATAAATCAGTAAGCCAATACAAGAAAACGCGTAGATCCAGGCAATAAGTTGTGAATAGTTGTGCAACGAAGTCATTATGAAAGTTGCCCTAACTGGAACAGAGGTAAATACAGTGAAATGACCATACCACCAATAATAATCCCTAAAAACGAAATCAATATAGGTTCCAGCATTTCCAATAGCACATCAATTTTATGATCAAGTGCTTGTTGGTGATGTTGAGTAAGGTGATGAATCATTTCTGTCAGGGATCCTGTTTGTTCCCCTGTTTGCAAAAGCTGAAGGCAAATAGGTGTGAATAATTGATATTTATGCTGGGCAATCTTAGCTGCTTGATGCAAGCTTAATCCTTTGGATAAAGAATTAAATAATGAAGCGTTTGTATCATGTAAAGCCCAATGATTGGAAGCTTTAGCGTTGATTTGAATAGCTTTAAGTAAAGGGACCCCACTTCGCAGCAAAATTTCCATCACCATACTCCACTGGCTAATAAGTGCTAGCTGGGAGATTTTTCCAAATATAGGGATTCTTAAGATTGCTCGATCAATCCACTGTTGAAATCCTAAGTTCTTTTCCCAAAAGAACATGAGGATGATTGAAGCAATGCCAAAACTTAAAAGCGTTAAGCCCCCATACTTTGAGAATAGAGTGGAAGCTTGCAATAGAAACGCAGTTGCTGATGGTAACTCTAGATTTGCATTAGTAAAGACCGACTCAAATGTCGGGATAATCCATACGAACATACCGCCCACCAGGCTCAATGCGATCAGGATCACTAAGAATGGGTAAGTTAATGCTTTTCTCAATTTACTCTGAAGTGCCGCTTTTTTTTCTAGATAGTTCTTTATGTGTTCAAGAATTTCAGGAAGGTTGCCACTGCATTCACCTACTTCAATTAATCCACAGTAAATACCATCGAATTTGTTATCTGCTGCCCGCAAAGCTTTTGATAAAGGTTGACCTAGTTGAATAAGGTGAATAATTTTAGTAATTGCGGATAGATCATTTTTAGATGCATTTGATTCCATTAGGCGTAATGCATTAAGTAAAGAAACTCCTGCTCTCAAGAGAGCGTTAAGCTGAGTAGTGAAGTTAATTAAGTTCGTATGTTTCATTTAAAGAAATTGCAATAGGAGTTTGCATGCTGAGATTCAAGAATGCCGTCTTCGACGAATTGTTGAATCATTTCATTTAAAAAGCAAATATTCTTACTCTTTGCGATGGAATATAAACTTTCCAATTCATCTGATTTTGCAAGTGCATGGCGCATTTCCATGTTGAAGGGTATTACTTCATGAACGTCGATTCTTCCTTGACTGTTACTGTTCAGGTTGGTTTGACGAGATCTTCGAATTAATCGTTGAGAACTGCTGAGTAAGAGTGTGCTAGCAATCAAATTCCGATCGCATCCAAGTGATAGCAGTCGTTGAATAGCATCTAAGGCACTATTGGTGTGGAGTGATGCCAAGACCAGGTGACCAGTCTGCGCAGCAGTAATTGCGATGGATGCGGTAGTGAAATCTCGGATTTCACCAATCATTATGATGTCAGGATCTTGGCGAAGAAGCGCACGAAGTGCCACTTCGAACGTCATGCCAGAGAGTTCGTTAACGGCAATTTGCGTAATGCCATCCAATTG
>CAYFKO010000157.1:0-2742 GCA_964343765.1 uncultured Polynucleobacter sp. | reverse complement strand
GCAGGAATTTTAAAAACCGTGGTGTTTATCTTTGTATCACCTTTTTTAGGATTCGTTCTTGGCTCACTCATGATGGTCTTGGTTTCCTGGGTATGTAAACGAGCCACTCCTTCCAAAACAGATCGTTGGTTTAGAAGGCTGCAATTACTATCCGCCGGTGCATATAGCCTTGGGCATGGCGGTAATGACGCACAAAAAACAATCGGAATTATTTGGCTTCTGTTAATTGCAACAGGATACGCAGAAGCTGGCGCAAGTACACCACCAAGCTGGGTCATTATTGGCTGTTACACGATGATTGCTGGCGGCACCATGTTTGGTGGCTGGCGCATTGTTAAAACCATGGGCCAACGTCTCACTAAATTAAAGCCTGTAGGTGGCTTCTGCGCCGAAACTGGCGGCGCTATTACGCTATTTGCTGCGAGTGCGATGGGTATTCCGGTATCGACAACCCATACGATCACAGGGGCCATCGTTGGAGTTGGCTCAACCCAACGTGCTAGCGCAGTTCGCTGGGGCGTTGCCGGCAACATTATTTGGGCATGGATTTTTACAATTCCTGCAAGTGCCGTTATGGCATGTTTAGGCTACTGGCTTAGCCTCGTTCTTTTCTAAAACAAACCCAATTGATTTGAGTCAATTGGGTCGTTTTACTCTCTAGAATCTGAAGTGCAAAAAGAGTATCCTAAGAACATATTAGGAAAGGAATGCATATGAAAATTTTAATTCCAACTGATGGCTCTAAAAGCGCACTCAATGCTGTCAAATATGTTGCCAAATTAGTTCCAGCTCTTCGCACCAAAACTATGGTCACACTTATTAACGTTCATGATGAATCCGCGCTTTTGTATGCAGATCAATTTGCTGGCGTACCAAATGTCGTGATTGATATCGAAGAAATTCATGACTCACTTCTCCAAGCAAGTCGCTCTGAATTGAAATCTGCTCAAAAGATTTTGGATAATGCGCGAGTCAAACATGACATGATCATTGGTATCGGGCATGTCGTTGATGAAATTCTTAAAGTTGCTAAAAAAGATAAGTACGATTTAATCGTGATGGGCTCAAAAGGACGAAGCTTGATGGGAGACTTACTCGTTGGCTCCGTAGCACAACGCGTTCAGCACGGCGCGACCCAGCCAGTCTTATTAGTTAAATAGTTAAATAAAGGGTTATATACCCTTTATTTATATGGCGTTAAGCAATTTCTTGTTTGTCTACGGCACCCTCATGAGTGCTTCATCGCACCCAATGGCTCAGCAGTTAAGACAGCACGCTAAGTTAATGGGGGCTGCACGGTGGCCAGGAAAATTGTTTTTAGTGAATCACTATCCCGGCGCAATTGAGTCAGACAGTCCAAATGATTTAGTCTTTGGCGAAGTATTTGAATTAACAAATCCAGTCGTTTTAGATGAATTAGATCGCTATGAAGAATGTTCTAGTGAGTTTCCTGAACCGCATGAATATAAGCGGGCAATTAAAACGGTCTTTGTAGATAATCAAGGTATACCTTGTTGGATTTATATCTACAATCGACCAACCGAGGGTTTAGCGTTAATACCTTCGGGTCAATTTATTAATTTCACTTAATTAATCATGTCCAATCCCTTACTCATTTCCGCTAAAGAACTCCAAGCACGTTTAGCAAATCCTTCCGATGAATGCATCGTGTTCGATTGCCGTTCCGACCTAATTAATCCAGATGCCGGCATCAACGCCTATCAGAATGGACATATCCCAGGCGCCCTATTTGCGGACATGAATACCGATTTATCAGGCCCCAAGACAGGTCTTAATGGCAGACACCCACTACCATCCTCTGAAGCGTGGGCCAAAACCCGTGCTAACTGGGGATTAAGTCTAAATCGACCTATCGTTGTATACGATGACCACGGAGCAATGTTTGCGGCAAGGATGTGGTGGATGCTCACCGCATGCGGTCATACACATGTTCAGATTTTGGATGGAGGACTCTCCGCATGGAAAGCCATCGGCGGAAATCTTTCTACCGAAATGCCCGCTCCAAATAAAACATCGATTGATCCAAAATCAATTCATGCCGAGTTCAGAGGCCTCGTTTTAATGAATGAGGTTGTTGACAACCTCCAATCTAAGAACTATTTAATTATTGACGCTCGTTCTAGCGATCGGTATCGTGGCGAAAACGAAACCATTGATCCTGTAGGGGGAAGAATTCCCGGAGCCATGAATCGTTTCTTTAAAGACAACCTTGATGCCAATGGGCTATTTAAATCCCCCTCTCAATTAAAAGAGGATTTTCTATCGCTTCTTGATCGCGATCCCGAAGCGGTGATTCACCAATGCGGATCCGGGGCGACTGCCTGCCACAATTTGTTTGCAATGCAATTAGCCGGACTCTCTGGAGCACGCATTTATGCTGGAAGCTGGAGTGAATGGTGTTCCCACCCCAATAATCCAGTAGCTACTGGATCGTAGTTTTAATTACCAAATAAAAAAGCCACCCTTGGGGTGGCTTTCATTTAAGCAATAAAGATTACTTACGTTTATTAACGCTATCTTTGAATGCTTTACCAGCAGTAAATTTAACTGTCTTAGATGCAGGGATCTTGATCTCTGCGCCAGTTGCTGGGTTACGACCTACGCGAGCTGCACGTTTACCTTGGCTAAATGTTCCAAAACCGATCAATTGAACTGCTTCGCCTTTTGTAACTGATTTGATAACAGCTGCAATAGCTGCATTCAATACACGCTCTGCTGATG
>CAYFKO010000156.1:0-2780 GCA_964343765.1 uncultured Polynucleobacter sp. | reverse complement strand
CAACTATCAGCCCTTGACCATCAGTCAATTCAAAATGCGTAACTCCCATGCGAATGCCGATCCCCCAAGGCAGATTCAACGCCAACTCTTCGGCTATTTCTCGACTAGCGAAAGGACTACACATCCACATAGTCGAAAACACATTTAATCCATGCAATCCAAATGATTGGAATCTTCTAGTACTCTCTGAATCAATACTACCCAATTCTACCCAAACAGTTTTGCCATTAAAACGTAAATCAACACTACTATGAAAGATTGCATCTGACCAGGCCTCACCTGCTGCAACTCTCCCTAACTGATTTATCTCCCAGCCAATAAATGAGGATCCGATAAATTGCTCTATTCTTGTAGTAGAACTCGCATTGACCTCATTAAACAAAATATTTTCTTGCGGCAAAAAATCTAAATGAGCATCGGATTTAACGACGATATCGATAGACTGACTTGCATCTCTTCCATTTGACTTATACCACTTAGTCGCACCAGGGGTACATACAACGGCTTTTGCCTTCTTACCTAGACTTAAATTAATCTCTAAATGATCGCCGCCTGCAATACCTGCCGGAGGATGCAAAATCACGGCATGGCAAATATCATCACCCTCAGGGTACAAGGCTTTTTGCACCATTAAAGGCCCAGAATGCAATTTCTTGGCCAATATGGTCCTTCCATCCTGATCAGATACAAACTCAAGATCAAGCTTGGCTTGCCAAACTCTGACATCAAGCAAATCTAGATCAGAAACCGTATTCATCTTTAAATAAGTTATACAGAAACCAAATGAGCGACACCATCGGCGTCTATTTGACTTCCCTCACCCTTAGCAACAATTTCACCTCGACTCATCACGACGTATTTATCTGCAATTTTTCGGATGAAATCGAGATACTGCTCCACTAATAAGATGGTCATCCCGTGCTCTTTAACCAACTTGACCAGGGTCTCACCAATTTGAGTGATGATATTTGGCTGAATCCCCTCGGTTGGCTCATCCAAGATCATCAACTTCGGCTGACTCATTAAGGCTCTACCAATGGCTAATTGTTGTTGTTGGCCACCAGATAAATCGCCACCATTTCTAGTAGACATTTCTTTTAGCACTGGAAACAATTCATATATGTATGCAGGAACTCCTTTTGGAGCCTTACCACTTGCCGCACCTACTAATAGATTTTCTTCAACAGTCAGCCTTGGAAATATTTCTCTTCCCTGTGGGACATAAGCAATGCCATTTGCAACTCGCTCATAAGGCGGGGCGCTGGTAATATTTTTTCCATCCAAGATGATTTCACCTGACTTAATGGAAACTAAGCCCATTAAGGAACGCATCATCGTTGTTTTACCCACGCCATTTCGCCCCATTAAGACAGTCAACGTCTCTTTGGGCACATCAAAAGACACATCACGCAAAATATGACTACCACCATAAAATTGATTAACGTTTTTTACTTGCAACATAGCATTCTTTCAATGACGTTTATCGACCTAAATATGATTCAATAACTTTAGGATCAGACTTGACCTGCTCCATCGTACCTTCCGCCAACACTGATCCTTCTGCTAATACAGTTACTTTTCCAGATACTCCCGATAAAGCGGATACAAATTCCATGTCATGCTCCACCACCACGATCGAACAAGTTCCACGCAATGAATTTAATAGATCTGCCAACTGAGCAGTTTCTTCATCGGTCATTCCAGCAGCAGGCTCATCGAGCAATAGCAGCTCAGGTTTTTGCATAAGTAACATGCCTATTTCTAATCGCTGCTTTTGCCCATGTGACAAAGATCCTGATATTGAATATGCTTGTTGTTCAAGTCCAATTAACTGAAGCGTCTCAGCAATTAGACGCTTAGCTTCTTCATCAACCGTAGCTTTAATTGATTCACGCCATGATTTGTCAGTCTTTCTGGCTAGCTCGAGATTTTCCCAAACGAGCAGATTTTCAAACACCGTTGGTTTTTGAAACTTACGACCAATTCCAATTTGTGCAATTTTTGGCTCATTCAGCTTTAACAAATCAATGTTTTGTCCTAAGTAAACTTTCCCGCTGACCGAAGCATTTCTTGGACCAGTCTTGCCAGTAATGACATCCATCATCGTCGTCTTACCAGCACCATTGGGGCCAATAATGCACCTTAATTCCCCAACTCGAATATCGAGAGTTAAGCCACGAATCGCTTTAAATCCATCAAACGAAACATTTAAATCTTCAACATAAAGAATTTGTCCATGGCTTAAATCAATCTCACCCTCGACAAGAGCTCGAGTTGGACTTGTTGTTGCATATTTCTTTTCTGGGGTAGTACCTTCTGCTTCTGCCAATGCCTGGGCTTCCAACATGCGTTTCTTAATCAATCCATTAATCATGATTGCCCCCTAATTTGAGTACTTTGTCTTTTATTAACCCAACAACACCATTGGGCATATATAGGGTGACTAAAACGAACAGTCCGCCCAAAATAAACAACCAATACTCAGGTGCAAATGCCGTAAAGAATGTTTTACCACCATTAACTAGGAATGCCCCTACAATGGCGCCAATTAAGGTTCCACGCCCCCCGACGGCAACCCAAACGGCGAGCTCAATGGAATTTGCAGGAGACATTTCTCCTGGATTAATAATGCCAACTTGAGGAACATACAAAGCTCCTGCAATGCCACATAAAAAGGCTGAAAACGTCCAAATAACTAATTTATAAGGCAATGGATCGTAACCTGAAAACATTACACGACTTTCAGCGTCACGAATTGCCATACTCACGCGCCCTAACTT
>CAYFKO010000155.1:0-2953 GCA_964343765.1 uncultured Polynucleobacter sp. | reverse complement strand
ATCATCTAATTGTGTGATATGGCAAGGACCTACAATAAGTTGTATTAATTTATGACCCTTGCCTTGCGTTTTTTCGAAGACAGGATATTGATAATTCAGATTCATTTTTTTTGGCTTTACTTCGATGATGGCGAGAATTTAATTTTTCGTGTCCATCATGAATATCAGTCCTGCAGAAATCGATCACCTTAAACAATGGGTTGGTCGTCAAGAAACTCTCAATGACACCATCACACTCGCTCCTGTGCGCGCTTTAAGTGCCACACTTGATCGTAATGATGCTAATCCTGCTATTGGCGATGCTCTGCCTGAACTTTGGCACTGGCTTTATTTTTTGCCTCACCATCGTCAATCTGAAATTGGCGCAGATGGCCACGCTAAACGAGGCGGCTTCTTACCACCTGTCCCTCTTCCACGTCGCATGTGGGCTGGCGGCCGTTTGCAATGGCATCAGGACATTAAGTTAGGTGATAACGTCAAACGAGTTTCAACCATTGAATCCGTTACACATAAATCAGGTCGCACGGGTGACTTGGTGTTCGTATTAGTCAAACATGAGATCTTTACTGACGCCGGCTTAGCTTTAACCGAAGAACACGACATCGTGTATCGCCCGCTTGCTGCTCCTGGTGAAAAAGCTCCTGAACCTACCGCAGCAGAAAAAGAAAGTACATGGACAAAGGATATTCATCCTGACGATGTTCTACTGTTTCGTTACTCTGCTTTGACCTTTAATGGCCATCGTATTCATTACGACCGCAAATACGTTACCGAAGTTGAAGGCTATCCGGGCTTAATTGTTCACGGCCCATTGATTGCCACCCTCTTAGTGGATTTATTTCGCCAAAACATGCCTGGTAAGTCACTTAGCAAATTTGAATTTAGAGCACTGCGTCCAACCTTTGACATTAATGATTTCCAAGTCAAAGGTACGCCAAATGCGGATGGCTCAATCAAACTTTGGGGTGTTGATCATGAAGGTTGGTTAACCATGCAGGCCACTGCAACGCTTCGTTAATTTTTATTTTTAGTTGATTTATTTCATTTATTAAATAGTTATGCATCCAATTCCTATTCCTGATCAATATCAAGAAATTCGTGAAGCACTTCGCGACCTATGTTCTAACTACGATTCCGCCTATTGGCAAAAAGTCGATGAGGCGCGTGGATACCCTGAAGCATTTGTTAATGCTCTCACTGAAGCTGGCTGGCTTGCGGCCCTTATTCCGAGTGAGTACGGTGGCTCTGGCCTCGGCTTAGCAGAAGCTTCAGTAATTATGGAAGAAATCAATTTCGGAGGAGGCAACGCTGGATCCTGCCACGGCCAAATGTACAACATGGGTACATTGCTGCGTCACGGTTCAGAAGAACAAAAAAAACTATATCTTCCAAAAATAGCAACCGGAGAGTTGCGTTTGCAGTCCATGGCGGTAACTGAACCAACTACTGGTACGGATACCACCAAACTTAAAACAACGGCAGTAAAAAAAGGTGATAAATATGTCATCAATGGTCAGAAGGTTTGGATTTCTCGGATTCAACATTCTGATTTGATGATTTTGTTAGCGAGAACCACCCCCCTTGCTGAAGTAACTCGCAAATCTGAAGGCATGTCGATCTTTATCGTCGATCTTCATCAAGCCATTGGAAACGGCATGACTGTTTCTCCAATTGCAAACATGGTTAATCACGAAACCAATGAAGTCTTCTTTGATAACTTAGAAATTCCTGCTGAAAATCTCATCGGTGTCGAAGGTCAAGGCTTTAAATACATCTTAGATGGCCTCAATGCAGAACGCACTTTAATTGCTGCTGAATGCATTGGGGATGCCTACTGGTTTGTTAACAAAGCTCGCAACTATGCTTCTGAGCGCGTTGTATTTGATCGCCCGATCGGTAAAAACCAAGGGGTGCAATTTCCGATTGCGGATGCTTATATTGAAACCGAAGCTGCTAATTTGATGCGCTTTAAAGCCTGCGAATTATTCGATGCTAAAAAACATTGCGGCGCTGAAGCCAATATGGCGAAATACCTCGCCGCAAAAGCATCCTGGGAAGCTGCGAATGTTTGCTTACAAACACATGGTGGTTTTGGTTTTGCTTGCGAATATGATGTCGAGCGCAAATTTAGAGAAACGCGTTTATATCAAGTAGCACCAATCTCAACCAACCTCATCTACTCCTACGTGGCCGAACATCTTCTCGGCCTCCCACGTTCTTTCTGAGGATCCCATGGTTAGACCACTAGATGGCATCACCGTTATCTCTTTAGAGCATGCGATTGCGGCACCTTTTTGTACGCGTCAGTTAGCGGACCTAGGTGCTCGAGTGATCAAAATTGAACGCCCCGTTGTTGGCGACTTTGCGCGTGGCTACGATCAACGCGTTAGTGGCATGTCTTCTCACTTCACTTGGACCAATCGCTCTAAGGAAAGCCTTTGTTTAGACATCAAACAAGATGACGCACTCAAAGCTCTAATGAAGCTATTAGAAACAGCAGATGTTCTGATTCAGAACTTGGCACCTGGAGCCGCCGCTCGTCTTGGTTTGTCTGCTGATGAACTACATAAGCTTAATCCTAGACTCGTTGTTTGCGATATCTCCGGTTATGGCAATGATGGTCCCTACCGTGATAAAAAAGCCTATGATTTGTTAATTCAGAGTGAAGCGGGCTTCCTCTCAATCACAGGCACTCCAGACTCCCCATCGAAAGCGGGTTGCTCAATTGCAGACATTGCCGCTGGTATGTATGCCTATACCAATATCTTGTCTGCTCTTTTGCTACGTGAAAAAACCGGCAAAGGTTCGCACATTGACGTCTCGATGCTGGAGTCTTTGAGTGAATGGATGGGTTACCCACTCTATTATGGCTACAAAGGTGCTGAACCACCTCCTCGTTCTGGCGCATCACACGCCACGATTTACCCTTATGGACCCTTCCCTGTAGGTGATG
>CAYFKO010000154.1:0-2964 GCA_964343765.1 uncultured Polynucleobacter sp. | reverse complement strand
GAATGAACATAACGAACTTTCACACCGTTATCGGATAAGAATTCAGTTAGTTGCTCGGCCATGCGCTTAGTGAGAACGGTGACCAATACGCGCTCTTCACTAGCCACACGCTCTTTAATTTGATCTAGCAAATCATCGACCTGGGTAGTTGCCGGTAATACCTCTATTTCAGGATCAACCAAGCCAGTTGGACGCACCACCTGCTCTACCACATTGTCTGCTTTGGTATTTTCGTAATCCGCTGGCGTCGCCGAAACAAAAATCGCTTGTCGCATTTTTCCTTCGAACTCTGGAAACTTTAATGGACGATTGTCCAACGCAGAAGGCAAACGAAACCCATAATCGACCAAATTAACTTTACGGGCTCTATCACCGTTGTACATTCCATTAAATTGACCAATCAATACATGCGACTCGTCTAAAAACATCAGTGCATCTTGCGGCAAATAATCGACCAGCGTCGGCGGCGGCTCCCCTGGCTTTGCTCCCGATAAATGGCGTGAGTAATTTTCAATACCTTTACAAAAACCCAACTCACTCAACATCTCTAGATCAAAACGCGTGCGCTGCTCAAGACGTTGCGCCTCAACTAACTTACCATCTTTAATCAATTCATCTAAGCGTTCACGCAACTCTTGCTTGATTGCCTCGCAGGCTCTTAACACCGTCTCGCGAGGAGTAACGTAATGAGAGCCTGGGTATACCGTAAATCGCGGAATCCGTTTTTTAACTTTACCTGTTAATGGATCAAAGAACTGCAAACTATCAACTTGATCATCGAATAATTCAATACGTAGAGCCAGTTCATTATGTTCGGCCGGGAATACGTCAATCGTGTCCCCACGGACACGGAAGGTTCCCCGCGAAAAATCCATATCGTTGCGCTCATACTGCATAGCTACCAGACGCGTCACAATGTCTCGCTGACTAGTTTTATCACCTTGACGAACCGTCAGCACCATCTGGTGGTAATCCGCCGGATTACCGATACCGTAAATTGCAGAAACCGTAGCAACAATCACCACATCACGACGTTCCAAAAGACTCTTCGTGGCTGATAAACGCATTTGCTCAATGTGCTCATTGATTGACGAGTCTTTTTCAATAAAAAGATCGCGTTGCGGCACATAAGCTTCTGGCTGATAGTAATCGTAGTAACTAACAAAATACTCCACCGCATTTTTTGGGAAAAATTCCCGAAATTCACTATAGAGCTGGGCAGCCAAAGTTTTGTTGGGAGCAAATACAATGGCTGGCCTTCCAGTTCGTGCAATCACATTAGCCATTGTGTAGGTCTTACCGGAACCCGTAACCCCCAATAAAGTCTGGAATGACAATCCATCTTCGATACCCTCCACTAGGCCTGCTATCGCTGTGGGCTGATCCCCCGCTGGCGCAAATGGCTGATATAACTGATAAGGAGAACCCGGAAACTCGATCAGCTTGGACTCATCCAATACCTGCCCTTCCGTTTGGACGGGTTTTTTCGCTTTGGCTTTCGTTCTTGTGGATGTCATCTCGGCTAAAATTACGGTTTAGCAAATAAATTGCCATAAATATCGATTTTGCCGTTTTTTTGACATATTTTCTGAACAATTTAATTAACCTTAATTTTGACTACCTTTAATAACTGATATGAGCCTCTTTTCATCCGTTGAACTTGCCCCACGCGACCCTATTCTTGGCCTCAATGAAGCCTTTAATGCAGATAATCGCCCTAACAAAGTAAACCTAGGTGTTGGCGTTTATTTCACAGATTCAGGCAAGATTCCTTTGTTAAGGGCTGTTCAAGTTGCCGAGAAACAGCGAATGGACAACCCAACTTCTCGTGGTTACCTACCAATTGAAGGGATTGCTGCTTATAACTCAGGGGTTCAAAACCTCTTGTTTGGTGCTGATTCCGAATTGATTAAAGCTGGTCGTGTGATTACTGCTGAAACGCTTGGCGGTACGGGCGCACTCAAAATTGGTGCAGACTTCATTAAACGTCTCAAACCAACGACAACGATTGCTATTAGCGACCCTAGCTGGGAAAACCATCGCGCACTCTTTGAGGCTGCTGGTTTTACTGTCAACACTTACCCTTACTACGACGAAAAAACTCGTGGGGTTAACTTTGATGCGATGTTAGCTAGTCTCAATAATATGCCTGCCGAGACGGTTGTTCTGTTACACGCTTGCTGCCACAACCCAACCGGCGCT
Source organism: uncultured Polynucleobacter sp. (assembly GCA_964343765.1). Classification (GTDB taxonomy): domain Bacteria; phylum Pseudomonadota; class Gammaproteobacteria; order Burkholderiales; family Burkholderiaceae; genus Polynucleobacter. The sequence continues at coordinate 762 of CAYFKO010000154.1, read as the reverse complement.
GACTTAACCACCTCTCAATGGGAACAAATTGTCGATGTTTGCCGCAATAAGAATTTAATTCCATTCTTAGACATGGCCTACCAAGGTTTTGCCGATGGAATCGATGCTGATGGAGTTTCAGTTCGCCTGTTTGCCAAATCTGGCTTGTCATTCTTTGTCTCTAGCTCCTTCTCTAAATCGTTCTCTTTATATGGTGAGCGTGTTGGAGCTTTATCGATCGTCACTGAAAACAAAGACGAAGCAACTCGTGTTCTCTCGCAAGTTAAACGCGTCATTCGTACCAATTACTCCAACCCACCTACACACGGTGGCTCAGTTGTAGCAGCTGTTCTCAATACACCTGAACTTCGTGCGATGTGGGAAGAAGAACTTGCCGAAATGCGTGATCGCATTAAATTGATGCGCTCACAACTCGTTGAAAAACTCCAAGCTGCAGGTGTAAAAAAAGACTTCAGTTTTGTCATTCATCAACGCGGGATGTTCTCTTACACTGGGTTAACGAAAGAACAAGTTGAGAAATTGATCGCGGACTACGGAATTTATGCGGTCACAACCGGCCGAATCTGCGTTGCTGCCCTAAATAGCCAAAACATTGACTGGGTAGCGAAAGGTATTGCTGCGGTTCTTTAATCTAAATTCTATAACTATTTGTTTTTAAATGATTTTAGTATCTGAAAACAAATCAAATGAGATTAGGTTAATATCATCATTTAGGGTATGATATTGATATTGATGCATTGCAACAATATAAATATTTATTTA
>CAYFKO010000153.1:0-3017 GCA_964343765.1 uncultured Polynucleobacter sp. | reverse complement strand
CGACGTTCGATACTCATCGTCTCAGGCATTGTTAAGGTAAGAGGAATGCCCTTAGCTGCCGCCACAAATGCCAATGCAATGCCAGTATTGCCACTCGTTGGCTCAACTAATTCTTTACCTGGGCCAAGTAAACCTTTTTTCTCGGCGTCATTAATCATCGCCGCACCAATTCGGCATTTGACTGAATAGGCTGGATTACGGCCTTCGATTTTGGCAAGCACGGTAGCTCCCGCCCCATCCGTAACTCGATTTAATCGAACTAACGGCGTCTTTCCAATCGTTTCAGAGTTGTCATTAAAAATTGCCATATTTCCTCCAATTTTTGGAATATTTATTCATTAAGGTGACTAATCTAACGAAATATACTCATTAGGTAAACAAAAAAGCAGTTATAAGCTAAGCACTTTTTCTTAGATAGCCTATAAATCCTTGTGGTTAATAGCCATTCTTCTTTTTTAAGGATTATCCTTAGAGTATGTCAAAAACTATTTGCGTCTTTTGCGGCTCTCGAAACGGCACTAACCCACACTGGATTGAGCAAGCTTCAGCATTGGGCTCTGGAATTGCGAAGCGTGGTTGGCACCTTGTATTTGGAGGTGGCTCTTTCGGACTCATGGGTGCCGTATCTGATGCCGCAATTAAAAACAATGGAATCGTTACAGGAATCATTCCTGAACGCCTGACGGGAAAAGAAGGAATTTCCCCTAACCTCTCCAAACTGCATATTGTCAAAAATATGCGAGAACGCAAAGAAATGATGGAAGAGCTGTCCGATGCATTTGTCATCATTCCTGGGGGCATTGGAACTTTGGAAGAATTTTTCGAAATTTGGTCAGCTCGTCATGTAGGCAGTCACAATAAGCCAATTATTTTGGCGAATTGGAATAATTTCTACGATGGGCTATTACAGTTTATTCGTCAAAGTCAGGTTGATGGATTTGTAACGGATTTCCATTTAGACAAAATGCAAGTTGTTCATTCACTCGATGAACTATTTAACCTACTGGAGTCGTATTAAATGCACGCTCGTTTTTTAGGTGCCGCTGGCGAGGTCACTGGATCTAAACATTTTTTAGAAGGTTCGATTGCTGGTCAAAAACGCCGCTTTTTAGTTGACTACGGCATGTTTCAGGGCGGTCACGAATCTGATGAGAAAAATGCCGCGAGCTTTCCTATCGACCCCAAGGATGTTGACTTTATTATTCTGACGCATGCCCACATCGATCACAGTGGCTTACTTCCAAAATTTTGTGCTGATGGTTTTAATGGCCCAATTTACACAACACCGGCAACTTTAGATCTTTTAAAAATCCTATTGCCCGATAGCGCCCATCTTCAAGAAGCCGATCTAGAGCGAGCATTGCGTAAACAAAAATTAGGGAAATGGAAAGGCGATCTCCCCACTGTTCTGTACAACACAGTCCAAGCCCTAGAGTGCTTAAAGCAAATCAAGGTCATTAATTATCACGAACCCTTTGAGCCATGCCCAGGTATCACCGCAACGTTTCATGATGCTGGACATATTCTCGGCTCAGCCATTGCTTGTTTGGATATCGCTGATGATGACTTCAACGCAACGCGTCGTTTTGTTTTCTCAGGAGATCTCGGAATCACCAATCGGACGTTGATGCCAAATCCCGAATTTATCGATCAAGCTGATGTGCTTTTTGTCGAATCAACCTACGGTGATCGGCTGCATAAATCTCTAGAGGAAACCGAAAAAGAACTCATTGAAGTCATTAGCACCACCATGAAGCATGGTGGCAATGTAGTTATCCCTGCTTTTGCTGTAGGAAGAACTCAAGAAGTGTTGTTTCTTCTAATTAATCTCGTAAGGAAAAAATTACTTCCCCATTTAAATGTATTTGTCGATTCACCAATGGCAACTGCTGCTACACATCTAACCGAGCGCTTCTTTAATTCACTTCACAGCGAAGCTCAAGAAGCAATTCAGTGGCACAAACAACACCCCGATGAATTCAATCTCCGATTTATCGCTGATGTTGAAGAATCAAAAGCGCTAAATAAAATACATGGTGGCGCAGTAATTATTTCTGCTAGCGGCATGTGCGAAGCGGGACGCATCGTTCATCACTTAATGTGGAACCTTCCTGAACATCAAAATGCGGTCATCATCACAGGATTTCAAGCATATGGCACACTCGGCAGGAAATTGGTCGATAAATTACCCGTTGTCAAAATACTCGGGCAAGAAGTTCGTGTAAGAGCCTCCGTTCATACCATTGGCGGCTTATCAGCTCACGCAGATCAGGCTGGTTTAGTGCAATGGGTTCGAGGTTTCAAATCCAAACCTCAAAAAACGTTCGTTGTACATGGGGAAATTGATGCCGCCGAGAATTTTGCGAATGTTTTGCGCGATGAACTCACACTAGAACATGTGATTGTCCCTAAACTCGGCAATTTGTATCCTTGCTAATACTATGAATCAACGTACCGTTCCCCGCTTAATTCTGTTCTCAGGGCATGCCGGCACCGGCAAGTCTACCCTTGCCAAGCGAGCATTACCCAAAATTATTGAACGAACTGGTGAAGACTTTTTCTTTTTAGATAAAGATACTGCGTATGGTGCTTTTAGCGCCCAAATGATGAAGCTTACGACCGGAAATCCCAATGATCGGGATAGCCCTTTCTACCTCGACAATATTCGAGACTTCGAATACTCTGGGTTGATTGATATCGTTCGAGAAAATCTTGAACTCAATGTTAATGTGATCTTAGTCGGGCCTTTTTCTCGCGAAATTCACTCCGGAAAAATGTTCGATCCCAAACAGCTCAATATTCCACTCAATACACACATTCAAATTGCTTGGATTCATCTAGCTGATGATACAGCTAAAGAGCGCATGATAAAACGGGCTGACCCTCGAGATGAATGGAAGTTAAGTCATTGGAATGAGTACCTTAAACGCCGAACTCCGCCACCAACTCACCCAAGCATTCACCATTTTGACAATACGATCTTTGATGAAAATGCGTTTGAAAACTTACTTAACCAA
>CAYFKO010000152.1:0-3072 GCA_964343765.1 uncultured Polynucleobacter sp. | reverse complement strand
GAACACATCACCATGGCGCAAGCAGAAGATGGCCTCAATGTTAAACATGACATCACCATCCCCATCTCTAATACCAATGCTTTTGTAAACGAAACGAACGAACTTTTAGAAAACTATTTGCCCGGTATCCGCATTATTAACTTCGGCCATCTTGGTGACGGTAATTTGCATTACAACATCGCGGCTCCCCTAGGCATGGACGCCAAGGACTACATGAAAGTGCATCAAGAGAAAGTTCAAGAGATCGTATACGGTCAAGTGGATCGCCATCATGGCTCAATGTCAGCCGAACACGGTATCGGACAACTAAAAGTTCATCGCATTATTGAACATCGCGGTCTCGTCACCGTTCAGCTCATGGCGAGCATCAAAAAAGCGTTGGACCCTGAAAACATTCTAAATCCAGGAAAAGTAATACCCGCGGAGCTCTTATAAGCATCGCGGGTATAAAAAATTACGTAATTAAATTATTGGATTGAATCTACTTGATTAATATTACTTAACCGCTGCAGCGGCTTGAGTCATGCAGTCTGAAATTTGACTGAAATATTTCAATGCTTTATCGGTAGGCTCAATAAATTTTTTACGAGCATCATCAACACCCACATGATCAATCATGCCTTTTGCCTTTAAGCTTTTTAAGCGTGCATGAAGGGTGGCCGGTGAACCAATCGTTGATAAAGCAATGGCGTCACTCACCAACATACGCTCGCCAGATTTCCAGCGAATCGATAACTCATCCAATAACTGACGCTCAATACTATCAAGCGAAGGAAATCCCGGCATCGACTCTATAGCTCTGACTAGATGCAAAAATCGGAAATAAATTTCCTGCAACTCTTTAGACTTCATGTCTTCCTCTGACTTTCGTGGTGATGACTTTTGCACAATGATAATTGGTCATTTCTTTTGTAATAAATAATTGCGTAATCTTTCGCTCGCATAAAAATGAAGCTATTCAACTAAAACTTTTGTTATAGCTATTATCTTTAAGGCGAATGTCTCAATTCTAGTACTCTCCAAGATTTTTATCAAATCTCAGAATGAACCTGTTAGCGAGTCAGGTATCGTCCGCATCTACCTCTATCAGCTAACCCTTACTTAAATTTAGGGGTCAAAATCATTTTAAAAACAAGCGGGTCTGCCGTATTCCAACCTTTTCCAATACCGGCGTGAAGGTCAAAATATTTAAAAAATCCTGTTTGGGAACTTAATTCAGCCACCACAAACATCTGTTTGGGTTGTTCTGTATTAGGTACAAACGAGTCATAAGGCCCCCAAGATTGGTAATACTCTAACCCAATACCATTTAATAATTCGCCTTTAGTCTTATAAAGCGCGCGTGCAAACGTACTAAGCTCTGGCGTTCTGCTAAATCCCGGCGATAAATTAGTACTAAAAATTGGATTAAATGCAAAATTCCAATCCTTTCCTTGCCAACCCACGATAAATCTTGATTCAAATCGCTCTTGGGAATCCTCCATGCCATAACGCAAATTGGCATATTCAAAATTCACACCTAATGACCATGGCTGAGATTCATCAGCTTGAATCGGCATCCATTTTAGTCTTGGCTTATATCCCGCCACTTCGTAACCATATTCTTGCGTGTAAATAGTTGGCACGTAAAAACCAAGCTCAACTGTTTTACTCAAACCATAAGAAAATTCCGGGGTAATGCGCACCCCTTTATCACTCAATCGCTCGCGATCAAATGATGGTGTTGAAACGCCTACCAGACTGGTATTGACGTGCAACTCCAATCCAAATTCTCCAGGGGCATTAATTTCACCGTCATAGACTTGAATCTCATCAGGCAGCGCTGCGTGAGCTGCCGCATTGAAAAATGCCGCAAGAATTAGCAAAGAAATATGTTTCGAAATCTTCATAAAGGGATACTCAATCGAAACATTAATTTTACAACTTCATTAATTAAATGCTTGTTGCACATTTAATGAATCCGTTACCAACATGCAACCTGCCGAATGCGTAACTGCCAACGGTAATTTGGCGCTAAGCAATACAGCTTGAGGTGTCACTCCACATGCCCAAAAGACCGGAATCTCATCTGACTTCACTTCGACAGCATCCCCCCAATCCGGCTTGGATAAATCTCGAATTCCGATTAAAGAAGGATCCCCTAAATGAACGGGTGCGCCATGCACGCTCGGAAATTGAGAAGTTATCTGCACCGCACGAATCACATCACTGGCTTTCATGGGTCTCATTGACACTACCATCGGACCATGAAATGGTCCTGCTGCTTGCGTTGCGATAGACGTTCGATACATGGCGACATTCTTTTTCTCAGACACGTGACGCAAAGGAATGCCTGCAGCGATTAATGCCTGCTCAAATGAAAATGAACAGCCAATCGCAAAGGTGACCCAATCATCCTTCCAAATATCTTCAATCGACGAAGGCTCTGCAATTAATTGCCCGTTTTCATACACAGCATACTTTGAAACATCGGTTCGAACATCTAAATCCACTCCAAGACTTGGTAAATGCGGACTACCAGGATCGGAGACTGCTAATACTGGACAAGGCTTTGGATTGCGCTGACAGAATAATAAAAAATCAGCTGCATATTGCTGCGGAATAATCGCCAAATTCGCCTGAACATGAGGAGCTGCTAATCCGCTGGTGTGACCACGCCAATCGCCACAACGAATCGCATGACGAACTTGAATCGGAGAGGAGCTTGCTCCCACTAACTGATGTTTTTCAATGATTTCACTCATAGGTCCCCACATTTTTTATGTTTTATCGAATAAATTCTATACCTGAAACCCACATTCAGGGCAAAGCCACTTTCGAATCGAAATTCCTCAAAAATTGCGAGTAATATCTATCCATTCAATACTCTTCTTAGCTTTTAGGGACTCTCAATGGCTTTTAATATCGAACTTTTTATCCACGCATTAATTGCTTTACTCCTAGGCTCAATTATTGGCCTTGAGCGACAACTCAATCGCCAGGCGGCAGGCCTTCATACCAATGCCCTTGTTTCCTTAGGATCAGCTTGCTTTGTCATTCTGGGCATACTGTTAAGCGGTGGCCATGATAACG
>CAYFKO010000151.1:2868-3092 GCA_964343765.1 uncultured Polynucleobacter sp. | reverse complement strand
CCCGCGGCACCAAACTATTTCCTTTTGGTTTGTTTTAAGCCTCAAATTTCATAACCTTCATTGCTTTCACCAACTTCACCATCACCAGTGAGAGCTTGATCAACTAACTTTTTAGTTAGTGTTGGAGTAAACAATTCAATGAAGGTGTAGGTATAGCCCCGAAGATAAGCATCTTTCTTAATGCCCAATCGAGTTGTATTGGTGCCAAATAGATGACCCGCCGG
>CAYFKO010000151.1:0-2851 GCA_964343765.1 uncultured Polynucleobacter sp. | reverse complement strand
AATCGCCTCTAATGTTTTATCTCGTTCAGGGTCATAAGCGTGACCAGCAACAATACCAACACCAAGGCCAGTTTCAACATACGTTTTGATAACGTCAGCATCGATGGCCTCAAGAACTACATCAGGGGTGCAGTTCTTTTTAATAAAGGCATCGTTAATTTTGCGACGACCGGCAAATGCTTCATCATAGGTAATGATTGGATATTGGATTAAGTCTTCAAGTGCTAGTGGCTTCTTATCTAGTAGAGGATGTCCATGAGGTACGACCACTACGTGTTGCCACTGGTAACCTGGGAGCGCAACTAAACCAGGAACATTTTGCATGCCTTCTGTCGCAATCGCGATATCGGCTTTATCGTGTAAAACTAAATCTGCTAAATGTTCTGGACTACCTTGCTGGATGCTGACTCGAACTTTAGGGAAGCGCTTGGTAAATTCTGAAATCACACTCGGTAATGCATAGCGTGCTTGCGTATGGGTGGTTGCGATGACAAAGTTGCCTTGATCCACGCTCGCAAATTCAGTGCCGATTTTTTTCAGGCTTTCAACTTCGCTCAAAATGCGCTCAATAGAAGTGAGAATTCGTTTACCTGGTTCGGTGAGATTACGGATCCGTTTGCCGTGCCGATGGAAGATATCGACGCCTAGCTCATCCTCAAGTTCCAAAATGGCTTTTGAAACCCCTGGTTGGGAGGTAAAGAGCGATTTGGCAGCTTCCGTTAGGTTGAAATTCTGCCGAACAGCCTCTCTAACGAATCTAAATTGATGTAAGTTCATGATTTAGCGGCTTTTTCTTTATATGAATATCGATATATTAAAACGATTTTTTATTATTTGTCGATATTAACCCCCTATAGGACAATCACGCCCTATGGAACAATTTCTCATCTCAGCCCTCCCTTATTCCCTGTCAGGTGCCCTCGTAGGCCTTCTGGTAGGACTTACTGGGGTCGGTGGAGGCTCACTCATGACCCCACTTTTGACCCTAATTTTCGGGATTCCCCCAGCGGTGGCGGTCGGAACGGACCTCGCCTTTGCGGCAATTACCAAAGGGGTTGGTACCTTGGCTCATAAAGTCCATGGCAACGTGCGCTGGAATATCGTGGTCCTTCTTTGCGCTGGAAGTTTGACTACCGCATTCTTATCAATATTGTTTTTAAAACAGGCAGGTCCATTAGGTGAGGACTGGCATCGAATTATTCGTCTATCGATTGGCGTTTCGGTATTGTTAACCGCACTGTCGCTTCTTTTTAGAAAGCGTTTGGTTGCTTGGGTGGATGCAAACCCTCGTTATCAATTGCATGGAGTGCCTTTAAAACTGGCGACGATTGCGATTGGGGCAGTCATTGGGGTGTTGGTAACGATTTCTTCAATTGGGGCAGGTGCGATAGGCGCAACCTTTATTTTGCTGTTGTATCCAAAGTTAAAACCGGCAGAAGTAGCAGGCACTGATATTGCATACGCGGTACCATTGACGGCTTTAGCGGGACTTGGCCATTGGTGGTTGGATAATGTCCACTTTGATTTGTTATTTGGTTTACTAATTGGTTCGCTTCCAGCTATTTGGCTGGGCGCCAAATTGGCTAAAAATATGCCAGAACGATATACACGTGGCGCATTAGCCACCACTTTAACGTTAGTGGGCTTAAAACTTGTCTCTTAAAGACTAGCGAGCAATTTGCAAAAAATAAAAGAGTATTTAAAAGTTAGGAATAAACGATGTACAAATACGATGCAATTGATCAACAACTAGTGAATGAGCGTGTTGCTCAATTTAGAGATCAAGTTCGCCGCCGTTTGTCGGATGAATTACCTGAGGATGAGTTCAGACCATTACGTTTGCAAAATGGTTTGTATATGCAGCGACATGCGTATATGTTGCGTGTTGCGATCCCTTACGGGATGTTGTCGTCGACTCAGTTAAGAGCCTTAGGCCATATTGCTCAAAAATATGACCGTGGTTATGGTCATTTCACGACACGTCAAAACATTCAATACAACTGGATTAATCTCGAACAAACTCCGGATATTTTGGCAGAGCTTGCGAAGGTAGAAATGCATGCGATTCAAACATCGGGTAACTGTATTCGTAATATCACGAGTGACCCGTTTGCAGGAGTTGCTGGCGATGAAGTGATTGATCCAAGACCTATTTGTGAGTTACTACGTCAATGGTCAACCTTGCATCCTGAATTCGCCTTTTTGCCCCGTAAATTTAAGATGGCGGTGAATGGTGCAAAAGAAGATCGTGCCATTGTGGCCGCGCATGACGTAGGTATTCATTTGAAGAAAAACGCTGCTGGTGAGTTATTGGCTGATGTTTATGCAGGTGGCGGTTTAGGACGAACACCTATTCTAGGTGTCTTGATTAAAGAATCCTTACCTTGGAAAGATTTGCCAACTTATTTGTCTGCAGTTTTACGTGTCTATAACCGTTTTGGTCGTCGCGATAATTTATATAAAGCGCGTATCAAAATTTTGGTGAAGGCTTTTGGGCCTCAAGAGTTTTCGCGTCAAGTTGAGAGTGAGTGGGCGCATTGGAAAAATGGTCCAGAAACATTTACCCAAGCTGAGTGGGATCGTGTAGCTCAGTATTTCACAAAACCAAGTTACAAAAAGTTAGAACGTAAGACGGTTGAGCAGTTGCTATCAGGTGTGGATTCAAATGACCAAGTGGCATTTGGACGTTGGTTAGAGCGTAACGTAAAGTCACACCAAGTCGATGGCTATGCCAGCGTAGTTCTATCGCTTAAGCCACATGGCACAGAAGCGCCGGGCGATGCAACGACTGACCAAATGTTGGCAGTAGCAGATTTGTCAGATCAGTATAGTTTTGGCGAATTGCGTGTGA
>CAYFKO010000150.1:0-3163 GCA_964343765.1 uncultured Polynucleobacter sp. | reverse complement strand
AGCTCACCAAATTTTGGTAACGACAATAAGCCATTAATACGCTGCAAGTAATGAAGCTTGCCGGGTGGTTAATAAAAAGCCCGCGATGCGGGCTTTTTTTGAGGGCTTAGGCGCCAATAATTGGCGTCACTTTTTCCATAGCGATGATCTTGTGTTTCCAGTCTTCAGGAAGTGGTACGCTTTTTCGTAATTGGCTATTCGCGCTCACATAAATTAATTCGCCAGAAATTAAAAACTCATCATCTTTGTAAATCTCGATGACGAGTTTCATGGAGGTTCTGCCAAATTCAGCGCAGCGAACGCCAATCTCCAGAACATCATCAAAGCGTGCAGGCGCGTGATATTCAATGGTGGATTTTCTAGCAAACATCTCGACATGATCCACTGGATGGATGACATCTTCAATGAGTCCGGCATCACGCCAATATTCGGTTACCGCCACATCAAAGTAGGTTAAGTAATTGCCGTTAAAGACAATGCCTTGAAGATCAACTTCTGCCCATCGTACCCTTAGAGAGTGTGTAAAACTAAATTCTTGCTTAGCCATGGATATTCCTTAGTTACTAATTTTTATTGAATTTTCAGGCTTCACGAATCGTTCGGTTAGATAACCAAGATTTCGAGCTTTTTGCAGTAGGAGTTGTTCAGTACTCGCGTCTAATTTAGGCGCTCTTGCGAGTATCCAAAAATATTTGCCAGACGCTTCCCCAATTAAAGCCCAACTGTAATCGGGTGCTAAATCTACAATCCAATAGTCGCCATAAAACGGTCTAAAGAAAGATACCTTTAATTTGGAGTTGGTAGTGGTATCAACGATCTTCGCAATACCTTCAGCATCTTTTTTACCTGAAATTTTATGGCAAGTATTGAGTACCTTGATATTGCCATCATCACGAATGCTGTAGTTGGCGGTGACGGTGTTGCAGTCGCTGTCTTCAAACCAGTTAGGTAGTCGGTAAATTTCATACCATGAGCCAAGGTACCGATTGAGTTCAACAGAACTTACGGTTGTAAGCGGTTTCGATAGATCACGGGAAACTGGTTGATTTGAACAAGCGGCAACACCCAGCAGTAATCCAAGGCCGCATAAATTCCATAGACCAGATAATCGTTTCATAAATTTATTCCGCTACCTTGGCGCCATCGACTTTATGAGTCTTGAGTGAGTTAGCAACAAACCCAGATGACTTCATTTCAGCAACAAAATCGGCAATATAGGCATTTGCTAGTGGTCTACCTTTTGGAACTCCCATCGCTTGATTGATGACCATAAAGCGACCAGGGAGCATGCGTACTCCGTTGTAACGAAGAGCATCACTTTCAAGCTGTTGTCGAACGCCAGCTGCGACATCGTAAGACTGACTCATAAAATCATCGACGACTGCTTGTGAGGTAGCTGCACGAATGAGTGTGGCCTGTTTAATTTCGCGGGTAAGGAATAGGTCGTAGGCACTTCCTTTGCCGACGACGACGGTTGTGCCGGCTTGATCAACTTCATCATTACTTTTCAGTGGGGAGTTTTCGCGAACGAGATATGCGCCTTCGATTTGAACGTAAGCAGGTGAGTAAGAAACATCTTCGCCGCGAACTGGATCAATGGCGACAAAGACTAAATCGACATCACCTTTTTTAACGGCATCAACCGTATCGCCAGCTTTCATATAGGTTGTGAAGGTAAGCTCTACACCTAAGCGTTTGGCTAGCTCATTGGCCAAATCAACTGATATCCCGATGGGCTTGCCAGTCGCTTTATCGAGATTGGCAAGTAATGGATTGCCTAAGTTAATCCCAACCCGCATCTTGCCGTGGGGGGTGAATTGTTTAATAGTTTCGGGGGTGGGTTTAGCTAGGCTCATAGGAATATGCATGCAAAACAGCAGGAGGGTTAAAAAAAAATAGGAGACGATTAATCGAAGGAATCGAGACATAACTAACATTCTAATAAACTATCACGACTCTGCAATAAATTAGAACGAAATCTCAACATGGCTGAATTAATAATTGAAAAACATCAAGGAGTTGGAAAAATTATTATTTCCAATCCTAAAAAGCTTAATGCGATGACCTTGGATATGTGGTTAGGGATTCCCAAGGCCCTGCAAGAGTTTGACCAAGACAATGAAATACGGGTGATCGTAGTTGAGGGGGCTGGCGATCGCTCATTTATATCGGGAGCTGATATTGCTCAATTTGATGGCTTAAGAGATGCCCAAGAAGCGCAGGATCGTTACAACGATGCCGTTGCAGGCGCTTATGGCGCACCGATTCAATGTTCAAAGCCAGTGGTGGCAGCAATTGATGGAATCTGCTTTGGTGGAGGCTTAGGATTTGCTGCGGCGTGCGATATTCGATTGAGTTCGAGTGATGCAATTTTTAGAATGCCTGCTGCGAGACTAGGTTTAGGTTATGACCCGATTGGTATCAAGCGCTTTATCGATGTAATTGGTCTTGCAAACACGGCCGATATTTTTTTCTCGGCTAGACAATTTAATGCCAACGATGCTATTCAGATGGGATTTGTTTCGCAAGTCTTTCAGAAATCCGATTTTCATCGCCAAGTTGATCAGTACCTACAAATGGTTTCTGAAAACGCGCCATTAACCATGAAGGCTGCAAAGTTTGCGATGAAGCAATACATGGAAGATGCCGCCAACAGAAATATGGCACTTGCAACCCAAATGGTAGTTGCTTGTTATGAGAGTGAAGATTATGCAGAAGGAAGATCTGCGTTTGCTCAGAAGCGAGTCCCGAATTTCAAGGGCAGATAAAAATAAACCCTGCTAAGCAGGGTATTGAAGCGTTCAATGTAAACAGGAAACAACGGTTATAAAGCTGGTGATGTTTAGTGCACAACGGTAGCCGTCTGATTAGCCCAAACTTGTGTGATTTTCAACGATAGTTCATCAAATTCTTCTTGAGTCACTGGCTTTAAACCACGTGCAGCACGTTTGCTATTAAATGCTTTAAGTTCCTCAGCATCATTTAAGCTATTGAGTGCTAACACGGCATCTTTCGTTAAATCGCTACTTTTCATTCGATTCTCCATTTTGTAAGAGGGTTTAATCACCTCTTAGTGGTTTAACGCCTCAGAAAACGCTTGGTTGACAAGAAATACAAAAAAACAAAAAATGTTCTTGCCGCAATAAGTTTACGGTGTATATTT
>CAYFKO010000149.1:2799-3175 GCA_964343765.1 uncultured Polynucleobacter sp. | reverse complement strand
TGCACATAATCTTCTGCATTAAATGGCAACTCATGATTAATCACGCAAGGCATATTTGAAATATCTAATCCACGAGCAGCAACGTCCGTTGCGACTAAAGCATCAATTTCACCAGTTTTAAATGCTTCTAATATGCTCATTCGCTCGACTTGACTCTTATCTCCATGAATAGCTCCAGCACGAATACCATCTTTTTCAAGAGACCTAGCAAGGCGAGAGCAACCTAAGCGACTATTGGTAAAAATAATGCATTGCTTTGGCAAACCCTTACGAAGCCTTGCTTCTAAAATTTTGACAATCGCCTCTCGCTTTTGCTCACTTGGCACCATGTGCACGACCTGAACTACCGTATCAGCTGCAGCATTTTGTCTAGCGA
>CAYFKO010000149.1:0-2789 GCA_964343765.1 uncultured Polynucleobacter sp. | reverse complement strand
GAAAGTTGCTGAGAAAAGTAGCGTTTGTCTCGCAGGTAGAATTAAAGAAATAATTTTTTGTAAATCCGGCAAAAATCCCATGTCCAACATACGATCTGCTTCATCCAGCACCAACATCTGCACCTGCGATAAGTTCGCTGTTTTTTGACCTATATGATCCAGCAGTCGCCCAGGGGTCGCAATCAAGATTTCAATGCCCGAACGTAATAATTGCGTTTGAGGCTGCATATCAACGCCACCAAAAACAACAGCAGTTCGCAAATCCGTATATTTTGCGTATTTAAATGCGTTATCTGCTACCTGATCCGCTAACTCACGAGTCGGTGTCAAAATCAAAGCACGGATTGGATGCCTAGCTGGTGAAGCACTATTGCTAGCCTGAGGAAGTAATTTTTCTATCATAGGCAGCACAAATGCGGCCGTCTTCCCAGTGCCGGTCTGAGCAGCCCCCATCACATCCGCTCCAGCTAAAACATGAGGAATAGCCTGCGCCTGAATCGGCGTAGGCTTGTTATACCCCTGTTCCTCAATTGCTTTTAAGACGCTAGGAGCGAAATTGAAAGAAGAGAAAAAAATTTCCTCATGAGCGATTGCAGTTGAATCGCTTGACGTTTGCCCACCTGGACTCTGAGAGTCACTTGGGCTGGAAGTTTGATTTAAATCGTTCACAGCCCTCTATTATGAGCCTTTTGTAAAACCAACTCACAAAGCTGCGATTCCAGCCTTCGCGATTTCTGCATCTTGCTCTGATTTAACGCCTGAAACGCCCACAGCGCCAATGGTTACGCCGTCCACCACAATATTGACGCCGCCCTCTAAAACACCATGTAAAACCGGAGTGGCTGCTAAAAATGCAGTACGCCCATTATTAATAATATCTTCGTAAATCTTTGTTTCACGACGTCCAAGTGCTGATGCTCGAGCTTTTTCTTGCGAAATATAGGCGGAAACAGTTGCACAACCATCTCGGCGAATAAGTCCTAATAAGTGACCTCCATCATCAACGACGGCAATGGTCACGGCCCAATTATTTTTTGCGGCATGTGCATCAGCAGCCTTCAAGATTCGTTCAACATCCGCTTGCTGTAAATAAGCTCTTGTTCCTGGCATGGTGGTCTCCCTTAATTTTCAATACGTTTTAATAAATCATGACTATACGCAAATTTTAACGAGTTTGTTGAATGAAAAAAAACGGTGCACCCACCCCAATGGTTGCACCGTTAACGCCAACACATTCATTTTTCTTGAATGTGCTGAAACAATATCAGTCAGAAACTATAGTCAAAGGAAAACTTTTTTATCGATTAGGGTTATTCGTTTACTTGAATAAACCGTACAAAATCATGAGTCCACTACCCGTCAATAGCGCAGGAATTAATCGACCTTTACCGCTCATCATCACCGCCAAGCCAATTAAGGCCGCAATAATTCGATAGTACAGAGGTATTTGACCCAAAATACCAGCAGGCATCAAAATCAATCGGAAAGTCAACGCAGCGACCATCGCATAAGTAACAGCAGACAACCAACGAAAGATTTCACCATCTTGACTGATGTGTCCAGAGAGCAAAACTCCCAAGGAGCGCCAAAAATACGTCCCTAAAGCCGCAAGAAATAATCCCATCCACCATGCGTAAACCGTATTTGCTTCAAACATCTCAGTTCAACGCCTCCTGTTTTGGTTGACGCTTACGCAAATATAAATCCACAAAATAAACCAATGAACCACACCCTAAGCCCGCCATTAATAAACTTTGTTCAGGGAAATAGATATAGAGCGGAATTCCAGCAAGTCCCCCAAAAATAATTGCTATTCGGTTAACGGGCAACACTACATCAACAAAGGTTAATAGGAAAAATAATGGGTTAATAAATAGCAAGCCATAAGTGACGGGAAGTGGAACTGAACCCGCAATTAAATAGCCAAAAATAGTACTTGGAATGGATACGCCCCAACAAGAAAGCCCCATACCAATAAAGTACGCATAACGATACTCAGGAGGTATATGAACAAACTCTTTCATACACGCAGCCCACGAACTCATCGACAACACATGCACCGCTAAAAAATTAGATTTGCCTAAACTACGTCGATCCATTTGAGGAAAGATGGTCAATGTCATCGTTAAGAATCGAGTAGCTGTAAACATCACCGTAATGGCAGTCGCTATCGCAATAGCTCCCATCGACATCGATTCCACAAACACAATTTGCCCAGGGAGTGCAAAAAATGTTGTCGTAATGGCAGTCGCAATCCAAATATCAACCCCAGTGGATCGGCACATAGCACCAAAACCAATCATCCCCGCTACTAACACCCAGGCAGGCGCTCCAAATCCTTGCCTTACACCCAGTAAAAAAGCGGATTTATTGCTGTGAATAGTTGAATGAAATTGCGACATCCGCTCATTGTAAATAGGATTTACTAAATGCGTTTTTGGTTGCGCTTACTGACTTAAGGCCCAATCAATATGCTCCAAAACCATCGAGCTCGCCTCCCGTTTCTTAGACTCTAAAGCCTGTATGATCAGACCCCGAGTTCCAGGCGTTAAATCTTTTGAACGAAGTGCATTACCTAAACCAACGACCAAGTTTCGAGTCCATCGTTCATATCCGATTCGACGAATGGGACTACCTTCATGTTTGGATAAGAAATCCGCTTCTGTCCATGAAAATAATTCCAATAAAGAAAGATTATCTAAGCGATGTCGAACTTCAAAATCGTCAACTTTTGTTCGTTGAGCAAATTTATTCCACGGACAAACTAATTGACAATCATCACATCCGTA
>CAYFKO010000148.1:0-3193 GCA_964343765.1 uncultured Polynucleobacter sp. | reverse complement strand
CAAATGGGCGTGAAGGTTCAGTTTCCGAACCCCAATGATAAGAGTGTTGTCATTTTGGAAGCCGCGCAAATTGAAAAACCTGAAGCAACCTATGACATGGTTAAAACCATGCGCGCATCTATTTTGGTGCTAGGCCCACTCTTGGCGCGTTTTGGGAAAGCTCATGTGTCATTGCCAGGTGGTTGTGCTATTGGTGCTCGACCAGTTGATCAGCACATTAAAGGTATGCAGGCGATGGGAGCCTCCATTGATATTGAGCATGGCTATATTGATGCCAAAATTACTAACGCAGATAGGCGTTTAGTTGGGGCTCGAATTTTGACCGACATGATTACGGTGACCGGCACCGAGAATTTGTTGATGGCAGCAGTACTTGCTAAGGGGCAAACAATTCTTGAAAACGCCGCAAGGGAGCCTGAGGTTACGGATCTTGCCGAGCTACTTATCAAGATGGGGGCTAAGATTTCAGGTTTAGGAACTGATCATTTAGTCATCGATGGCGTTGAATCCCTTCATGCCGCCGAGCATGAAATTATTGCTGACCGTATAGAGACAGGTACTTTCTTATGCGCCGTCGCTGCGATAGGTGGGGACATTACTATTCGGAAATGCCGACCCGATACCTTAGATGCCGTTATCGTGAAGTTGGAAGAAGCTGGTCTGAACATGGAAATTAGCGGCGATACGATTCGTGCATCAATGTCCTCGCGTCCTAAGGCAGTGAGTTTTCGTACGTCCGAATACCCAGCGTTTCCAACGGATATGCAGGCACAATTTATGGCCATGAATGCCGTAGCTCAAGGCGGATCCCGTGTTACTGAAACTATTTTCGAGAACCGGTTTATGCACGTTCAAGAGATGAATCGCTTGGGGGCAAAAATTGCTATTGAGGGCAATACAGCCATTATGGAGGGTGTTTCAAAATTGTCAGGAGCCACAGTGATGGCCACTGATTTGAGGGCATCGGCAAGCTTGGTTATCGCAGGTTTGGTAGCTCAAGGTGAAACTGTGGTTGATCGAATTTATCATTTGGATCGGGGCTACGATCGAATGGAGCGCAAGTTGGCTGCACTAGGCGCAGACATCAAGCGAGTGAGCTAGTTAGCGCCAAAATTCGTAAATTCAGACGAGAAAGTCTGCCTGTAGGATAATGTAGCTATGTTGACCTTAGCACTGTCCAAAGGACGTATCTTCGAAGAAACTCTACCGATGCTCGAGCGAGCCGGTATTACTGTTTCCGAAGATCCTGAATCTTCAAGAAAATTAATCATTGGAACCTCTAGCCCTAACTTGCGCGTGATTATTGTTCGTGCATCCGATGTTCCAACCTATGTCCAATACGGAGCTGCTGATTTAGGAGTGGCTGGTTGGGATGTATTGATGGAGAATGGTCTTGAGGGACTCTATGCGCCAATTGATCTAGGCATTGCTAAATGTCGTATGTCTGTTGCAGTTAAGCAAGGTTTTGACTATGAAGCGGCAGTAAAGCAAGGCGCACGTTTAAAGGTCGCCTCGAAGTATGTTCAAAGTGCTCGTGACCACTTTGCTAATAAGGGTGTCCACGTCGATATGATTAAGCTCTATGGCTCAATGGAGTTAGCGCCCTTGGTTGGATTGGCGGATGCGATTGTTGACTTGGTTTCTACTGGAAGCACGCTAAAAGCAAATAACCTTGTTGAAGTCGAAACCATTACAAATATCAGCGCGCGTTTGATTGTGAACCAAGCATCCCACAAGCGTAACCGTGCAGAGTTGCAACCTTTACTTGATGCTTTTAGTTCAGCATCTGTTTAAGGAGTTGTGATGTCTTGTCCTGTACGTCGCCTATCTAGTTTAGATAAAGACTTCAAAAGTCAGCTTACAAATGTATTGGCATTGTCTGAAGAAGATAATGCAGAAATTGATTTAGCTGCTGCAAAGATTTTGGAAGAAGTTCGCAGAAATGGTGATGCAGCAGTTTTATCTTTTACACAAAAATTTGATCGCTCAACCGCCAAATCAGTTGCTGAGCTTGAGTTGCCACAATCTGAGTTAAATGCTGCATTAGCAAGTTTGCCTAATGAACAACGTGCAGCACTGGAAGCGGCAGCTAAACGAGTGCGTCTTTATCACGAGCGTCAAAAGAAAGAGTCTGGTTGCCACTCCTGGGATTACACCGAAGCGGATGGCACTCGTCTTGGTCAAAAAGTAACGCCACTTGATCGAGTTGGTTTATATGTTCCTGGTGGTAAGGCTGCTTATCCATCATCGGTATTGATGAATGCGATTCCGGCTAAAGTTGCAGGAGTGACGGAAGTGATTATGGTGGTGCCAACCCCAGATGGTGTTCGTAATCCGTTGGTATTAGCAGCGGCAGCGGTTGCAGGAGTGGATCGTGTCTTTACGATTGGGGGTGCGCAGGCAGTCGGAGCATTGGCTTACGGTACCGAGACGATTCCAGCGGTCGATAAGATTGTGGGCCCTGGAAATGCTTACGTAGCTGCAGCAAAACGTCGAGTGTTCGGTGTGGTTGGCATCGATATGATTGCTGGCCCATCTGAAATTCTAGTGATTTGTGATGGCAAAACTAATCCTGATTGGGTTGCTATGGATTTGTTTTCGCAAGCGGAGCATGATGAGCTGGCTCAGTCAATTTTGTTATGTCCTGATGAACGTTATTTTGATCAAGTCCAGGCTAGTATCGATAAGTTTTTGCCACAAATGCCAAGGCATGAAGTGATCAAAACATCACTGACAAATCGTGGTGCCATGATATTGGTTAAAGATATGCAAGAAGCCTGTGCGATTGCTAACCAAATTGCTCCAGAGCACATGGAAATTTCTGCAGAAGAACCGCGAAAATGGGCGGATGAAGTCAGACACGCAGGCGCAATCTTTTTGGGGCGCTATACCAGTGAATCCCTTGGTGATTATTGTGCAGGCCCTAATCACGTTTTGCCGACTTCAAGAACAGCACGTTTCTCGTCACCTTTGGGCGTTTATGATTTCATCAAGCGCAGCAGCATGATTGAAGTCAGTGATCTTGGTGCTCAAACCTTAGGTCAAGTTGCAAGCACCCTAGCTCACGGAGAAGGCTTGCAAGCTCATGCGCTGGCAGCTGAGCTACGCTTAAAAAAATAATTCGATTGCAATAATTTAAGTTATTGTTTTAATTGATTTTTACCTAAAAAAATAAAAATATGTATTTTTTAGG
>CAYFKO010000147.1:0-3301 GCA_964343765.1 uncultured Polynucleobacter sp. | reverse complement strand
AATTGGTTTAAGTTTTCTAGCCCAGCATCGTTTTATCCACTCGCCGGTAAATTAATTCCGGTATTTTGGGTATTGGCATTTGCATTTGGAGTTGCTGGACTTTGGATTAGTTTCTTTGTGGCGCCAGTCGATGCCGTTCAAGGGCAGGGCTATCGCATCATATTTATTCATGTGCCGGCTTCTTGGATGTCGATGTTTATTTACATCGTGATGGCAATTTGGGCAATGCTCGGTTTGGTCTTTAATACGCGGTTATCGTCGATGATGGCCCAAGCACTTGCACCAACGGGCGCACTAATGGCTTTTCTATCACTATGGACAGGTGCCTTTTGGGGTAAACCAATGTGGGGAACTTGGTGGGTGTGGGATGCACGCTTAACTTCTGAATTAATTCTTCTCTTTTTATATCTCGGCTTTATAGCCTTGCGAGCCAGTATTGATGATCCGCGACGTGCAGATAAATCGACGGCTATTTTGGCGATGGTAGGCGTGGTTAATATCCCGATTATTTATTTCTCGGTGAAGTGGTGGAATACCTTGCATCAGGGTGCATCGGTATCCTTAACGAAGTCACCGAGTATGGCAACGACCATGCTCATGGGCATGTTGCTCATGGCCTTATGTTTTTGGATGTATTCCATCGCGGTGGCACTCATGCGTGTAAGAGTCATTATGTTGGATCGTGAGTCCCATACCGATTGGGTTCAAGAACTCAAGGAGGTGCAATCATGATCTGGAATTCACCAGCTGAATTTTTTGCGATGGGTGGATATGCCCTTTATGTTTGGATGAGTTTCGGCGTTTGCCTGGTATTTATGGTGATTGAGCCGATTCTGATCAAACTTTATAAAAAACAAATTGTCAAACGCATCAAGCAAGAATTACTTGCTAAACATTTTCAAAGGAATAGAACGTGAAGCCTCGACATAAACGAGCACTCATTATTGTCATTGGACTCATTGTGATTGCCGTTGCAGCAAAGTTAGTGCTCAATGCACTCAATAGCAACATAGCTTTGTACATTACCCCAACGGAAGTCAAAGAAGGAAAAGCGCCTAATGGAAAAGCATTTCGTATTGGTGGTATGGTCAAAGATGGCTCACTCAAGCGCGAAGATTTAACGGTGTATTTTGTGATGACCGATATGGTGAACGATGTAGCGGTTTCCTACAAAGGCATTCTTCCTGATTTATTTAAAGAGGGTAAGGGTGCGGTAGTGCAAGGCAAGATGGACGCCAATAATGTATTTGTTGCGTCAGAGGTATTGGCCAAGCATGATGAGAACTACATGCCGCCTGAGGCGCAGCATTCATTGGATAAAGCCAAGCAAAGGAGCGGTCAATGATCCCAGAGTTTGGTAATTTCACGTTAATTTTGGCTTTTTGTTTGGCGGCAGTTCAGGGTGTATTTCCTTTGATAGGTGCGCAACAAGGTCGAGCAAACTGGGTCGCATTAGCGAAACCTGCTACACAATTAGGCGCACTTTTATTAGTTTGCTCATTTGGTAGTTTGATGTGGTCATTTGTTACCAATGATTTTTCAGTCATTTACGTGGCCGAGCATTCCAATTCATTACTCCCTTTGATATATCGAATCGGTGCAGTGTGGGGCGGTCACGAAGGATCATTGCTCTTATGGGTACTTTTGTTAGCGCTTTGGGCATTTGCGGTAGAGCGTTTATCTAGTTCACTCGATGAGCGGATGGTCGCACGAGTGCTTGGCGTCTTAGGTTTGGTGAGTTCAGGCTTATTGCTATTTGTCATTACGACTTCCAATCCATTTGATCGAGTGTTTCCTGCAGTGCCGAACGGTCGCGATCTCAATCCACTCTTACAAGATCCAGGATTAGTATTTCATCCGCCGATGTTGTACATGGGCTATGTAGGGTTCTCAGTTGCATTTGCATTTGCCATTGCATCCTTACTATCGGGTAAGTTAGATGCCGCATGGGCCCGTTGGTCGCGACCATGGACAACGACTGCATGGATCTTTTTAACCTTAGGGATTGCGTTAGGATCATGGTGGGCGTATTACGAACTCGGTTGGGGTGGTTGGTGGTTCTGGGATCCTGTTGAGAATGCCTCATTCATGCCGTGGTTAGTTGGTACCGCATTACTTCACTCCTTAGCGGTTACAGAAAAACGTGGCGCGTTTAAGAACTGGACAGTTTTATTAGCGATCATTGCTTTTTCCTTATCGCTCTTAGGAACTTTCTTGGTTCGTTCAGGAGTTCTGACATCAGTACATGCGTTTGCGAGTGATCCACGACGTGGCATCTTTATTTTGATGCTTTTGTGTTTAGTCGTAGGTTCATCACTCTGGTTATATGCTGCAAGAGCGCCGCGTTCAAGTTTAGGTGGCAAGTTCGCTCTAGTATCACGCGAAAGCTTTATTTTGATTGGTAATGTTTTCTTAGTCGTGTCCTGTGCGGCAGTCCTTTTAGGAACAATTTACCCGTTGATTATGGATGCGCTGAATCTCGGAAAGATTTCTGTCGGCCCCCCATACTTCAATAGTGTGTTTGTTCCTATCATGTTGCCAGTGATGGGTTTAATGGCGCTAGGCCCTCTCTCTAATTGGAAATCAGCGGACTTAAAAACCATTCTTAAAAAACTCTGGATTGTTTCAGTGGTAGGTTTGGTGTTAGCTGTTTTAATTCCTTTTGTTATGGGTGAATTAACTTTACTCACCGGGATTGGATTTTTCTTCGCCTTCTGGTTGATAGGTTCGATTGCTTATCAAGTGGTCACTCGAGTTAGAGCAGGTGGTGGTATTACGCGTTCCTACTGGGGTATGCAGCTGGCCCACTTTGGAATTGCAGTCTTTGTGATTGGCGTCACGATGGTGGGTGCCTATCAACAAGAAAAAGACGTCAAGATGGAGTCTAATGATGAAGTCATGGTTGGCGGATACAAAATTGTGATGAAATCCGTTGATAAAGTTGCGGGACCAAATTACCAAGCAGCAAGAGGTTATTTTGATCTGATTAAGGGCGACAAAGTCTTGCGAACGTTAACGCCAGAGAAACGCACGTATTTCTCCTCCGCGATGCCAATGACTGAGGCTGCAATTGATACAGGATTAACGCGCGATGTTTATGTATCGCTTGGCGAGCCGCTTGAAGGGCAATCATGGGCGGTGCGAGTTTATTACAAGCCATTCGTTGATTGGATTTGGGGTGGTTGTTTATTGATGGCATTAGGGGGTTTATTTGTTCTCCTGGATCGACGCTATCGTTTACGAGTGAAGAATGGCGGTTAATTCATGAAAGCAAAATTTCTTATCCCACTGATTGGATTTT
>CAYFKO010000146.1:0-3315 GCA_964343765.1 uncultured Polynucleobacter sp. | reverse complement strand
CTTTATAGGTGTCATTTAACAAATAATGAACCGTCAAACCCTGCAACATCATCGCCGCACCCTGTTCAAACGACAAAGCATCTGGCAAAACAACCAAAATATCAGCTGGCATAATGCGTGCCTCGCTATAAGCACCCGTTGGACGGCCTGCATACGCCACGCGATCGCCAGGTTTGACATGCGTAACCCCTGGACCCACCTTTTCGACAACTCCAGCCCCTTCCATACCAATACCCGCTGGTAATGGCTGTGGGTACAAACCTGTGCGGAAATAGACGTCAATGTAATTGACCCCAATTGCATGATGGCGAACCAAAGCCTCTCCAGGTCCCGGCTCACCTAATTCAACATCAACGTACTCCATTACCTCTGGACCGCCGTTTTTATTGATTCTGATGGCTTTTACTTTCATATTTTTACCTTTGTCCCTTATTTTTGTGGTTTATCCCAATATTTTGCCTAAAATTGAGGGTGTTTACATCGTATTCTGTTTTTGAAAGGAAGTCATCCATGGCCGGACATTCCAAATGGGCCAATATCCAGCACCGCAAAGGTCGTCAGGACGAGAAGCGCGGCAAGATCTGGACTAAGTTAATTAAAGAGATTACCGTGGCTGCCAAGTTAGGCGGCGGCGATATTGCTAGTAACCCAAGATTACGCCTGGCAATTGATAAGGCAAAAGATGCCAATATGCCAAATGACAACGTTAATCGCGCAATCCAGCGAGGCACAGGCTCACTTGAAGGCGTGAACTATGAAGAAATTCGATATGAAGGTTACGGGCCTAATGGGGTTGCTGTCATGGTGGATTGCTTAACTGACAATAAGACCCGTACCGTCGCAGACGTTCGCCATGCATTTTCCAAAAATGGTGGAAATTTAGGAACTGATGGCTCTGTATCGTATTTATTTAAACACTGCGGACAATTAATGTTCGGGCCAAATACCGATGAAAATACCCTCATGGAAGCAGCACTTGAAGCTGGCGCTGAAGATGTCATCACCAATGACGATGGTTCAATTGAAGTATTAACGAGCCCTGGTGATTTCTCATCCATCAAGGATGCACTTATTGCAAAAGGTCTAACACCTGAGTTTGGTGAGGTCACTATGCGCCCAGATACAGAAACTGAGTTATCCGGCGATACTGCAATAACCATGCAAAAACTTTTAGATGCTCTTGAAAATCTAGATGATGTTCAAGATGTATATAGCAATGCCACTTTTATTTAAGTTGATTGGATCATAATGAATATTCTTGTTGTCGGTTCCGGTGGTCGTGAACACGCTCTCGCCTGGAAATTAGCTAAGTCAAGCAAAGTTCAAAAGGTATATGTCGCTACTGGTAATGGTGGCACAGCTCTCGCCGAAAAGCGCAATACCGGTATTGTTAACCTACCGATTTCGGATATTCATGAACTCGCAGAATTTGCCAAACGTGAAAAAATCTATTTAACGGTTGTAGGCCCAGAGGCTCCTTTAGCCGCTGGTATCGTTGACGTATTTCGCAATCAAGGCTTACGCATTTTTGGACCTTCACAATTAGCGGCACAATTGGAGTCCTCAAAAGATTTCGCAAAAGCGTTTATGAAACGTCACGGTATTCCTACTGCGGATTACGAAACATTTTCAAATGCAAGCTTAGCGCATGATTACATCGATAAAAAAGGTGCGCCCATCGTTATTAAGGCAGATGGATTAGCTGCTGGCAAAGGCGTTGTTGTTGCGATGTCACTAGAAGAAGCGCATAACGCCGTTGATATGATGCTGGCCGACAATAAATTAGGCAATGCTGGCGCACGCGTTGTGATTGAAGAATTCTTAGTCGGTGAAGAAGCGAGCTTCATCGTATTGGTTGACGGTAAAAACGTGTTAGCGCTTGCTACAAGTCAAGATCACAAACGCCTCAAAGATAATGATCAAGGACCTAATACTGGTGGCATGGGAGCCTACTCTCCTGCGCCGGTTGTGACCCCAGACATTCATGCTCGCGCACTTCGTGACATCATTATCCCGACAGTAAAAGGCATGGCTGCCGATGGTATTCCTTATACAGGATTCTTATATGCGGGCCTCATGATCGACAAAGATGGCAAACCTAAAACTTTAGAATTTAACTGCCGCATGGGCGACCCCGAAACTCAACCGATCATGGCTCGCTTGCGTAGCGATCTCGTTGACGTTCTTGATCACGCTATTAATGGCACCTTAGATCAAGTGGAACTAGATTGGGACAAACGCTTTGCTTTAGGTGTTGTGATGGCAGCATTTAATTATCCAGACACACCAAGACAAGGTGATGAAATTACCGGCATTCCTGACGAAGATGATAGTCACGTGGTGTTTCATGCAGGAACTACTATCAAAGATGGCAAATTAGTTACAAGCGGTGGTCGAGTTCTGTGTGTCGTTGGCTTAGATGGAACTGCAAAAGGCGCTCAATCTAAAGCATATGAAGCCCTTGATCAAATCCGTTTTGATGGCGCCCAATTTAGACGTGATATCGGCCACTTGGCCATTAAGCGCTAATCATGACAACAATCGATACACAAGTACTAAAAAATTACTTTCTAGGACTTCAAGATAGCATTACCAGCACCTTTGGAGAATTTGATGGCAAACCATTTATTAATGATGAATGGTCTAAGCCGATAGATAGTCCACTCCAAGGAAGTGGTCGCTCTCGTATTTTGGAAAATGGGAATTTTCTGGAGCGAGGTGGCGTAGCATTTTCACACGTTAAAGGCAGCAAACTACCGCCCTCAGCAAGTGCTCATCGTCCTGAACTAGCTGGTCGTGGTTTTGAAGCAATGGGAGTTTCCTTAGTATTTCATCCACGCAACCCAATGGTACCCACAGTGCATATGAACGTGCGTTGCTTTATCGCACAGCAAGAAGGCAAAGAACCCATTTGGTGGTTTGGCGGTGGCATGGATTTAACTCCTTACTACGGGGATGCAAATGACTGCGTACATTTTCATCAAACCTGCAAAGATGCTTTGGATCCCTTCAACAAAGACCTATATCCTCGCTTTAAGAAATGGTGTGATGAATACTTCTTTTTGAAACATCGCAACGAAGCTCGTGGCATTGGTGGTGTATTTTTTGATGATTTCTCTGAGTTAGGCTTTGATAAAAGTTTTGCTATGACGCAAGCTGTTGGCAATTCATTCATAAACGCCTATTTACCGATTGCCAAAAAACATTATCAAGATTCTTATACGGAAGCAAACCGTGAATTTCAAGCCTATCGTCGCGGACGCTATGTTGAATTTAATCTTGTCTTTGACCGCGGCACTCTTTTCGGACTCCAAT
>CAYFKO010000145.1:0-3354 GCA_964343765.1 uncultured Polynucleobacter sp. | reverse complement strand
CTTTTTTAACCGGGCTAGTTGCGAGCTTAGCCTCTGTGCAAGTTAACGCGCAGTTGTCGATTGCAACTGGAGGTACTGGCGGAGTTTATTACCCGATGGGTGGCGGTCTTGCAACAGTATTAAGTAAATATCTACCGAATATGCAATCAACTGCTGAGGTAACTGGAGGCTCTGTTGATAATTTAAATTTAGTTGGCTCTGGAAAGCCTTACGTTGGTTTCACAATGGCGGATGCAGCGCAAGATGCTTTTAAGGCTGAAGGTAAGTTTGCTAATAGAAAGCAAGATATTCGAACTTTGTTGGTTCTTTATCCTAACAGAATGCATGTCGTGTCTGTGGATGGCACTGGCGTTAAGTCGATGGCAGATTTAAAGGGCAAACGTGTTAGTACCGGTAGTCCAGGTAGTGCTACTGAAGTGATGGCTTTGCGTTTGATTGAAGCAGCTGGGCTTGATAAAGATAAGGATATGAAGCGTGAGCGATTGGGAGTTGCTGAATCAGTCAATGCGATTAAAGATCGAAAAATTGACGCATTTTTCTGGGGTGGCGGATTGCCAACAGCAGCTGTTACAGATCTAGCAAACTCACCTGGTATGAAAATTCAAATGGTTGACCATGATGCGTTCGTGGCCAAAATGAACGAAAAATTTGGGAATATCTATTTCAAAGATGTAATTCCAAAAGTAACTTATGCAGGCATGAAGGCGGATAATAAAATCGCATCGGTCGCCAATATTTTAGTAGCTAATGCATCAATGTCTGAACAGGATGCATACAACATTGTAAAAACTGTATTCGAAAAATTGCCTGAGTTAATTGCAGTGCATGCTGAATATAAAAATATCAAGTTGTCAGATCAAAAATCAGCTGCATCGAGTGTTCCATTCCACCCTGGTGCTTTGAAATATTTCAAAGAAAAAGGCGTGAAAGTTAATTAATAAAGGTAAGACATGTCAACGAATAATCAAGAGACTTTAATCGATCAAGAGACCCAAGCTCAGCTCGAGTCGTATATCAAGCAAGAGGAAGGTGATTCGAATGATTACCGAGGTTTTCTTGGGATCTTTATCACGTTGGTCGCTGTTGGCATGTCACTGTTTCATTTGTATGCGGCATACTCAATCGTTACAACGCAAGTTTTGCGGACGGTGCATGTAGGCTTAGTGCTTTTTTTAGTTTACTTAAGTTTTCCCATTGCGAATCGTTTTAAAAATCGATTGATGTGGTGGGATATTCTTTTTGCAATTGGTTCCTTGTACGTTGTTTACTATGCCCTGTCTGGCGGTGATGATTTCATGGATCGCAATACGGCTCCTAATTCCATGGACATATGGGTTGGTTTGGGGTTGATATTGTTGATTCTTGAGGGCATTCGTCGTACTAACGGCATGATTTTGTTGTTAGTTACTGTGAGTTTTATTTGCTATGCATTGTTTGGTAATTATTTGCCAGCCCCATGGACACACAAAGGATATGATCTCGCTCGGTTAGTGGGTTATATGTACATGACTCTTGAGGGTATTTTTAGTACAGCAGTTGATGTCTCTTCAACCTTGATTATTCTCTTCACCATATTTGGGGCTTTTTTACAATTCACTGGTGCCGGAAAATTCTTTATTGATTTTTCATTTGCGGCGATGGGCGGTAAAAGTTCTGGTGTAGGTCGTACGATTGTCATGTCATCATTTTTGTTGGGTGGACCCTCAGGCTCTGGGGTTGCGACAACAGTAACGGTTGGCTCAGTTGCGGCCTCGATGCTCAATAAGATTGGTTACGATAAAAATGCTGCTGGTGGGCTCTTGGCCGCAGGTGGTTTAGGGGCGATTATTTCTCCTCCAGTGCTTGGAGCTGCTGCATTTTTAATTGCTGATTTCTTAAAGATTTCTTATTTGGATGTGTTGCTAATGGCAACCATACCAACAATACTTTTCTATCTTGGATTATTCGTGATGGTAGAGATAGATGTTCGCAAGTATTCTCTGCATTCTCAAAATTTTTCTGCTACGGAGACTGCCTGGGGTTTGACGAAAAAATATTGGTATCACTTTTTCTCATTAATCTCCATTGTGGTCTTTATGTTGTTAGGTTTTTCGCCGGTCATGTCTGTTTTTTGGGCAACGGTAACTTCGGCGCTAACAAGTATGTTCCGTTCTGATACGGCGATATTGTCGTGGGACTGGTTAAGAGGTCGAGAGCCTCTTATAAAGGGTCTTTACAACTCCAACTTGGTTAAGTCCTTGGCGAGTGGGTCAACTGGTGTTCTTGCGATTGCGGCAACTTGTGCAGGTGCGGGTTTAATCGTAGGAACCGTTACCTTGACAGGTTTAGGTTTGAAATTTAGTACGATAGTCATTCAATATTCAGGCGGTTCTTTATTGCTTACGGCAATTTTTACTGCGCTGATTGTATGGATTGTGGGGCTTGCAGTTCCCGTGACAGCTTCTTACATCATTTGTGCAGTGATTGCTGCGCCTGCAATGGTCAAATTGGGAGTTCCTGATTTTGCTGCTCACATGTTTATTTTCTACTATGCGGTTTTATCGGAAGTATCTCCGCCAACTGCTTTGTCGCCGTTTGCTGCTGCAGCGATTTGTAAAGGTAATCCTTACAAAACGACACTGCAAACTTGGAAGTATGTTGCGCCAGCTATTTTGGTTCCGTTTATGTTTGTGCTTGATAAGTCAGGAGTGAGTTTGCTCCTGATGGGTTCAACAACGGCTTTGGCCAGTGCAAATTGGTTTGAAATATTCATTGCATTTATTACTGCGGTGGTGGGGATTGTCGCTTTGGCTGGTGGATTGCAGGGCTGGTTTATTGTTAAGAATAAATCGCTTGAGACAGCTTTATTGGTTATTTCAGGGGTGGCATTGGCTTATCCATCAAATTGGGCAGATCTGATTGGTCTTGTTGCATTTGGACTGGTAGTGTTAACTCAATGGCTACGAAATAATAAGAAATTTTCAATTCAAACATAACAAAATGAGAGCAAAGACTCTTAAGACGGGAGATAGTATGGTTGGCTTGTTTAGAAAATGTGTGATTGGCTTTAGTTGTCTGCTTTTTACGTTTAATTTAAGTGCTCAAGAAAAAGTATGGCCACTTCAGCCTATTAAAATAGTGGTTACGTTTACTTCTGGAGGTGCACCTGATATTTTGGCGCGAATACTTGCTGAAAAGTGGCAGCAGTCTTTGGGAGTTTCTGTCATTGTTGAAAATAAGCCAGGAGCTGGCGGTAACATTGGAGCTGATTTTGTTGCAAAAAGTAAGGCAGATGGCTATACGCTCTTGTTAGGGACTGTTGGCACTCAAACGATCAACCCATACTTGTATTCCAAGATTCCGTATAACGCTCAA
>CAYFKO010000144.1:0-3370 GCA_964343765.1 uncultured Polynucleobacter sp. | reverse complement strand
CTCTGTCGTGAGCTTGCTAATTTAGCAAACATTGAAGTGATTTCAATCGACTATCGACTTGCTCCAGAAAATCCATTCCCTGCTGCTATAGACGATTGCTTAATAGCCTCTAACTGGATTCATGATCACGCAAGCGAACTCAACATTAATCCAAACAAAATTGCACTGGGCGGCGATAGTGCTGGCGGATACCTCACTGCAACTACCTCGTTACTACTTCGCGATGCGAAAAAATGGCTCCCAGCATTTCAATTACTCATTTATCCAATGACTGATGCTCATGCATCATCAAAATCAATCATCACCAATGGGCAAGGCTATTTGCTTACAAAGGATGCCATCGATTACTACTATGGTCATTATTTACCAAATCCCGAGATGAAAAATGATTGGCGCGCTTCGCCGATTGATGCACCTAATTTAGAAGGACTCCCCCCAGCACTTGTCATTACTGCTGGATTTGACCCTCTCAGAGATGAAGGTCTAGCTTATGCTAATCGTCTATCAAGTGCCAAAGTAAAAACACAGTACATTTGTTTTGAACGACAAATCCATGGCTTTATCTTGATGGGGCGAATATTGGACGAAGCAAACACTGCAGTGAAATTGTGCGCTCAAGCCCTAAGAGACAATCTTAGAGCATAAGTTAGTTAGTACTGTTAGCTAGCCTTGCCTCTGCGTAAGCCTGATACCAAGCAAGACATCCTGGGTTTGCCATGGCATCTCTATTGATCACTTTTTCAAGCGGCTGACCTAGCAATAGTTTCTTAATTGGCAATTCTTGCTTCTTGCCAGATAGCGTTCTTGGAATTTCTGGCACTTGCAGGATTTCATTCGGCATGAATTTTGGTGATAACGCCTTCTTGATGGAGGTATTAATTTTTTCTTTGAGTTGATCGCTTAACTCAACCCCAGGTCGTAACACCACGAATAGAGGCATAAAACTCTCTCGACCCAAATATTCAAGATCGACCACCATAGAATCTAAAACCTCTTCGAGAGCTTCCACGGCACGATATAGCTCACTCGTCCCCATGCGTAGCCCATGTCGATTAATCGTGGCATCACTACGCCCATAAATAATCGCTCCACCCTCTGGTGTAATTTTTAACCAATCCCCATGACGCCAAACACCTGGATAAACATCAAAATAACTAGAGAGATATCGCTCATTATTTTTATCTCCCCAAAGAAATAAGGGCATTGAAGGGATTGGTTCCGTACAAACTAACTCCCCTACTTCATTAACCACTTCTTTACCAGCATCATTCCATGCGTATACAGCTGCGCCCAATACTCGACATTGCATTTGACCAGGGATAAGCGGAAGCTCACGACAACCCGCAATAAAGGCTCCAGCAAAATCAGTGCCACCTGAAATATTGCACCACCACACATCACGGCCCATCAATTGGCGCATGATGTCACTACCCCAACGCTGAACATCTTCACTCAACGGAGACCCCGTTGTACCTAGAATCCTCACAGAATTTAATCCGGGATATTGGCCTAAATTAATGTTTGCCTTTAAACAATTTGCATAGAAAGCTGCACCGGCACCAAAAAAAGTGACGCCATGATCAGCTGCAAACTTCCAGAGCACTGTCCAATCTGGGCTATCTTTCGGTCCAGAGGGATTGCCGTCGTAAATACAACAAGTGGACCCACCTAATAACCCAGATACCTGAGCATTCCACATGATCCAACCGGTAGTGCTATACCAAAAATAACGCTCTCCAAAACTATTAGGATCATAACTACACCCAATGTCATTCTGAATTCCTGATGCCAGCGCCACAATCATGGCACCACCATGCCCATGAACAATTGGTTTAGGCATTCCGGTCGTGCCACTTGAATAAACAATCCATAAAGGATGGTCAAACTCTAAATAGAGTGGCTCAAATTTAGATACATCAACATCGTCTTGACTAATAATCGATTCGAACCAATCCACATTTTCATAATCAGAATTAGTGCCAAGCGATTTAACAATCACGGTTGTTTGTAGACTTGGTAACTGTGAACGAATAGTGCTGACAGAGTCAAATCGATCGTATTCACGGCCACCATACATCACACCATCACAAGCAATAAATACTTTTGGCTCAATTTGTTTAAAACGATCTAATACCGCGGCTTCGCCCATGTCTGGAGCACAAACACTCCAAACAGCCCCTACACTCACCGTCCCTAAAAACGCAACGATAGTTTCTGGAATGTTAGGCAAATAAGCAGCAACGCGATCTCCTGGCTTAACGCCCCTTGACTGTAAATAGCTAGCGAAAAGGGCTACCTGCTTTTTAAGTTCTGGCCAGGACATTTCACGATCATGACCTGCCTCTCCACGGCTAATGATTGCTGGCAATCCGGCCTTCGAAGCAGCATCGACATGTCGCAAAACCTGTCTTGCATAATTTACTCTAGCCCCCGCAAACCACTTCGCGCCTGGCATAGAACGATTGGCAAGAACCTTTTCATAATGGCCCTCTGATTGGATATTTGTGTAATCCCAAATTGATTGCCAATAAGATTCAATATCCGTGACCGACCATTGCCAAAGAGCATCGTAATTATCAAAAGATAAGTTTCGATGCTCTTTTAACCATTGTCGGTAGAGCGTCAGCCTAGGAGTAAAGGCTGAAGATTTAGCCATGGAATTATTTTGATTTAGAACGCAATTCCATCATTAAAGCGACATTTGCTTTACGATCCTCATTAATCTTTGCCATTGACGGCATTGCTCCAATTCGTTTTGTGTATTCACGCGCTGGCGTATCTTCAAGAAAGTCAACGCCATAAATAGTCTTCGTTACCATTGAAATGAGCGGCAAATGCACTGCTGCTGAACAATCTGCAATCGTAAATTGTTCACCAGCAATAAACGGTGAATATTTTGCAATTTTATTAAATGCAGTGATAGCAATTTTTAAACGCTTCTCCGTTGTTTGCTTCACTTCATCTGAAACCTTACCGCCAAAGAAAGCTTCCGCATATAACTCGCGAGCGGTAATTTCTAGATGCAAATTGAGGTAGGTGGAAATTTCTCGCACTTTTGCTTTTTGGAAAGGATCTGCTGGCATCAACGGCTTTGCTGGAAATTTATCTTCTAAATATTCCAAAATAACTTCAGACTCGGTTAAAACACCATCGGGTGTTTTTAAAAATGGCACCTTACCTAACAAAGAACCAGCCTCAATTGCTGGCTTGCCCGTCCAAATTAATTCCTCATTAAATGGAATACCTTTTTCCATTAAAGCTAATTTGACCTTGTTGTAGTAATTACTTGCTGCAAAGCCACATAACGTCAACATAATTTCCCCTTAATTTTTCTTTAATTATGTAAATTTAACCTGTTTTGAAAAGTGCC
>CAYFKO010000143.1:1104-3412 GCA_964343765.1 uncultured Polynucleobacter sp. | reverse complement strand
CTTCCTCTGGACGATTCAATATATCGTGATACTCAGGATGCTCTACCATCCAACGCGCAGCAATCGATTCAAGAGGCGTCAAGATGCCTGATGCTTGTTGCTTGCGCCATGCCTCACAGAAAAACTCGCGCACGTCATCTTTGGATGGATTAAATAAACTCATAAGCCTAGTTTAGCGACTCTTAAAATTCTTTTCTTTAAATGAACACAAAGGCTCAACGATACATTGTGCGCATTCTGGATTTCTAGCTTTACAGACATAACGCCCATGCAAAATTAACCAATGATGTGCATCCAATAAATAATTCTTTGGCACACGCTTTAACAAAGCCATCTCAACAGCCAACACATCTTTTCCTGGAGCCAATCCCGTTCGATTCGACACACGAAAGATATGCGTATCGACCGCTATCGTTGGCTGGCCAAACGCTGTATTCAAAATCACATTCGCGGTTTTTCTTCCAACGCCTGGCAAGGACTCCAACGCTTCTCGATCCCGAGGAACCTCACCCTTATATTTGTCAATCAGGATCTTACAAGTTTGAATTAAATGCTTTGCTTTAGTTCGATATAAACCAATGTGGGCGATATAAGGAATTAATCCCTCTTCGCCCAAATCTAATATTGCTTGAGGTGTATTAGCAATCGGAAATAAACGCCGAGTTCCCTTATTGACGGAAACATCGGTCGCTTGAGCTGACAACAAAACCGCCGCAAGCAATTCAAATGGAGAGCTATATTCCAACTCGGTAGTTGGCTTTGGATTATTCTTTTTTAAGGCCTCAAAAAAAGCAATTCGCTTCTCTAGATTCATTCAAGACAAACCTTTTTTAAAGCCGCATCCATTTGACTAGCGAGCTTTGCCCTCTCTTGAAGAATCAACGCATCAGTTTTCCGGACTTTTTCAGACCACACTGAACCAGGGAAACAAGCATCATCCATGTACCTCGGAATAATATGCCAGTGAACGTGTGGAACCATATTCCCCAAGGTGGCTAAATTAATTTTTTGCGGAGCCATATATTCACGCAAAATACGCTCAATCTCAAAAACTGCCTTCATTACTCTAGTTTGATTCTGTTCTGACAAATCACTCATTTCAGAAAAATGTTCGTTCAAAATTAATCGCACAAATCCAGGATAGTCGGGCTCATTGGCATAAACCAAACGAAAGAGATCATTGCGAGCAATCAACTCACCTCCCTCATTTAGACACAATGCGCAATTAATTTGAGA
Source organism: uncultured Polynucleobacter sp. (assembly GCA_964343765.1). Classification (GTDB taxonomy): domain Bacteria; phylum Pseudomonadota; class Gammaproteobacteria; order Burkholderiales; family Burkholderiaceae; genus Polynucleobacter. The sequence goes on along the minus strand of CAYFKO010000143.1, from coordinate 2,176 downwards.
CATTAATCAACCCAAAAACAAAAAGAATCCATTTAACATACCTACCAAGCCGATTCCACCAATACCGCAACCAACCCAAAATAAGAGTGGCAGAGAGGCTAGGATAGATACTGATAACAAGACAATTGCAATTTGCAAGATTCCTTCGCTGTAATCAAACCAAGGATCCCTTTTAAGTGCCAAATCGCGCTCTTCTTCAAAACGTTTTGCTTTTTCCAATAACTCAACCTTACCTTCTTTAGTTTCAGGATCTGATTCGTATCTGGCAGCACGCTTTTCATATTCTTCAATTTTTTTTGAAATAGCCTCTTTGGCTTCTTCTGACATGCTAGGTTGTTTTATCAACTGTAATTTCAGATCATCAATTGCCAAATTAATACTCGATTGTCGAACACTTTTCGCTTGAAAGAATGAATACATATTGGCAGCTTTAATATTATTCTGAGTAGCATCCTTCGTAGAGTTAGCGCCACCCACATTATTAATTGCCAAGATCATCGCAAAAATCGAAATAATAAGTGCCGCTCGATTATTCTCATGCTGATGCTTTTCTACACTCTCGACTAATTCATGCGACTCATGCGGCTCCATACGATCCTCTCTACTTATTTTTCATGTACCTGTAATTTAGCAGAATTCAAATAAAAAGCCGACGAATTACCGTCGGCTTTTTTAGACCTAACCAGGGTTAGGGATAAGCTGCTTAGTGGAACTGCTCTTCTTCCGTTGAACCTGTCAACGCTGTTACAGAAGAATTACCACCTTGAATGACTGTTGTCACATCATCAAAGTAGCCTGTACCAACTTCCTGTTGATGCGATACGAATGTGTAACCACGGTCACGCGCTGCAAACTCAGGCTCTTGAACTTTTTCAACATAGGCTGACATACCGCGTTTTGCATAGTCTTGAGCCAAGTCAAACATGTTGTACCACATTGAGTGAATACCAGCCAATGTAATGAACTGATATTTGTAACCCATTGCGCCAAGTTCGCGTTGGAATTTCGCAATCGTTGCATCATCCAAGTTTTTCTTCCAATTGAATGATGGTGAGCAGTTATAGGCCAACAA
>CAYFKO010000143.1:0-1065 GCA_964343765.1 uncultured Polynucleobacter sp. | reverse complement strand
TGTTTCACACCAAACCATATCAGCATAAGCTGCATAGGCTAAACCACGAGAAATCGCCTGATCTAAACCTTTTTTAGTTTTGTAGAAGCCCTCAGCAGTACGTTCGCCTGTTACAAATGGTTTGTCATTTTCATCATAATCAGAAGTTAACAAATCAGCTGCTTCAGCATCTGTACGAGCAAGAATAATCGTTGGAACACCCAAAACGTCTGCTGCTAAACGAGCAGAAATCAGTTTTTGAACAGCTTCTTGAGTTGGAACCAAAACCTTACCACCCATGTGACCACATTTCTTAACAGAAGCCAATTGATCTTCAAAGTGAACACCTGCAGCACCTGCACGAATCATGGCTTTCATGAGTTCGTATGCGTTCAAAACACCACCGAAACCAGCTTCAGCATCCGCTACAACTGGTGCAAAGTAATCAATGTAACCAGCATCGCCAGGGCCAACGCCTTTAGACCATTGAATCTCATCTGCACGCTTGAATGAGTTATTGATACGCTCAACCACAGTTGGAACAGAATTCACTGGATATAACGATTGATCAGGGTACATAGAAGCATAGCTGTTGTTATCTGCAGCAACCTGCCAACCTGACAAATAAATTGCTTTGATACCTGCTTTAACTTGTTGCATCGCTTGACCACCAGTCAAAGCACCTAAACAGTTAATGTAAGCTTCGTTATTTACGAGATCCCAAAGCTTTTCAGCACCACGTCTTGCCAATGTTTGCTCAATCTGAAAAGAACCACGTAAACGAATTACGTCATCAGCCGTGTAACCACGAGTAATACCTTTCCAACGCGGGTTTGTATCCCACTCTTTTTGCAGTGCAGCAGCAGCTTCTTTACGTGACGTCATGGTGCTCTCCTAAAAAATCGTCAAATATAAAAAAATATTCGTTGTGATCTGAATCAATTCAAGTCACAAGTCTTATATAAGAGTGTAGGAAAGTAGCTTATTCAATGCAACCAATTTCACTAAAAAAATTAATGAAATTAATTATTTAAAAACAAATACTTACGTTATATTGCCGCGCTGGCACTTTCGATTGCTGCGTCC
>CAYFKO010000142.1:2746-3433 GCA_964343765.1 uncultured Polynucleobacter sp. | reverse complement strand
ATTTGAGGTGGCTTGCTCAGTCATATGACAATTTTTGCGTTAAATTTTGTGTATCCGCTAATTGTCCACGATTTCGTGACATTAGGGTTAAGTTAATCAATACAACGCTTATTCATAGTGAGTCCACATCCTTAAAATTCTCACAATTCTCTCTTTGGCAAACACCTCATAAACAAGCCGATGTTGAATCGTAATTCGCCTTGAATACGCACCTTTTAAATCGCCCACTAATTTTTCATAGGGCGGTGGATTCTGAAATGGATCTTTTTCTAAAATGCTCAGCAATGCTTCTGTTTTAACTCTCAATCCTGCTGCTGATATTTTTTTAGCATCTTTTAAAGCAAACTTGGAGTACAACAAATTCCAAGTTACCATTTCAGAACCTTACTACTTTTTGCCAATGGCTCTTTCATAGATTCTTTGATGGATTCGCGCATCCCAGGAATAGCTAATAGGTAAAGTGTCTCCTGAATAGCACTCCAATCCTCTTCAGAAAGAAGAACCGCATTACTTCGTTTACCTGAAATAACGATAGGCTCATGCGACTCTGCCGCTTGATCAATTAAACGATACAAACCCGCTCTCGCCTCACTTGCTGATAAGGTCACCATACCCCCTCCTTTTTTGAAGTCTTGCTTGAAGTCCTGTCCAAGCGTAGTTATTGAAAATCGTGGCAAGGCCATTGCG
>CAYFKO010000142.1:2400-2736 GCA_964343765.1 uncultured Polynucleobacter sp. | reverse complement strand
GCGATATCGAGCAACATTATTCTTTTTATGGGTATTTATAAGAAAGATTTAATACCCCATTGACCAAGCTACCTAAAACAAAAAACTCCGCCAATACGTCGTAGACTATCCCAAGGGTCTGTTGGGAGTTCGGCAATCTTCCAGCCTTTGACTTGCTTATCGAGTTGGGTAGCCATTTCTAGTGCACGATCCAGCATTGGCAAACTTAATCGATTTAATGCTTGAGGAATTAACTGCTCGCGCTTACCCCATACTCGCCTTGACCTAAACAAAGTCTGTAAATTGTTTCCCGACATGACTTCACGCTTCAACTCAGAAAGTAAACGAATTTCCTCA
>CAYFKO010000142.1:0-2390 GCA_964343765.1 uncultured Polynucleobacter sp. | reverse complement strand
ATCACGGTCCAGGCAACTAATGCAATCGGCTCGCCTTCGCCTTTTAATCCATCGAGCATGCGATTAACCCGAAGCATATCGCCTGCAAGATACGCTTCGGTTAATTGAAATACGTCGTAGCGCGCAACATTCAATACCGAATGCTGAATTTGCTCCTCTGTTAATGCACCTTCTGGATAGAGAAGTCCAAGTTTCTGAATCTCTTGATGCGCTGCAATTAAATTGCCTTCAATCTGTGACACCAAAAATGCCATGGCTCGTTTACCCGGCTCATCGTTAGCAATATGTTGATTTTGTCGTTTTAGACGTTCATTTATCCAAGCAGGTAGTAGATGGCGTTCAATCGAATCAATCCGAACCGCCAGACCAGCATCTTCTAAAGCTGTAAACCAGGCGGATTTTTGTGTTGCTGAATCAAGCTTTGGCAAAATGATGCAAGTCACCGCACCTGGTTCACCCGTTTGATTAGCAACATCTGCCGCAAATTGCTTAAGAACATCAGCCCCTTCTCGACCAGGTTTGCCGGTTGGTATTCTGAGTTCAATAAAACGCTTATCACCAAAGAGCGACATACTTTGAGTACTATTGATGAGCGTTGCCCAGTCAAACCCTTTTTCATTGAGCAGCGTATCGCGCTCGGTGTAGCCTTTTTCTTTAAGCGCTGCTCGAAGGGCATCTTGCGCTTCCATAATTAATAAAGGCTCATCACTCACAATCACGTAAAGTGCCTTAGGTAACTCATTACCTTTATTTAATTTACTGATATGAGAATAAAGCGCGTCGAGCTTTTGCATCGCTCTATCAATTAGTTAGCGGTTACTTTTTTGGCAGACTTCTTCGATAAAGCCCCAATACGCCTTAACAGCTGATTCACAATATCCATACGCATATTGAGAACAAATTCTTGCTCAAGATTTTCGGATGCCTGAATACCAGAAATCGAGAAATCCATATCTCGCGTTAAGAAGATATCGGCCTCTGGCATGATTTCATTACCGGTGCCATCTAATACTTGGAACTTAACCTGCTCTACTAAACGATAGGCCGTAATTTGACCAGAAGCGTTATATGACAAGATTTGCTTAGTGAGCTGATCTTGCATGATGTTAATGATTAAATCCGCTTCTTTGTAATCTTTGGTAAGTTTGGCATTGGTACCCGTCTCAATACCACGCTCTAGATATTGGCGCAACTCTACCGACATCGTGCCATTAACAAAAATTGCTTTGTAAGGTAAATCAACAGCACCCCGCATACGCCAACCACAACTTACTAGGACGGTTGCGCATAAGGTCATCACAAACAATGTCATGAACCAAGCGCGATTACCTAGTTTGGTCTTCATAAGAGTGGCTACGTTATTTACGTTCATAGGGCTAGTCTAAACCACAATGTTCACAAGACGTCCAGGAACCACGATTACCTTCTTAGGAACTCCGCCCGCTAAGGCTTTTTGAGTGGCTTCAGCTGCCAATGCTGCCGTCTCAATTTGTACTTTATCTGCTTTGGCGGCAACTAATATCTCACCACGCAATTTACCGTTAATTTGCAACATCAAAGTAATTTCGTCTTGAACGAGGGCGGATTCATCAACTTGCGGCCATGGCGCATCCAATAAATCTCCTAACTGCTGCGCATAACCCAACTGCTCCCACAAATTATGGGTAATGTGCGGCACGACTGGATACAAAACGCGCAACAAAATACCTAAACCTTCTTTATGGATTTCAGTGGAGGCTGATTTTGCTTGTTCCAGGGCATTGAGCATCTTCATACAAGCAGACACCACCGTGTTGTATTGCATACGTTGATAGTCAAAGTTGGCTTGCTTCAAAATCGTGTGAATTTCTAAGCGCAATGCTTGATTCGCCTTTGTTTCACCATCGGAATTTTGAGACTCAGCTTGTTGCTGAGCAAAGTTCCATAAGCGTCGCAAGAATCGAGAGGCACCCTCCACTCCAGAATCCGACCATTCTAATTGTTGCTCGGGAGGGGCTGCAAACATCGTAAAGAGTCGTGAAGTATCAGCGCCATATTGATCAATCAATGACTGTGGATCTATGCCATTGTTTTTACTCTTGGCCATCTTCTCGACACCACCAATTTCAACCGCTTGTCCAGTCGTCTTTAACTTGGCGGCAACTGGGCGACCCTTATCATCCGTCTCAATATCCACATCCGCTGGGTTAATCCATTGCTTTCTGCCACCCGCTTCTTCAATAAAGTAGGTCTCATTCAAGACCATCCCTTGTGTCAGTAAATTCTTAAAAGGCTCATCAAATTTGATTAAACCTAAATCACGCATGACTTTCGTCCAAAAACGCGCATAGAGCAAATGCAAAATCGCATGCTCAATACCGCCAATGTATTGATCCATTGGCATCCAGTAA
>CAYFKO010000141.1:0-3451 GCA_964343765.1 uncultured Polynucleobacter sp. | reverse complement strand
GCTCCAGAGATTGGCCAAAACACAGATGAAATTTTAAGTGCAATGGGTTTGAGTGAGAAACAAATTGCTTCGTTAAAAGAGCGTGGTGTGGCATTCACTAAATAGCAATACGGCCATCATCCATTAATTCAATTCAGGAAATAAATACTATGACGCGACTCTATTTCAATGAGGTGGTAACCCGCGATGGATTTCAGATTGAGCCAAATTTTATTCCGACAGAAGATAAAGTTCGATTAATCGATGAGTTGAGTCAATGTGGTTATGCCAAGATTGAAGTGACCTCATTTACTTCGCCAAAGGCCATTCCTATGCTCAAAGATGCAGAAGTGGTGATGGGACAAATTAAGCGCATCCCTGGCGTCGAGTACACGGTCCTGGTTCCTAATCTTCGAGGGGCGGAGCGTGCCTTTGAGGCTCGTGCAGATGAGTTTAATTTAGTGATGTCGACATCCGAGACGCATAACCTCGCTAATTTGCGAATGACACGCGCTAAAAGTTTTGCAGGTTTAGCGGAAGTGATTCGTCACGTCGATGGAAGAGTGCCCATTAATGTTTCCTTATCAACGTGTTTTGGGTGCCCTATGGAGGGGGAGGTTCCTCAAGATGTTGTAGAAGATTACGTACAACAATTTGCAGATTTAGGTGTGCGTGGAATGACGATTTGCGACACAACCGGAATGGCTAACCCAGAACAAGTAAAACGCATGGCAGATGCATTGCTCGCAAGATTTGGTGACTTACAACTAACTTTCCATTTTCACAACACGCGTGGCATGGGTTTAGCAAATTTGCTAGCGGCAGTTCAATCAGGCATTGTGCGTTTTGATGGATCATTAGGTGGATTAGGTGGTTGTCCTTACGCTCCTGGCGCAAGTGGCAATATTTGCAGCGAAGATGCCATTCATATGATGGATGCCATGGGGTATGAAACGGGTATTGAGCTTAAGCGATTAATTGCGATAGCTCGCGAGTTACCTAAGATTGTTGGGCATGATGTACCTGGGCAGGTTGCCAAGGCTGGATCAACCTTTGATCTACATCCAGCGCCAACTTACATTGAAGAATTACGCACATCTTAAGAGGAATGACAATGATTGATCATTTAGACCATCTAGTATTAACGACTGCAAATGAATCAGCGTGCGTTGATTTTTACACGCGTGTAATGGGAATGAAGCTCGAGAGTTTTATTGGCGGAACTCCTCCCGTTGAAAGAAAAGCCTTTAAGTTTGGTAATCAAAAGATTAATTTACACATTAAAGGTAAAGAGTTTGAGCCTAAAGCAGATCTTCCAACGCCAGGATCATTAGATTTATGTTTTATTGCAGATCGGCCTTTGGCTGAAGTCATTGAATTACTAAATAGAGAGAAATGGCCAATCATTGAGGGGCCGGTTATTCGAACAGGGGCGGTTGCGAAGATTAATTCAGTATACGTTCGCGACCCTGATCAAAATCTAATTGAGATTAGCGAGATTATTTAATGAAAAAACACCAACCCAAAGGTTGGTGTTTTAATTTGAATGACCAGAAATTAAGTTGTTTATTAACTTAATGATTCGATCTTAGCGATATCTCGCACAGCGCCTTTATCGGCAGATGTGGCAAATGCAGCGTATGCCTTAAGCGCTGTAGAAACTTTGCGAGGGCGAGGTTTAGTAGGTTTCCAACCAAGCTTATCTTGTTCGATACGACGTTTCGCTAATTCCTCATCACTAACCAAGAGATTGATACTGCGATTTGGGATATCGATTCGAATGTGATCGCCATTGCGCACTAAACCGATTGCGCCACCAGCAGCAGCTTCAGGGGAGCAGTGACCTAATGACAAGCCAGAAGTTCCGCCTGAAAAACGCCCATCCGTTAAGAGTGCGCAAGCTTTGCCAAGGCCTTTAGATTTAATGTAGCTCGTAGGGTAAAGCATCTCTTGCATGCCAGGGCCGCCACGTGGACCTTCGTAACGAACGACCACAATATCACCGGCTTTCACTTTGTCACCTAAGATATTTTCAACGGCTTCTTCTTGAGATTCAACTACGTGTGCTGGGCCCTCGAAAACGAGAAGGCTATCATCAACCCCGGCTGTTTTAACCACGCAGCCATCTAGAGCAATATTGCCATGAAGAACGGCTAATCCACCTTCTTTGCTAAATGCATGCTCAAAGGAACGAATACAACCTTCTGCGCGATCGACATCTAAACTCGGCCAACGTGTATTTTGACTAAACGCAACTTGTGTCGGAATCCCTGCGGGACCAGCCATGTAGAAGGTTTTGACTGCTTCGCTTGGATTGCGAGCAATATCCCATTGATCCAAAGCTTCTTTCATAGTCCTTGTATGAATCGTTGGAACATCGGTATGTAATTTGCCGGCACGATCAAGTTCACCCAAGATTGCCATAATTCCGCCGGCACGGTGAACATCTTCGATGTGGTACTTGTTGGTGTTGGGGGCAACCTTACATAGCTGAGGGACAATTTTCGACATGCGATCAATATCCGCCAACGTAAATGGGATGTTGGCTTCTTGTGCAATCGCTAACAAATGCAAAATAGTGTTGGTAGACCCGCCCATTGCAATGTCGAGTGCAATCGCATTTTCAAACGCTTTAAATCCAACAGAACGAGGTAATACAGAAGCGTCATCTTTTTCATAATATTGACGTGCAAGTTCAACAATACGACGGCCTGCTTGTTTAAAGAGTTGCTCACGATCTGCGTGAGTTGCTACAACGGTGCCATTGCCTGGGAGAGAAAGGCCTAAAGCTTCGGTTAAGCAGTTCATCGAGTTGGCTGTAAACATACCCGAGCAAGAGCCGCAGGTTGGACAGGCAGAGCGTTCAGCTTCCGCTAGATCAGAGTCACTTACTTTGTCATCGGCTGCCATGACCATGGCATCGATCAAATCTAGTTTTTTGATTTCAATAGTTTTCGTTTCAGGATTGGCTAGGCGAACCTTACCAGCTTCCATTGGGCCGCCTGATACAAAGATGACGGGAATGTTTAAGCGCATCGCGGCCATCAACATCCCTGGGGTAATTTTGTCGCAGTTAGAGATACAGACTAATGCGTCAGCACAGTGAGCATTGACCATGTACTCCACAGAGTCAGCAATTAAATCGCGACTAGGTAAGCTATAGAGCATGCCATCGTGCCCCATTGCAATGCCATCGTCGACCGCGATGGAATTAAATTCTTTTGCGACGCCACCAGCAGCTTCAATTTCACGAGCAACTAATTGACCTAAATCTTTTAAGTGAACATGGCCTGGCACAAATTGCGTAAACGAATTGGCAATTGCAATGATTGGTTTATCAAAATCACCATCCTTCATGCCAGTCGCTCTCCAGAGTGAGCGAGCGCCAGCCATGTTGCGGCCATGAGTTGTGGTGCGTGAGCGATAAGTAGGCATAGTAGCTTTCAGCAAATCTAGAAAACCTAATTTTAAG
>CAYFKO010000140.1:2871-3452 GCA_964343765.1 uncultured Polynucleobacter sp. | reverse complement strand
CAAATTTAGCGAGTCAATTTCAGTCGGTGATGTTGCCTCCAGTTCCGATTAAAGCCACCGGGGGTATTGAGATTGCTGGACCATTGGCGTTAGCGATGGCCATTAATCTTCACTCTCGTATCGCGAGTCGGGTGTTGGCACAATTATCGATGGCACCTTACCGTAAAGAAGACGATGTATATAAAGCTGTACGTGGCCTTGCTTGGGAAGATTGGTTTAGCCCCAATCAAACCTTAAAAGTTGATTTAACTTCGCATAAATCCCCGTTAACGAGTTTAAATTTTGTCACCTTACGCATTAAAGATGCGATTTGTGACCGACTAAGAGAAGTGAAGGGTGCAAGACCGAGTATTGATACGGCGACACCCGATGTGCGAGTCACCGCCTATTTAGATGCAACGCATGTCATCACCTACATTGATACTTCGGGTGAAGCATTATTCAAGCGTGGCTGGCGTGATGAAAAAGGTGCTGCGCCACTTAAAGAAAATTTAGCCGCAGGAATTTTAGCGATTTCTGGTTGGCAGCCCAATCAATCCTTATTTGATCCGATGTGCGGTAGCGGAACCTTTCTTATTGAA
>CAYFKO010000140.1:166-2861 GCA_964343765.1 uncultured Polynucleobacter sp. | reverse complement strand
TAGATGAGTTTGACGGTGCCTTCATGAATGAGGCAGTGGGTCAAATAGAAAGCGAAGCGCCACCAGTCGAAATCCCAGCGAAGACAGTTGAAGCAGAAACGGCAAAGAATCAAGAGCCACTCACTGAAATCAAGAAACCTGTTTGGCAAGCCCCCGTTCTGGAAGGAACTGGAAAACCACTCGTTACTAATATGACGCCAGTAAAACCAGTGGTGGCCAGTTCAACATCGAGTGAGGCGACAACGAGTAGCCAAGAGGCAAGTAAGCAAGCTACGACACGAAAGATTAGCGTCTATAAACCGACGCGAGTTGATTTAGTGACTAGTTTGCAAGGCTTTGGATTTTTACGATTAAAGCCATTTGAGCAAAAGTCAGAGCTGATGCTCTGGGAAACTCTTTGCGAGCTTGCTAAAGAAGATATTGCCAAGCATCGAAGTCGGAAGATTCAGATTGCAGGCTCGGATATTAATGAGCGCATGGTGGCTATTTGTAAACGCAATTGGCAAAAAGCGAAATTGCCAGGTTTACCGATTGTTCGGCAAGTGGACGCTTTACAAGCTAAATCCCCGTTTTCGAATATGAACACTGCTGATGAAATAAATGGTGTCATGCTATTCAACCCACCTTATGGTGAGCGTTTAGAAATTAAAGGTGGGCGAGGTTCAAAAGAGGGTGAAGAGGAGCGTAGTGGACGAGGTCCACGCGATCGCCTTCCTAAAAATATCTCAGATCCTGAGTTTGTCGAATTTTTAGCTCAATTTGGCAGGCATCTTAAAGAAAGCTTCGGTGGCTGGCAGGTAAATGTCTTAACCGCTGATATGGGATTGCCAGGCCAGTTGCGTATGAAAGAATCTAAGCGCACCCCACTCTTTAATGGTGCCATTGAGTGCCGATTATTTAGGTTTGATATTCGGGCTATGTCACCCAGAGAGAGTGCGAACGACACTCAAAACAGTTAAAAGTCCCTTATTTAAAGGACTACAATAGTCATTAATCGATATGAATCAGGAAAGTTGATATGGAATACAAAACCTATATGTGTTTAATTTGTGGTTGGGTTTACGATGAAGCCGAAGGTGCTCCAGATGATGGTATTGCACCGGGAACTTTGTGGAAAGATGTTCCGCCGAATTGGCTTTGCCCAGAATGCGGAGCGCGTAAAGAAGATTTTGAAATGGTCGTTATTTAAGCGTTTTAAGAAATACAGAAGTGAAATACAGAAATATTCTGAAGCTTCAAGAATACATCTGGAAACACCGGAAACATACATAAATACCCATGACTAAAACCAATCAATCTTTATTTGAACGTGCTCAACTAACCACACCGGGTGGTGTGAATTCACCGGTAAGAGCATTTAGATCCGTTGGAGGTACGCCTCGCTTTATTGAAAGAGCAAAGGGACCTTATTTTTGGGATGTTGAAGGTAAACAATACATCGATTGCATTGGATCATGGGGGCCCATGATTGTTGGGCATGCGCATCCTGAGGTTGTAAAAGCAGTTCAGGTGGCTGCGGAGCATAGCTTTAGTTTTGGAGCTCCTACTGAAGCTGAAATTAAGATGGCAGAAAAAGTGTGTGAGCTTGTTCCAAGTATTGAACAGGTTCGCTTAGTGTCCAGTGGTACTGAAGCAACGATGAGTGCATTACGACTCGCACGCGGTTTTACAGGACGCGATCTGATTATTAAATTTGAAGGTTGTTATCACGGTCATGCAGACAGCTTGCTCGTAAAAGCAGGATCAGGCTTATTAACCTTTGCCGATCAAACTTTGGATCTTGCAAAAAATGCACCCTCATCTGGTGGCGTGCCACAAGATTTGGTAAAGCACACATTGGTTCTCCCCTATAACGATTTGGGTGAACTTGAAGCTGCATTTAAGCAATTTGGTGACAAAATTGCTTGTGTGATTTTGGAGCCGATTGCCGGGAACATGAATTTAGTTCAGCCAAGTAAAGAGTTTGTGATGGCACTTCGTGCCTTAACCACTTTACATGGCTCACTCCTCATTTACGATGAAGTAATGACAGGCTTTAGAGTTGCATTGGGTTGCGCACAAAGTTTGCACGGCATTAAACCGGACCTCACCTGCCTTGGAAAAGTGATGGGTGGCGGAATGCCGATGGCAGCATTTGGTGGGCGTAAAGACGTTATGGCAAAGTTGGCTCCACTCGGTAATGTCTATCAAGCAGGAACTCTTTCGGGCAATCCTTTAGCGGTTGCTGCAGGACTCACGACACTTAATCTCATTAGTCAGCCTGGATTTTTTGAGACCTTATCTACACGAGTAAAACGTTTTACGACAGAGCTGGAGGCACTTGCTAAATCGGCTGGACATGAGTTTGTGACCGACTGCGTTGGTGGAATGTTTGGCCTTTATTTTGCAAGCCAAAAGCCGAGAACCTTGGCTGATGTGACGGCAAGTAATATCGATAAATTTAATAAATTCTTCCACGCGATGTTAGACGAAGGAGTTTATCTAGCGCCTTCAGCTTATGAGGCTGGGTTCTTATCGATTCAGCACGATGACGCAGTCATTGATGAGATGCTACGTGCTGCAAAAAATGCATTTGCACGAATTTAAGACTACACTAATAACCTGAAGTGCAAGTTGTTAGTAAAGGAATTGCCATGAAGAAATTATTACTCGTTTTAATGCTCTTAAGTTTGACTGCCTGCAACACCGTCGAAGG
>CAYFKO010000140.1:0-156 GCA_964343765.1 uncultured Polynucleobacter sp. | reverse complement strand
AAACCTTATCTACTCGAGTAAAACGTTTTGCAACAGAGCTTGAAGCACTTGCTAAATCGGCTGGTCATGAGTTTGTGACCGACTGCGTTGGTGGAATGTTCGGCCTTTATTTTGCAAGCCAAAAGCCGAGAACCTTGGCTGATGTGACGGCAAGTA
>CAYFKO010000139.1:0-3454 GCA_964343765.1 uncultured Polynucleobacter sp. | reverse complement strand
CGCCATGATGCAAACCCCTTCAGACGCAAGCGCTGATGAAGTACTGCCAGGCGATATTGAAACTGCTCGCCTGTTCGGAGAGCGCGTTGCTCAAATTACCAAACAGTTAAAAGGCTAAGCATGACTCTCGCGCACTCCCAAAAATTGCCCGTTCTTTTCTTGGGCCATGGAAGCCCGATGTATGCCATTGAGCCCAATGAGCATACAGCGGCTTGGGAGGCGCTTGGCAAGACCATGCAAAAACCAAAAGCCATTTTGGCCATTTCGGCACACTGGCTGACGCGCGGTGTTTGGCTAACCGCTATGAAACAACCGCCGACCATTCATGATTTTGGTGGCTTTCCGGAAGCTTTATTTAAACAACAATACCCAGCGCCAGGAAGTCCTGAACTCGCTAAACGTGTTGCTCAACTCGTAGAATCCGTCATGCCGGCAACGCTGGAAGAGGAAGAATGGGGACTGGATCACGGCACTTGGTCTGTTCTCAAATATGTTTATCCAAATGCAGATGTTCCGATTGTTCAAATGAGCATTAATGCGCAATTAAGTGAACAAGAACACTACGATCTTGCTAAAGCGCTTAAGCCCTTGCGAGATGAAGGCATCTTGATTGTGGCAAGCGGCAATGTCGTTCATAACCTCCGCACCATCGATTGGCAAGAAAACGCAACACCACTTCCTTGGGCAAATCAATTCAACGACTTTTTTAAAGATCGATTAGCTGCCCACGACCTAAATGCCCTCATCCATTGGCGTGATGCCGGTGAAATGGCACGTATGTCTATACCAAGTCCCGATCATTATTGGCCCCTTCTCTACATCTTAGGAGCTAGCGACACCCAAGAGCCGATTCACATCGTTACCGACGGTATTGAATTAGGCTCAATTAGCATGCTCAGTTTTGCAATTGGCAATATTCACTAGGCACTTTATATGACTCAACGTTATCCAACACTCTCCATCATTCTTCACTGGTTGATTGCACTCGGAATATTCGTTTGCTTTCCGCTAGGGCTGTACATGGCAGACCTCAAATTAAGCCCAACCAAGTTACAACTCATCTCGTACCATAAATGGTTAGGCGTCACTATTTTTGCTTTACTCGTGATTCGTGTTTTATGGCGTGTCACCCACACAGTTCCCACACTCCCCCATCAAATGCCTAAATGGCAAATTGCTGCTTCGCACCTAACCCATTTAGCACTTTACTTACTGATGATGGCAATACCTGTCTCTGGTTGGCTAATGAGTTCTGCAAAAGGATTTACGACGGTTTATTTCGGAATTTTTCCACTTCCAGACTTACTAGAAAAAAATAAGGAAATTGCCGACTTACTTGAAAGCACCCACGCACTACTCAATTACGTTCTCTTGGCATTTGTCGTACTTCATATTGCTGGAGCACTTAAGCACCACTTTATTGATAAAGATAATTTAATCAACCGTATGCTCATCAAAAAATAATTAATCATGAAATATTTAATTCCCTACACCCTCATTAATCTCATTGCCGTTGTAATGAGCTCATTTCTTGCAACTAACTTATTCGCTGCGAACGTGTCTCAAATGGATGCTAGCAAGAGTCAAGTGAGTTTCGTGTCAAAACAAATGGGCGTTCCAGCACCTGGAAAATTTAAAAAATTCAACGCGAATGTCAAACTTGATACGGATAAATTGGAGTCTACTCAAGGTAGTATGACAATCGACTTAGCTAGCATTGATACCGGCAGTAAAGAAGGTAACGATGAAGTCGTTGGCAAGAGCTGGTTTAACGTCAAACAGTTTCCAACTGCCAACTTCAACTTAAAATCCGCAAAAAATTTAGGTAATGGAAAAGTTCAATTCGACGGTGATTTAACCGTCAAAGGCAAAACCAAAACTATTAGCAGCATCGCCTCCATCAATGTCAAAGGCAAAACTGTCGAATTAGATGGAAATTTCGTTTTTAAACGCCTGGATTACGCCATTGGTGAAGGTACCTGGGGCGACGTTGATGTGGTAGCCAACGAGGTGCAAATCCGCTACCAATTAGTACTTAAATAATTTCAACCACGAATTACTCAAGGAGCTTTTATGAAACACACGTTACTAACCTCTATCTTAGTTGCAACATTGGGCATCTCTAGCGCATCGTTTGCTGCAGATACCTACAACTCTGACCCAAGCCATACTTATGTAAGCTTTGAATACAGCCACATGGGCTACTCTAAACAACGTAGTCGCTTTGATAAAGTTAATGCAACTGTCACACTGGATGCCGCCGCTAAAACTGGCTCAGTGGATGTAAGCATTGACACCAAATCCGTCAATACTGGCTGGGATAAATTTAACCAACACTTACAAAGTGCGGAATTATTTGATACCGCAAAATTCCCAGAAGCTACTTTCAAATCTTCAAAAGTTGTATTCAAAGGTAAAGATGTTTCCGAAGTGGTTGGAGACCTCACAATCAAAGGAATCACTAAGCCAGTTACCCTCAAAGTGACCAACTTTGCTTGCAAACCACACCCAATGAAGAAAGTTGATACCTGCGGCGCTAATGCAACCGCGACAATCAAGCGCTCTGATTTTGGTTTAGGCTTGTATGCTCCAGCTGTTAGCGATGAAACCACCCTAACTATCGCGATTGAGGCATCAAAAAGCTAAGCAAATAGCCTATTGATTCTTTGCTATGAAGCCCGCTAAAAGCGGGCTTTTTTATTTTTTACAATTCGGGTGATAATCAAGCTCATGAATACACAGATAATCCAAAGTCTTTTGATCGACGCTCCACCTTTATTGCTTGCAATCACCTTACACGAGGCAGCTCATGGATACGCGGCTCGTCGCTTTGGAGACAATACAGCCTACATGCTTGGCCGTGTATCTCTAAATCCACTGAAGCACATTGATCCAGTTGGAACCATCTTAATTCCATTGCTACTCAAATTGGCAGGCTCACCGTTTCTCTTCGGCTATGCAAAGCCCGTACCGGTCAATTTTAGAAATTTACGCAACCCCAAAAAAGATATGATTTGGGTCGCCCTCGCCGGCCCCGGATCCAATATGATTCAAGCACTTTGCTGGGGCATTTTGTACTACATAGGCGCGGCCTCTATTGGCTACGATTCTTATCTCACCTCAATGGCTCAAGCTGGGATTTTGTGGAACATCATTTTGGCGGTATTTAATTTATTCCCTCTACCCCCTTTAGATGGCGGGCGAATTTTGACAGGGCTTCTTCCCTACCCGCAATCCTATTCTTTCTCAAAAATTGAACCCTATGGGTTCTTTATCGTTCTAGGCTTAGCAATGACCGGCATTTTAGGTTCAATTTGGATTGAACCACTCATGGACGTCGCTTATACAATCTTAGACCTAATTCTGACTCCAATCCGGCTCTTTCTTACTTAAGAAAGTGGTTTATGGGGAAACCCTAGGTGTAATGCCGCAAAATTAAGGCACAATAAGTTTC
>CAYFKO010000138.1:0-3462 GCA_964343765.1 uncultured Polynucleobacter sp. | reverse complement strand
ACCTTTGACAGAGTAAAACTGAAAAGAGTATTATTGTCAGACAATATGAAAAAACCTGGAGACCTCTATTTCCGTTTTCTGAATCTAGTGAACGCGCTGGATGATGATTCTTTTTTGGGCAATGATTTGCTATCCAGAAAAGTATTAGAAAACATTTGCCTTCACGTTTACTCTACGAAGGAATTTTTAACAGTTTCAGAGATTATTCTGTTAAATAAATTAGGCTCACCTGCCACCCTTCATAGTCGGATTAAAAAACTAACTAAATCAGGCTATATAGAGTTACAAGTACAAGCGGATGCTCGCGTCAAAAAAGTTATCCCAACTCAAAAAGCTTGGGAATACTTCGAGTCAATCAATCAAAATCTAGTCACGATTCTAAAAGAGAATCACTAAGCCTTGCTTTTAGAGAGCGCTTGATCGATATCCCACAGGATGTCATCGATGTGCTCAATCCCCACTGACATTCTCACCATGTCCGGCAAGACGCCTGCTGATAATTGCTGATCCACCTCAAGTTGTCGATGTGTCGTGGACGCTGGATGAATAATCAAGGTGCGAGTATCGCCAATATTTGCTAAATGACTCATAAATTGAGCAGCCTCGATAAACTTAACACCAGACTCCAAGCCACCTTTTACACCAAATGACAAGATCCCTGATCCAGCAGGCTTGCCATCTATGTGCCGCATTTGCTTACACACCAAATCGTACTGAGGATGAGCCTCAAGCCCCGGATAATTTACCCAAGCCACCTGCGGATGAGTTTGCAAAAATTGCGCTACTTTTAACGCATTCGAGGAATGACGCTCCATGCGCAGACCTAAGGTTTCAACCCCTTGTAAGATCTGCCAAGCACTCGTTGCAGACAAACTAGCACCATATACCCGAAGATTTTCCATCCGCGCACGCATCGTAAAAGCAAAATCACCAAAGGTCTCAAAAAACTTCACACCATGGTAACCAGGCGATGGCTCCGTCATTCCGGGGAATTTCCCATTACCCCATGGAAATTTACCGCTTTCAACAACGACCCCTGCTAGAGTGGTTCCATGACCACCTAAATATTTAGTCGCCGAATGAACAACGATATCAGCCCCAAATTGAATTGGATTACACAAAAATGGTGATGGGACAGTGTTATCGACTATTAAAGGAATCCCATTCGCATGCGCAATCTCGGCAATCGCGGTTATATCAATCATTTGCAAACTAGGATTACCCAATGTCTCTGCAAAAATTGCTCGAGTGTTCGGCAAAATGGCTTGCGCAAAACTCTCCGGTTTTGAAGCATCAACAAAAGTCGTCTCAATTCCTAATCGCTCTAGATTAACGGCGAGCATCGTGACACTTCCGCCATACAACGCACCCGCAGCAACAACGTGATCGCCTTTACTCAGGATAGTCATAAGCGCCATCGCTTCGGCTGCCATACCACTTGCTGAGGCTACCGCAGCTCGACCACCCTCGAGCGCCGCTACTCTCTCTTCTAAGGCTGCAACTGTAGGATTGGATAAACGGGAATAAACATTACCAAAGGTCTGCAAATTAAATAGGCTTGCAGCATGATCAGCGCTATCAAATACAAAACTTGTCGTTTGATAAATGGGCAATGCACGAGCACCTGTAGCAACATCAGGGATTTGACCCGCATGGATTGCTAAGGTTTCGGGCTTAAAGGAGTGAGTCGACATCCGCAACTTTCGTAATTAATTAAAGAGGACGCTTGGCTGAAATAATCTTGGTATCAACACCGACCCAATTAAGCCCACCAAATAAACGAGCATGCTCAATCTTCACACAGCGATTTGTTACCGAATCTAATTTAGCCATCTGAAATAATTGACTTGCAGCCTCATTCTGCACACTAAGTTGCTGCCATAAGCATTTTGCTCCAATTGCTAAAGCTTCTTGCGCAATTGGAAGAACATCCTCAGTTTTACGAAACACATCAACCATATCCACCGAGAACGGAATATCAGTAAGCCTTGCATAACATGTCTCGCCCAAAATCTCTTGCCCAGCATATCGAGGATTAACAGGAACTATTCGATAGCCATGCTCCTGCATATACTTAGCAGCAAAATAACTTGGACGATGCCATTCTGCTGACAAGCCAACAACTGCAATAGTTTTGCAACTTTTTAAAATACGGCGCAGCGTAGAAACGTCGTTATGCATTTATTAGATTAATTAGTAAATTTAGAAAGTATGTCTGAGGATTTTGCAAAGTACATAACGGCGGGCGACCCTAAACGAATCAATACACCCTGCAACTCTTCAATACCCAAGTTTGCTAACTTTAACTCATATTGGGTATAACGCATCGCTTCTAAACTCTGTTGAACCTGAAGTGTGTCAGCTTGACCACTTTGCTCGATTGATTCAATTAGCAAACCAGCTCTCACAATCGCCATTCGTTCAAAAGCCCGCTTACTTAAACCTAAAGACTTATCAAAAACAAATTGATTCAACAGTTCAATATTAAGACGTTGTTTAACGAAGGCCTCATGCAGTTGATTTGGCTCACCACTGCCATAAATCGTTTGTATTTTTTTAATATGCTCTGAGACAATCGATTCCAAAGCATCTGATATGCGCTTTCGCATGTATATAAATGTAGACAGAAAGCAAGCTAGAACCAATACGGCCAAAATTACAACATTTTGGTAGTCTGCAGTCTCACCTCCTGCAAATTGAATATAGCCAATCGTCGTAATCCCATAAATTAGATTGATTAAGGCATTTTCAACACCCGCCTGTAATATAGGGGAAGTCGAATGCACAATCAGTAAGTCATCTAAATGATTTTTAACGTACCGATGTGTATAGCAAGTTAATGTCAATCGAATGGTTGCCAGAACTCTGGACCACATGACGGCAAGCATTAGCCACTCCGTCACCCAAATGGGGCCAATCATTACCCAGGTAGCATCCCCTAGTGTTTCATAATCACGATGTAGCTCAACCAACCCCTCCATTAAATCTTGAACCATAAATGGCGCAATCAGTAGCATGGATAAAATACTGGTTCGGTAATTTAGTCGTAAATCTCCCCAAAGGGATTTGATAGAGACATCCCCATGAGAGACTCCATAAGCTGCTTTTTTGTAGACCACAATTGAGGCATATGCCAACAGAATGTGGGATGGAAACCATACCAACTGATATAGCCATGCATGATCATGGATAAACGCATCTTTGTTTGGAGCCAAGTAATACCCCCAGCCCCAAAAGCAACCCATAGATGCCAACGATATAAGGAATATTTTTAGGTAATGGTTTCGCATAGCTTAAGAATGGTTCGTAATGGCCTGATTATTACCGATTCGTATCCAAATAGTAATACCGTCCTGCCCCAGTCCACCTCAATAAAACCGATATAGGGCGCAACTATCTGGGCGAAATAAAATTAAATGAGAATTATTCTTGTCTTAGCAGTGCTAGTATCTTCGTTTAGTG
>CAYFKO010000137.1:0-3576 GCA_964343765.1 uncultured Polynucleobacter sp. | reverse complement strand
AGGCAATTTTTCTGAATATGTTCCTATTGGAATAATTCTGATCGCTTGCTTAGAATTAAATGGCGCTCCATGGTGGTTGGTGGCTATCCCTGGTATTACGTTGATCATTGGTCGATTGATTCATGCTAAAGGGATCAATGTGCCACCGCCTGATTTCAGCAAACGTATTTTGGGCATGAAATTCACATTCAATACACTCATTTCTTTGGTTGTATTGAATTTGGGCTGGGCACTTTATAAGCTGATCGGATAGGATTAGCATCCTCAACGCTGTCCGATTTCGTCCTGAGCCCTGGTAGATTCCCGCCCTTTATTAGATGTCGTTTAAAAAACATTGCTTGTCACAATCTTGAAATATATATTTCCATATAATTGGAAATATGAAGAACGCAGATGCTATTAATGCCTTCCTTGCTTTAGGGCAAGAAACTCGCCTCAATATTTTTCGTTTGATTGTTCAGAGAGGTGATGTTGGGCTAACGCCTAGTCAGATTATCGAGAAGCTTGGCATTCCGAATGCCACCATTAGCTTTCACTTAAAAGAGCTGGTTGGTGCTGACTTGTTATTGGTAGAGCGCCAAAGTCGCAATCTCATATATCGCCCAAATGCCAAATTGGTCCAAGACCTTAGTGGGTTTTTATTAGAAAACTGCTGTGGTGGCAAATCCTGCGTTCCACTTTCTTCAAATAAAAAAGTTAAAGCAAAATGAAGCAATACAATATTCTTTTTTTGTGTACCCATAACTCTGCTCGCTCTGTGCTAGGTGAGGCCTTAGCATCGACGCACCCCAGCGGCCTATTTGTAGGCTATTCAGCAGGCTCTACCCCTGGAACATCTGTAAATCCATTTGCGAGAGAGATTGCAATAGAGCTTGGCTATGACGAAGGCAAGTTGCGCTCTAAATCTTGGGATGAATATGGTTTACCTAATGCCCCCAAGATGGATTTCATTGTCACTGTCTGCGATAACGCTGCAGGTGAAGTATGTCCACATTGGCCCGGTAATCCTGCTTCGGCACACTGGGGCTTTCCTGACCCATCCCAAGCTCAGGGAACGGCTTTAGAGAAGCGCAGAGCATTTAATGAGGTTAAGAATGGACTCAAGAAGCGTTTAGACATCCTCGCATCAATGCCTTTGGATAAATTGGATTCACTTAGCCTAAAAGAAATTCATACAAAATTATGAGCCAAATTACACAGAAGCTCTCGTTCTTAGATAGGTACCTTACTGTTTGGATATTTGCCGCAATGGGTTTTGGTATAGGTCTAGGCTACTTTGTGCCAGGCGTTGAGGGATTCATTAATCAATTTCAGTCGGGCACAACCAATATTCCGATTGCGGTTGGTTTGATATTGATGATGTATCCGCCGTTCGCGAAAGTGAAGTATGAAGAATTGCCAGATGTCTTTAGGGACAAAAGAATATTTGGGATAGCGTTTTTGCTCAATTGGATTGTGGCGCCAACATTGATGTTTTTGTTGGCAATCACTTTTGTGCCTAATCAACCAGAATACATGGCGGGCCTGATTTTGATTGGGATTGCACCGTGCATCGCCATGGTGATTGTATGGAACGATATTGCTAAAGGTTCAACGGAATATGCTGCAGGATTGGTGGCATTTAATGCGATATTTCAAGTACTGTTCTTTAGTCTATATGCCTATTTCTTCTTAACGGTATTGCCACCCTATTTTGGTTTTGCTGGCTCAGCTGTCAACATCACCATTGGTGAGATTGCTAAGACTGTTGCTATCTACCTTGGCGTCCCATGCGTAGCGGGCTTTTTAACTCGTTATGTGATGCTCAAGATTGTGAGTAAAGATTGGTATCAAAATCATTTTGTTCCAAAAATTGGCAAGATTACGTTGATTGCACTGCTCTTTACCATTGTGGTGATGTTTAGTTTGAAAGGCGGCTTGATTCTTCAGTTGCCAATGGATGTTGTGACGATTGCTATTCCGTTGTTGGTATTCTTTGTGGCGATGTTTCTCCTCACATTCTGGATTACGATCAGGATGGGCGTGGACTATAAGCGGTGTTGTACTTTATCGTTTACCGCATCCAGCAATAATTTTGAGCTAGCCATTGCGGTGGCAATTGCTGTATTTGGCATTCATTCAGGGGCAGCATTTGCAGCAGTTATTGGCCCTTTAGTTGAAGTGCCAATTATGGTTGGATTGGTTTCGGTTGCTTTGGCAATACAGAGACGATATTTTTTATAAGATAGCTTTTAATGATGGCCTTGGGTAATTAATAATTGCAGACCCTAGACCATCCATGCCTACTCTTCCAGCAAGCTTCTAAGCATCCAAGCAGTTTTCTCATGAATATCAATTCTCTGCGTTAACAAATCTGCGGTCGGCTGATCATTTGCCTTCTCAACAATCGGAAATAGTTTGCGTGCAGTTTTTGCCGTTGCTTCTTGAGCCTTGACTAAATGCCGAACCATGTCCATTGCCTTGGGTGTGCCATCCACCTCTTTTATAGAACTTAATTTTGCAAATTCTTTATAAGTGCCTGGTGCTGGTTCGCCGAGCGCACGAATACGCTCAGCAATTAGATCAAGAGCGCCCCATTGTTCCGTGTACTGGGCCATAAACATCGTGTGGAGCGTATTAAACATCGGGCCACGCACATTCCAGTGAAAATTATGGGTCATCAAATAGAGTGAGTAGCTGTCCGCTAACAACTCTGAAAGCCCTTTAGCAATTGCTTTGCGGTCTTTTTCGCTAATTCCAATATCAATGATTGGTTTTGATGGTTTTGTAGTCATTTTGAGTACCTCTTATTAATCGTTGCAATAGACCCATTCTCAAAAAATTGACATTAAATGTCCAATGAATAATGTCGATGGGGCTTATTAATATTTTTGATGGGTTTACCCAAGAACTAGCTGCATAACCAAGAAGTAAATAAAATCACTATTAACATGGTCTTTGTACTGCTAAGTTAAAAATTGTGCAATTCTTCAGCAAGATTTACTCTATCGAAGTACACGTATGGGGAGACAAATCATGATTAAAAGTATTTCTTTAGTAACAGGGGCGCTCGCAATCGCATCACTGGTTGCTTGCCAATCCATGGAACATGGCACAGGCCAAAAAGCATCTGCAACCTTAGATTCTCGTTCGGGGTCGAATGTCAAAGGTACGGTAAATTTTGTATGGCAAGGCCACGATGTTTTGGTGACCGGAAATTTTTCAGGGCTTAAGCCAAATGCAGAGCAAGGTTTTCACGTTCATGAAAAAGGCGATTGTTCTGCGCCAGATGCCACAAGTGCAGGCGGACACTTCAATCCCGATACCAAATCACACGGCATGCCAAACAGTGGATCAAATCATGCTGGAGATATGCCTAACATTAAATCGGATGCCAACGGGAATGCGACTTACTCGGCCAAGTTAAGCGGGTTTGCTGTAAATACCGGACCCAATGGAATTGTGGGTAGATCCGTTGTAGTGCACCGCGACCCAGACGATTACAAATCGCAACCCGCAGGAAATTCTGGGCCAAGAGTTGCCTGCGGATTAATTAAGTAAAGATAAGTTCGATTCTAAAAACCACCTTCGGGTGGT
>CAYFKO010000136.1:3406-3648 GCA_964343765.1 uncultured Polynucleobacter sp. | reverse complement strand
ATTTAATTAAACCTGTTACAAAAGCCTACCGTGCAGTGGTTCCTGAGGTGGTTCGGACAGCCATCTCTAATGTGTTTAGTAATATTGGGGATATATATACTGCTGTTAATAATCTTTTGCAGGGAAAACCTAAAGAAGCGGTTAGTGATTTAGGTCGCGTAGTCATTAATACAACGATGGGCGTTTTTGGTATTTTTGATATTGCGACGGATGCTGGCCTTGAAAAACATAAAGAAGACTTT
>CAYFKO010000136.1:0-3328 GCA_964343765.1 uncultured Polynucleobacter sp. | reverse complement strand
GGCGTACGTATTGTGGATGCCCGATCACGGTTTTTGGATACTGAAGGTATAGTTGAAGAGGCCGCCTTTGATAAGTATTCATTTATTCGAGATGCCTATCTAGCGCGGCGTAAAAATATGATTTATGACGGTAATCCACCTGAAGATCGGGATATTGAAGACCCTTCGATGTCTGAACCTGCCCCAAAAGTAGAGTCAAGCAAGTAAAACCCTACTTATAAATTTCTCTGATGAAAGTAGCAAAACCCCTTAAAATAGGGGTTTTGCTACTTTTGGACTGTCGCAATGTATCGTTTTGCTACTAAACCTTTTTTTAACCAATTCAGGCTAGAACTGTGGGCGCTATTAAAAGCAGTCTTGGTTACTGCTGTCTTAGCATTTAACTGTTCCCATGTGTTTGCCCAATCAGCGGATACTTCGACCCCTGACGGATTAATTAAATTTGTTGTGAATGATGTGATGAATGCGGTGCGTGCAGACGCCGATATTCAGAAAGGTAATATTCCGAAGATTATTACCTTGGTTGAGCAAAAAATTTTGCCGTATTCCGACTTTCACCGAACAACGCAATTAGCGATGGGGCGCAATTGGAGTAAAGCGACGCCGGAACAGCAAGCAGCTATCGTGGCTGAATTCAAAATGCTACTAATCAGAACATATTCTGGCGCTATTAGTCGTATTCGCAATCAAACGGTTCAATTCAAGCCATTTAGATCAGCGCCAGATGACAAAGAAGTTGTTGTTAAAACCGTTGTCCTTGATAAGGGCGATGTATTGCAATTAGATTATCGTTTAATGCAGACCCCCAATGGTTGGCGAGTTTATGACGTTAATGTTTTAGGTGCTTGGTTAATTGAAGCATATCGTAATCAATTTACTGATCAGATTTCTCAAAATGGGATTGATGGTTTGATTAAGTTTTTAAAAGATCGTAATGCTGCTTTGGCAAAACCAAAGGCCTAAGTGATGATCACCTTGCCAGCTATCGTTAATCATCAAAACGCCATCTCAGTGCGTCGTGACGGTTTGAAGCAAATTAAAGGTGGTGAGCATCAAGTTGATGGCTCAGCATTAACCGATTTTGATTCCTCCATTTTGGCAATTATCCTTGAGTGGCGAAGAGTTGCTCCTAATTTAGTTGTGACAAAGGTGCCTGCAAAATTGAGCGTATTAGCTCGGGTTTATGGTTTGACGGAGTTATTTAATTTCCAGGAAGTGTCAATTTAATGGCGGCATTATCTATTCAGGCTGTGGAGAAAAATTACGGCACACTTAAGGCGTTGGCAGGTGTTTCATTTGAAGTGCAGGAAGGCGAATTCTTTGGCTTGCTTGGCCCTAATGGCGCTGGTAAGACAACTCTAATATCAACCATGGCTGGCTTATGTAAGCCTGATGCAGGAACTGTCAAAGTCATGGGCTTTGATGTGCAAACCGATTTTCGTATGTCGCGACGTCAACTTGGGGTTGTGCCGCAAGAGTTAGTATTTGATCCGTTTTTTACAGTTCGTGAGACTTTGCGTTTTCAATCCGGTTATTTTGGCTTAAGAAAAAATGATGATTGGATTGATGAGATCATGGCTAATTTAGATCTCACAAATAAAGCCGATACCAACATGCGTGCTTTATCAGGCGGGATGAAGCGTCGCGTCTTAGTTGCTCAAGCTCTAGTTCATCGTCCTCCAGTCATCGTTTTGGATGAACCAACTGCTGGAGTGGATGTGGAGCTTCGTCAATCACTTTGGCAGTTTGTCAGCCGCCTCAATAAAGATGGCCATACTATTGTTTTGACCACCCATTATCTAGAAGAAGCTGAAGCTTTATGCGGCCGGATTGCAATGTTAAAACAGGGACGATTAGCTGCATTAGATACCACTGAGAATTTATTAGCGCGTTATCGCCCTGCTGGAGCTCCAAAACGAGTGTTGGGTGATGATGGTGCAGCAGACCTTGAAGCAGTGTTTGTCAAAATTATGGCGGAGCATCAATAATGGCAAACATTCAGCAAATTAAATCAATCCAAAGCGGGTTTATTGCACTCTTACAAAAAGAAGTTAAGCGTTTTTATAAGGTGAGCTTTCAAACAGTCGCGGCTCCTGTCTTGACAGCTATTTTGTATCTGATGATTTTTGGCCATGTGCTTGAAGACAGCGTGAAGGTTTATGGTCAATTAAGTTATACAGCTTTCTTAATACCTGGCCTTGTCATGATGAGTGTTTTACAAAACTCATTTGCAAATACGTCTTCGTCTTTGATTCAATCGAAAATCACTGGTAATTTGGTATTTGTTTTATTGGCACCACTCACGCATTTAGAGTTCTTTGCAGCCTATGTTGCGGCTGCTGTATTACGAGGCCTGGTTGTTGGTTGCGGCGTTTTGTTAGTAACCATTGGTTTTGCCGATTTGTCCTTCATGCATCCATTGTGGATAGTGACATTTGCAATACTGGGGTCAGCATTGCTTGGTGCGCTCGGATTAGTTGGTGGGATATGGGCCGATAAATTCGATCAGTTGGCCGCGTTTCAGAACTTTTTAATCATGCCAGCAACAATGCTGTCAGGAGTTTTTTATTCAATTCATTCATTACCTCCAATCTGGCAAGCCGTATCGCACTTCAATCCATTCTTTTACATGATTGATGGATTCCGTTATGGTTTCTTTGGGGTTTCTGATGTATCCCCATGGTCAAGTCTTGGCGTTGTATTAGTTACCTTGGTGGTTGTAACAGCCTTGGCACTTCGTATGTTGAAGTCCGGCTATAAGATGCGTCATTGATTCAATAGTTAGTAATCATCTAGTTCATAAGGATTGATATGTTGCCAACTCCCGAGCAAGTAAAAGCTTATATTGAAGCCGGTCTTGAGTGCACGCATTTGGAGATTGAGGGAGATGGACAGCACTTCTTTGCAACGATTGTGAGCCCAGCTTTCGAGGGTCTTCGTTCCGTTCAGCGTCATCAAAAAGTATATGCCGTATTGGGTGATCGCATGAAAGAAGAAATCCATGCGTTGTCATTCAAAACACTGACGCCAGCAGAATTTTCAAGTCGTTGATCAAAATCCCTGATAATCGGGGATATTCAAAAAATTTAGAGAATAGGCATGGATAAATTAGTAATGACAGGCGGAAAGCCGTTGCATGGTGACGTAGAGATTGCAGGTGCAAAAAATGCCGCATTACCGATTTTGTGTGCATCCCTCTTAACAAAAGAACCGATTACATTAAAAAATCTTCCTGACTTACAAGATGTCAGAACCATGCTGAAGTTGTTGGGACAAATGGGCGTGAAGGTTCAGTTTCCGAACCCCAATGATAAGAGTGTTGTCATTT
>CAYFKO010000135.1:0-3655 GCA_964343765.1 uncultured Polynucleobacter sp. | reverse complement strand
TTATTAGATAGATCTAAGTAAGCAAAGCATATATTTTGAGTAACGACCAAATCAATCAAGAATCGCCTACTGATAATTCAGCGTGGCCAAGGCGTATCAAATCGTTTGTGATGCGCGCTGGGCGAACAACAGGTGGGCAGCAAAAAGCCATTGATGAACTAGGGCCTAAATTTCTAGTGCCTTATCAAGCTGATCCATTGGATTGGGCAACAATTTTCCCAAGCGATCGAGTCAGTTCACCCAGAATTTTAGAAATTGGTTTTGGAATGGGTGAAACCACTGCGTATATCGCACTCAAAAGACCCAATGATAATTTTTTGGCGATTGAAGTACATGAGCCAGGGGTTGGTGCTTTACTCAAGCGTATTGGTGAAGAGCAGATTGAAAATTTACGTCTCGTTCGCCATGACGCGGTTGAAGTGGTTGAAAACATGTTGTTGCCTGAGTCATTAGATGGTGTGCATATTTATTTTCCAGACCCGTGGCATAAAAAACGTCACAACAAGCGTCGTTTAATCCAGTCGCCTTTTGTGGCATTACTCGCAAGTCGAATCAAATCGGGTGGGTATATTCATTTGGCAACAGATTGGCAAGAATATGCTGAGCAAATGTTACAAGTGTTATCGGATGAGTCGTCATTTATTAATACATCAACTGAAGAAGAGACATTAGAAGATGGACGAGTTGTTGCGGGATATGCCCAACGACCAGACTATCGGCCTGTGACTAAATTTGAAAACCGTGGACTTAAATTGGGTCACGGTGTTTGGGATTTGGTTTTTACTAAGAAATAATCCCGAAGTGATAAATAAAAAACCCCTCCAAAATTGAAGGGGTTTTAATCAAGGTTGTGATTAAGAGGTTTTTACTTAATCACAAGCCAAGGCAGACGTATTTCATTTCGAGATACTCATCCATGCCCCAGACGCTACCTTCACGTCCTAAGCCAGATTGTTTGATGCCACCAAACGGACCGACCTCATTTGAAATCAATCCAGTGTTGACGCCAACCATGCCGTATTCAAGGGCTTCTGCTACACGCCAAATACGGCCGATATCGCGGCTATAGAAATATGAAGCTAAGCCAAACTCACTGTTGTTCGCTGCGGCGATGACGTCTGCTTCATCTTTGAACGGCATGACGGCAGCCACCGGTCCGAATGTTTCTTCGGTCATGATGCGCATTTCGTTTGTGACGTTAGCAAGCACTGTTGGTTCGTAGAATAAGCCACCTAAGCTATGTTTTTTACCGCCAGTAATAACTTTGGCGCCTTTGCTGACGGCATCACTTACATGAAGTTCAACTTTTTCAATGGCTTGGTCTTCGATGAGCGGCCCTTGAACAATGCCAGCTTCCGTGCCATTACCAACTTTGATTGATTTGGTTGCCTCACCAAGTTTGCGTACGAATTCATCATGAACACTTTCGTGAACGTAGAAGCGGTTGGTACAAACGCAAGTTTGGCCAGCATTACGGTATTTCGATGCAACTGCGCCTGCTACAGCGGCGTCCAGGTCAGCATCTTCAAACACGATGAACGGGGCATGGCCGCCAAGTTCAAGGGCAACTTTCTTGACGGTTGGGGCACATTGTTCCATGAGGATTCGGCCAACAGGAGTCGATCCAGTAAAGGAGAGGTGCGAAACCGTTTTGGACGCACACAATGTTTTACCGACTTCGATTGAGCGGTTGCCGTCTGCAGTGATGATATTAAGAACGCCATCTGGAATGCCAGCGCGTTTGGCTAATTCTGCCAAAGCAAGTGCAGAAAGCGGTGTTTGTTCGGCAGGTTTAATCACGATCGTGCAGCCAGCTGCAATTGCTGGAGCTACTTTACGAGTGATCATGGCAATCGGGAAGTTCCATGGAGTGATTGAGACGCATACGCCAATCGGTTGTTTGAGAACCATCATGCGTTTGTCGGACCAAGTACTTGAAGGGACAGCTCCTTGGACACGTTTAGCTTCTTCAGCAAACCATTCAATAAACGAAGCACCATAGGCGACTTCCCCTTTAGCCTCTGCCAGGGGCTTGCCTTGTTCGAGCGTCATTAATAGGGCGAGGTCATCCGTTGCTGCTGTAACGAGTTCAAACCATTTACGTACGATGATGGCTCGTTCTTTAGCTGTTTTTGATCGCCATGCTGGCAAAGCCTTATGAGCAGCAGTAATAGCTGCTTCAGCATCGCTTGGCGCCATATTGGCAACGCGGGCGATGATTTCTCCAGTAGCTGGATTGTGGACTACAAAGCTTTCATTCGCTTTAGAGCTAACCCATTGGCCATTAATGAAGGCTTTTTCCTGAAATAGGCTCGCATCTTTTAATTGAGATGCCACTGGAACAGCGGCGATTCGCTCTGGGGCGTTCATATTGATCTCCTTAACGTAACATTTGATTATTTTTATAGAAAACTTTAGTAGGTTAGCATGCCAAGCTTGTTCTGTCTTGGGTCAGGGTCATAAAAGGCTATTAGATGTAGGGTGTATGAAAGAGGCAAAAAAACGCCAAAATTCATTCCGTCATATGAAAAAAAGACCATTTAACTGTTTAAATACACAGTTTTTCAGATAACAAAATTAGTGATCACTAACTTAATTTTTTCTAATGGTGATAAGGGTTTTGCTGGATGTTCCAAGATCCAAAGCTTAAAAACAATCAAAAATAATAACTAAATCGAATGTTTATCCACTTCTATATTCTTGACTGCATATATAGACTTCCCTAGTATGGGTCCAACGAAATTTTAGGCAGTACCCAGATTTATATGAAGAAGCGATTAATTAACTTAATGATACAAATGCGTCAGAAAGACAGACGGGTTGAGCCAACTGGTTCAGCTCATCAAGGTGCTTTGCGCGCATCACTTAATGTCATTGCGGTTGGTTTTGCCTTTGTTGCGATTGCATTGATTGTTAACCAACCTTTACGAGCTGAACTAGTTAAGTCTTTGGCTAGGGATGGTCAAGAACTCGCGGCGGATGACCTAGAGTCAGCCACGATTGAGAAGGTTAACTTTAATCAGCAGTCGTTTCAAGAGGTTGAATTGATGCCAAGTTCACTCCTTTCACCGGAGATCTTGGCAGCACCAGTGCCTTCCATCGCCCCTTTGGCTGATCGTATTCCAAAAACACAGCTAGATCCTTTAGCCTTGGATCAGCGTCACATGACTTCAGTCTCTCAGCAACGCTTAGTCGCTGAATTTATGGCTAATAAGTACAAGGCAGCCGATTACAACCGTATCCGTGAGTATGTGTCCCATGCCATGGTCGTCGCTCGTGAAGTTAATTTGGATCCTGTTTTGCTGGTTGCGGTCATGGCTATTGAGTCAAACTTCAATCCGATGGCACGTAGTTACGCCGGTGCTCAAGGCTTGATGCAGGTTATGACCAGCGTGCATGCGGCCAAATATGCCCCTTATGGCGGTCCAGCGGCGGCATTTAAACCGGAAGCTAATATTCGCGTAGGCGCTTACATTTTGAAGTACTACATTGCAACAGCCGGTTCTTTAGAAGGTGGTTTGCGTTATTACGTAGGTGGAGCTGCTACCTTTGCTGCTGATGGCGGTTACGCTGGTAAGGTATTGCGTGAGCGTGAGCAGTTGATTTCCTTGTTGCAGCGCGGAGAAATTACAACGGCGAGTGCTAAGGGTAATAA
>CAYFKO010000134.1:0-3693 GCA_964343765.1 uncultured Polynucleobacter sp. | reverse complement strand
GTGGATGGAGACTAAAAGCAAAAAGCCGGAATTACCGGCTTTTTGCTTTCTTGCTACTTAAAACTGGCCGTTTTTAGTTGTTCACTTGGCGGCCATCAATGCTTCGGTGGCGTTGAGCATCTGGCAGCTATAACCCCATTCGTTGTCATACCAAGACAAGACTTTCACCAACTTACCGTCTTTTGATACACGTGTTTGAGTGCTATCAAAAATACTTGGCAATGGGTTGTGATTAAAGTCGACAGAAACGAGTGGCAAGGTGTTGTAAGCCAAAATACCTTTGAGCTCACCTTCACTAGCTGCTTTGACAACTTGATTCACTTCGTCAACGCTGGTGTTTCTAGTCGCAATAAATGACAGATCAACGACAGACACATTAATCGTCGGTACACGCATTGCAAAACCATCAAACTTACCTTGCAACGCCGGCAATACCAAGCCCACCGCTTTTGCTGCACCAGTCTTCGTTGGAATCATGCTCATCGTGGCAGAGCGCGCACGACGCATATCCTTGTGATAGACATCCGTCAATACTTGATCGTTCGTGTAAGCATGAATCGTTGTCATCAACCCTGATTCAATACCAATTTTTTCAAGTAAAGGCTTCACTAATGGGGCCAAGCAGTTTGTCGTGCAACTGGCATTAGAGACCACCACGTCGGTGGCTTTCAATACTTGATGGTTAACACCGTAAACAATTGTGGCATCCACATCATCCCCACCCGGCGCTGAAATCAATACTTTTTTTGCACCTTGTTGGATATGAACCATTGCTTTTTCTTTAGTCGTAAAGGCGCCTGAACACTCTAAAACAACATCGACTTGATGCTCACCCCAATTGGTTTCGAGCGGGTTACGTGTTGAGTACATTTTGATACGATCACCATTGATCACGAGATGATCGCCATCCACCACTACCGTTCCAGGAAAACGTCCGTGTGCTGAATCATATTGAGTTAAGTGCGCATTGATATCAATTCCACCCAAACCATTAATCGCTACTACCTTAATGTCATGTTTTTTTTCTTCATACAACGCACGCAACACCATACGTCCAATACGGCCATAACCATTAATAGCTACACGAATCGTCATAACAACTCCTTACGTAAAATGAATTCTGTTCCCACTTCTTAAACCAAGGCTCTAACTGTTTTAGAAACACTCTCAACCGTTAAACCAAAATGTTCATACAACACACCCGCAGGCGCTGATTCACCAAAGGTATCTACCCCATGAACAGCGTCACAACGGTATTTCCACCAAAAATCGGTGACGCCCGCCTCAATTGCTACGCGAGGAATACCCTCAGGTAGAACCGATGTTTTGTAGGCAGCCGATTGTTGGTCAAACGTTGTCGTCGATGGCATTGACACCACGCGTACACGAATTCCCTCTTTTTCTAAAGCGTCTGCTGTGTTCACTGCAATCGCCACTTCTGAACCAGTAGCCATCAAAACAACCTGAGGATTGTTCACATCTTTGAGAACATAAGCACCCTTTTCAATGGCAGCTGTTTGTTTTGCATCTTTTGCAACAAATGGACAATTTTGACGACTAAAGATCAAACTAGTAGGTCCCTTCGTGCGCTTCACAGCGCTTGCCCAAGCAACAGCTGTCTCGGTAGTGTCCGCCGGACGCCAAACATCCATATTCGGGATCAAACGCAAACTGGCAACATGTTCTACCGATTGATGCGTTGGACCATCTTCACCTAAACCAATCGAATCATGCGTAAACACGAAAATGCTTCGGATCTTCATAAGTGCTGCCATCCGCAGCGCATTACGACTGTAATCAGAGAAAGTTAAGAACGTGCCGCCAAACGGCAAATAGCCGCCATGAAGCGCAATGCCATTCATGATGGCACTCATCGCAAATTCGCGAACACCATAGTTGATGTGATTGCCCCAACTATTCGCACGCACCGCTTGGCAAGTACTCCAGTTCGTTAAATTCGATCCAGTCAAATCAGCTGAGCCACCCATAAATTCAGGTAAGACTTTGGCAAATGCCTCAATCGCATTTTGGCTGGCTTTACGTGTCGCAATCGTTTCTGCTTTGGTAGCGCACTCGGACAAATAAGCACTAACTGCTTTATCAAAGTTCTTAGGCAATTCGCCTGCCATACGACGTTTATATTCAGCGGCAAGCTCTGGGAATTCTTTTGCGTACGCGGCAAATGTTTGGTTCCAAAGAGACTCCGCTTGATTACCGGAGCTTGTTGCATCCCAATCGGCATACACATCACTTGGTACTTCAAATGGCTCATATGACCAACCAATCGCTGCACGTGTTGCAGCAATTTCATTAGCCCCTAAAGGTGAGCCATGAACTTTATCGGTTCCAGCCATGTTGGGCGAGCCTTGGCCAATCGCTGTCTTACAAGCAATCAGTGTCGGGCGGTTATTGTTCATGCTCTTAGCATATGCAATCGCCGTAGAGACTGCATCGGCATCATGACCATCCACATCACGAATAACATTCCAGCCGTACGCTTCAAAACGCTTAGGCGTATCTTCAGCAAACCAATTGATGACCTTGCCATCAATCGAAATACCGTTGTCATCCCAAAGGGCAATCAACTTACCAAGTCCTAATGTGCCAGCTAAAGAGCAAGCTTCATGACTTACCCCTTCCATCAAACATCCATCACCTAAAAATACATAGGTGTAATGATCAACAATGTGATGTTTAGGGCGATTAAATTCTTCTGCTAATAATTTTTCAGCAAGCGCCATACCAACTGCGTTGGTAATTCCTTGACCTAAAGGTCCAGTCGTCGTCTCTACGCCAGGAGTGATCCCGTACTCAGGATGGCCCGCTGTCTTGCTATGCAACTGTCTGAAATTTTTAATCTCTGACATTGGTAAGTCATACCCCGTGAGGTGCAATAAGGAGTACAACAACATCGAGCCATGACCATTGGACAACACAAATCGATCACGATTCGACCAATGCGGGTTTTTAGGGTTATGACTTAAATGATCTTTCCAGAGTGCAACGGCAATATCAGCCATCCCCATTGGCATTCCGGGATGTCCAGAATTTGCCTTTTGAACCGCATCCATCGATAAAGCACGGATTGCGTTGGCCATACGGGTTTTGTTAGGGGAAGCTTGAGTAGACGTCATATCAATCAATTCAGAATTTTTGAGGGCTAAGGCTGAAAAATACAGACTCTGTAAGCGAAACATTTTAACATTGGGGTATGGCTCATTTTCACCTACCTGCCCCTTGGACGGATTCTACCGTTCTAGCCCCTGATTCCCTTAGGCACCATTTGCGCGTACGCCGTATTGAGGCCCATGAATCCATCGATGTTTTTGATGGAAACGGTCATGTTGCCAAAGCCCAAATTGCTGCCAATTCAAGCGATAAGGAACTTTTCTTAAATTTGGAAGAAATTAGGGAAGATCGCTCAACAGAACCAAGGCATCGCCTTGTGCTAGCTCAAGGAATTGCGGGTGGCGACAAAATGGACTGGCTTATTGAAAAAGCCGTTGAACTCGGCGTAACCGATATTGTTCCCATACAAGCTCAACGTGGGGTCGTTAAATTGGACGAAAAACGGGCTCAAAAACGCCTCTTACATTGGCAAGCACTTATCGTTGCAGCCTGTGAACAATCAGGTCGCAGCGTTATTCCTGAGCTTCACGCTGTGCAATCTTTAAACGATTGGCTAACTAGCGA
>CAYFKO010000133.1:0-3713 GCA_964343765.1 uncultured Polynucleobacter sp. | reverse complement strand
GCCCATTTCACGGGGTTTTCTTTGACTTAGATGGCACCATCGCCGATACAGCACCTGATTTAGTTGCTGCCACCAATCAGTTATTAGTAGCGCGTAATCGAGCACCGAAGCCTTATGCATTTCTTCGCCCGTATGCCTCAGCGGGCGCACGCGGCCTAATTGAAGGTGCCTTTGGTATCACCCCAGATCATGCAGATTTCATTGCCTTACGCGATGAGTTTTATTCGAACTATGAAAATGCCCTTCTGGTTAACAGCAAATTATTTGATGGAATGGATCAATTGCTGGAACAAATGGAAAAGGCAAATATTCCGTGGGGCATTGTCACCAATAAAAGCCAACGCTTTACTAATCCACTCACCGATTTAATGGGTTTGCGTCAACGCGCAATCTCAACGGTTTCGGGTGATACAACGCCGCACTCGAAACCACATCCAGAACCCCTTCTGCATGCTGCCAAAATTGCCAATATTGATCCTACAAAATCAATTTACGTAGGTGATGACATTCGTGATGTGCTTGCAGGAAAAGCTGCGGGCATGTTGACAGTTGCTGCTGCCTATGGCTACTGCGGTTGTAAAGAACCCCCTGAGGCTTGGGGTGCAGACCATCTTATTCATCATCCCCTTGAGTTATTGCAAATCATCTTTCCCAACAGGGGATAACAACACTTCCAAAAGATATTGGGCAATTTAAAGCGGACAGCTTTAAAATAGGCACTCCTATGCATAAACTCCGGGGTCGACATGGTTTCGACGTGGATTACAAAGCATCAAGGGCATACCGAGGACCCGTTATCTCGTAAATCAATGGGAATGTAATAACTGCTAACGACGAACGTTACGCACTAGCCGCTTAATTGCGGTTGCCCCTGAACTGATTCTCTCTTGGGTCAGGTAGCGCAAGCTACATCAGGGTCATATACAAGAGATAAGACTATTTTGCGTCACGAAGAATAGTACGAAAACTTAGTGAATCGTCAGCCAGAAACGTGTCAGTCCGTGCCTAGCTGATTAAATCAAATGATATGACTAAGTATGTAGAACTTGTTGTGGAGGATTTGCGGACGCGGGTTCGATTCCCGCCGACTCCACCATTTTGTCAAGTAGATTAAGGACCTTCGGGTTCTTATCTACATTGCTACTTCCAAACTATTTCCGACTGGCCGCCATCACCATTTTTTAAACCCAAATTAACGAATCCAAGTTTGCGTTCTTCCCAATAAAGGAATGCCAATATAGCCCCTTACCTCCAAGGACTTGTCATTGATCATCGTAATTTTTACCTTATAAATTTCACCATCTTCGGGATCCAAAATTTCTCCGCCTGACCAAACCCCTGGACTAGATTTTTTAAGACCTTTCATAATCGTCATGCCGATAATAGGTTTACCCTTTCGCTCATCCTTGCACAAGTTGCAATGAGTTACCAGTGTCTCTCCAGGGCTAGGGATGAGCTCAGTAACGATGCCGATTAATTCTCCATTTCTTTCTTCTAATCGTATCAATGAACTAGGCTGATTTGTTTTCTCATCAATCGTCTTCCAAACTCCAAATATTGGATCGATAGATTGAGCATAAGCACAACCCATCAAAAGGAAGGCGCCCAAAACGGTGTATTGGATCAACTTTGCAATAACAAGTGATGGATTAGTCATAACGCCTCCACTGGGTAGTGTAGATACTTTTACAGATGTATTTTTACGTGTTAGATTGAGAGAATGATTTACTCCCGAAAACTAATTGCGAGCTTAATGTTACTTTGTTCTCTATCGAGCTCGAACATAGTTTACGCTGCAAATAGCATGGACTCCGATATTCCAAATGGGATTTCTGATCGTATTGTTGGCGATGTTGGAGCGGCGGTGTACAGCACGAACCTGAATATTGGAAGCTATGGCACTCAGTCAATTGTCTTGCCCTATGGATTTTTTGATTACAAGCGCTTTGCTATGCGGATTGATCAACTCGCTTTTAAAACTTTACCTGTCGGATTTGGTTTTCTTGAAATTGTAGGCAAAGTGGATCCTGATTCCTATCAGGTCAAATCAACTATTAATGGTCAAACAATTAATAAGGGTTACCAAGTACCTATCGGCCTAGGAACATTTCAAGAGACACCCATTGGAGCATTTTTTTTGAATGCGTATCACGACTTTGGCCAGTCTAAAGGCAACCTCCTTGAAATGAACTATTTTGGCGAAATTGAGTTGATGAGCAAAGTAGTTCTGTATCCCCAGGTGGGGATGGAACACCAATCAGGCTCTTATGCAAATTACTACTATGGTGTTACCTCAGGGCAGGCACAAAGTACTGGCTATAGCGCATATACAGCCACTAGTTCCAATAACCTATTGGCAGGCTTTTTACTTGAGATACCAGTGGCAGAAGATTGGTACATTAATTTGTATGGAAAACGAAAATGGCTTGGTTCTGGAGTTAACAACAGTCCCGTTTTAACTCGTTCATTTCAAGACACGATGTTTATGGCGCTTGCTTATCGTTTCAGATAATTTAATCAATAATGCGATTACGAATAACGAGATCTTGAACTTCTTTGCTGTACTGAATTGATGCAATATGTTTTAAATAATGCTCTTGTATAAATTCTACGGTTTCATTAACCACTATTTCTCGTTCGTTATCAAGGGTAATAATGTGATAAGAGCCACCAAGCCAGACCACTTCACTCGTAGCAGAGCTTATGTTTTTCAGGAGCCAGTCTATCTTAGTTGGTGAGACCACGTCATCGTCAATAGAGCATAGTATTTTTATATCAGCCCTAAAATCCTGAAGAATTTTATTTGCAAATTTAATGAGCCTCAAAGATTGATACAAATGCTTTGCTGATAATGATGCAGATCCTACTTCAGTGGTCTCTTGCTCTAAAATTTGCTTAGCAACACGACGGCGCACTTCAGGGTTCCGCAGACCATAAGGCTGAGATTCTTTATAGTGCCAATTGGTCATTCCCAGCTTAAATACAAAATAAAGTAGTGGGTAGTACCAAGGCACACTCCAACCATCGAAGGCAAATACGGGTGAGAGTGCCACGATGGGAATGTTCTTTTGATAATCTGCCTCATAGGTAATAGCTAACGTAGCACCCATGCTCAAGCCAACAATGGAAACTTGATTATGGTTTTCATAAAGCAACTTAACTACCGTATCTAATTCCGAAAGCCAAATATCAAATGTTTCGGTACCACTTTGAGCAGAATAGCCAGAAATTCTTGGTACACAGCTGGTATGACCCATTTTTTTGACTAATTTTGGGATAGAGCCTAACTCCAACTTAGAACCCTGCAGCCCAGGCAATAAGATAACTGCCATACCCGTATTTCCTGGGGTAAACTCCTCGAAAAGATCATTCATTTCATCGGACATATTTTTTGATTAATAATCAGATTCTTCGGAGTGTAATCTAAATGAAGATAAAAAACTCACGAACGTGGTCGCCGAACAATCCTGTCATCTATGGATATGCGTTATTGGGGACTTTAATTGCATTTCTCTTGCGCTATCTATTACACCCATTGCTGGAAAATCAGTTTCCAACGCTATTTTTTTTATTTAATACTATTTTTATTTCCTACAGGTTTGGCTGGAAGCCAGCATTAATGAGCGCTATTCTTAGCTTGATAATCGCGTTTTATTTTTTCATCCCGCCATACAACAGTTTTGAGCTCCCCACAAAGAAAGATGGGTTAAATC
>CAYFKO010000132.1:0-3746 GCA_964343765.1 uncultured Polynucleobacter sp. | reverse complement strand
GGAAAAATCTAGCCTATGTCGCTCGACTTGGTGGAGGTAACCGTTTACACGTTATGGATTTAAAGACTGGCGAGTCTAATGCGCTAACGAACACCTTTTATGATGAAGCACCAAGTTTTGCTGCCAATGGAAAATTCATCATCTACGCAACTCGCTCAGGTGGTAAACCAGTCCTTGCTGCTGTCTCAGTAGATGGTAACGTGAAGCAAATCCTATCGATTCCGGGTTCAGACTTAAAAGAACCCGCCTGGGGCCCTTTCATGAACTAGGGTTTCGCTTAGAAGCTCATAAGTTTTGGAATTTATTCGAAATTTATGGGCTTTACCCAAAAAACAACTCAAAAATTTTGCAAATCTAGAAATAGGGCCTAAGTTATAGGCTTTTTACAGTCGCCTGTACTAAAATTAATTACCAAACGTTGTTAACCCTTTTTCTTTTTTATGGGAGCATGAAAATGTCAGCTTCAATCAATACAACTTCACGCCGCCGCATTGGCCTAGCGTTACTTGCTGCTATCACCCTCGGTTTAGGTGCTTGCGCATCAGGTGTCAATCCAGATGGCTCAGCTTCTTCTAAATCTGGTTCGCTCCAACCATGGAACGACCCATCAAACCCACTCTACAAAAAGAGCGTTTACTTTGACTTTGATAGCTACACTGTAAAACCTGGCGATCAAGCGATTTTAGAAACACACGCAAATTACCTCAAAGCGAATAAGTCACAAAAAATCGTTGTTCAAGGTAATACTGATGATATCGGTACCACTGAATACAACTTGGCACTTGGCCAACGTCGTTCAGACTCTGTTCGTAAGATCTTGAACTTGCTTGGCGTATCTGACGCGCAAATCGAAGCCGTTAGCTTTGGCAAAGAGAAGCCAAAAGCGATGGGTACAGATGATGCATCACGCGCAGAAAACCGTCGTGCTGACATCGTTTATTAATTAATTGACTGAATCTATGCGAGTTCATCGTTCACTTCTCTGCCTTGCAATGGCTTCTGCTTTTATCAGCCATGCCAATGCCGCCATTTTTGCGGACGATGAAGCTCGCAAACAAATTCAGATCATGTCTGAAACGATTCAGAACAATCAGAAATCAATTATTGAACTCAACAACCAAATTGAGCTTCTTAAACACGAGAACGCCACCATGCGTGGCCAACTCGAAACATTTGAGCGTGGCTTGGAAGATTCCAATACAACGCTTCGCAGTTACTACGGTGAACTAAACGATCGCCTAAAAAGTCTTGAGCCTCAAAATCTTGAAATCGAGGGCGTTAAGGGAACCGCTCAGCCTGGTGAAAAAGACGCTTACGATTCTGCTTTAAAGGCA
Organism: uncultured Polynucleobacter sp.; assembly: GCA_964343765.1. Classification (GTDB taxonomy): domain Bacteria; phylum Pseudomonadota; class Gammaproteobacteria; order Burkholderiales; family Burkholderiaceae; genus Polynucleobacter. Next base: position 2,412 of record CAYFKO010000132.1, on the reverse strand, counting down.
TTCCAAGGTAATAACCTTCAAAAAGCGGATACTGAACTCACTAGCTTCACTCGCAAATACCCAAGCAGCCCCTACTGGCCATTGGCACAGTTTTGGTTGGCGAACACTAAATACTTCAATAAAGATTACAAAGGTGGCATCTTAGTTGCCGATAATCTGATTAAACGTTACCCAGAACATCCACGTGTTCCTGATGTCTTACTAACAAAGGCGAACTGCCAACTTGAATCTGGACAAAAAGCTGCTGGCAAAAAAACATTAGAAGATATCGTCAAAACCTACGCTACAAGTAAAGCTGGCGCAGCTGCTAAAAAATTACTTGCTTCAATGAAATAATCGGTCGAGGCTTCGACCCGTATCGGATTTAAAGAATCATGCCGTTTGATATACGCACACTTGAAAAATATAAGCCACGTAAAGCAGGCGACCCTGCGGTCATATTACTTTCAGGTGGATTAGACTCCGCGACTGTACTAGCGATAGTCAAGCATCTAGGCTATACGCCTTACGCACTCTCTCTTCGCTATGGGCAGCGTCACTCTTCTGAACTAGATGCTGCGATTCAAGTAGCAAAATCGCTCAGCGCTGTTCGTCATGAAATTATTGATTTGGACTTAAGTCGTTTTGGTGGCTCTGCCTTAACTGATCAATCGATTGATGTTCCCACTTCAGGAATTTCAACGAAAGACCCTGATCACCCAGAAAAAGAAAATATTCCCGTAACCTATGTGCCGGCCCGGAACACCATCATGCTGTCTATTGCTTTAGGATGGATTGAAGCTTTAGGTGGAACTGATATTTTCTTTGGCGCGAACGCTGTGGATTATTCCGGCTACCCAGATTGCAGACCTGAATACGTAAGTGCCTTCCAAGAATTATCAAATTTAGCAACTAAAGTTGGCGTTGAATCTCATGCCATGCGCGTTCACGCACCAATAGTTCATCTCAACAAAGCAGAAATTATTCAAGCAGGCATGAGTCTGGGGGTTGATTTTTCCATGACAGTTTCATGCTATCAAGCTGATAAAAAAGGCCATGCTTGTGGCGTTTGTGAATCCTGCCGACTCCGCCAAGCAGGCTTTAATTCAGCGGGCGTTGCTGACCCAACCCACTACCAAAGCTAACTAGCATTAGAAATATATAAATTCCTACAAATTTTTAGGAAAGTGCTTTAGGGTTATCTATCGAAGTAGATAAAGAATTCGTGAATCATTAAACAATGAATCAAGGTCATTGTTTAATTGAACTACTCATTGCTATTGCTATCTTATTACTCCATATTCAACTTGGCGTAACAACACTTCATGCACTGAATCAAGCAAAACGGATGAGCTCTGACATTTATCAATCAACATTTGATGCGCAACGTCAGTGGGAGAATCAACTCTCTAATAAAAAGAGTAGAGGTCAACAATGACCTTAACTGAAATACTGGTATTTTTGAGTTTAAGCGCCGTCATTGCGCTTTTGCCCAGCAAGTTCAATGTACTTCTCAAAGAGAAACTCAATGCAGCCATTGAAAATACACAAGAACGCCATGAAGCATTACATGCCATCGATTTAATTACTCGCTCAATTAGGCAGGCTGGCTATATTTCTGCAGAGGTAGACCGTAAATCCAATAAGAGAATGCGAAACGACAAGATGGTAGGTATTCAGACAAAAGAAAATGCTGGCCTTAGTAATACACATATAGGTCAATTTATATCGAGAAAAAGCTTTCATACCGCTAACGAATCGGATGCACTTACGATTACTCATGAAATCAATCACCACGTTGACTGCTTAGGTCACACATTGACTGAAAGTCGTCTAGTTAATCAACGAGCATTTCACGGCTATTTCGTTCAATGGATGGGAACCAAATCTCAAGGCTCCGGAACTTTAATGTGTCAGAGTCTTAATCAGCGAGGGCAACTCCAAAATGACGGCATTCTCTCTGGCGTCAACGGCTTTTATGTGAAACCTATCTACAACTCCACTCAAGGAAGTCATCAACCATCTGGGGTATTAGTACGCCTTGTCATGCAATCCGGTCAAGAATATGAACAACTTATTCACGCACGCAACAATTACAACCGATAGAGGCTTTGTTCTTCCAATTGCACTCGTCTCATTAGCACTGACATTAACGACTTGCTTAATTATTTGGAATGTCATCCACCATGAACTCAATATGGCCAAACTGTATCAGACTCGAATACTTGGATTTTTACAAACAGAACGGCAACTCAATGACTGTGAAGAGCAAATTCACGGCATTTCGTCATCTCAATTACTTATTAATGATTGTTGTTTGATTGAAAAAATAAAAACCAATAAGAATGTCTCCTTTTTTAACCGTATCGCCCTGTTCAACCCTGATTTCGAGTATGCGCAATCCTTCCACTTCCGGAGCGACAAGAACTTCTT
>CAYFKO010000131.1:3223-3770 GCA_964343765.1 uncultured Polynucleobacter sp. | reverse complement strand
TCATCCGACTGATTGGTGATTTGTTTGAGGAAGACCCAAAAGCCATTATCGGCGTATGCATCAGGAGGAACCTCATCACTCAAGATGGCTGTATCTAAATCAGCGATGTCGTTAATACGAGCCTCTTGTTGCCATTGAGCGATTAAAACCAATCCTGCGATAAGAAGAATTGCTGGAGCTAGCCAGCCGATATTACGAAGAAAGCCTTTTGGACTTCTTGTTTGTCCACCAGGGTGCCCTGCAAGACTCATTTGGCTTGTCCAGGCGAGTTGTTTTTCGGGTTTCTTTTTAGAAATAGCTAGCGCTCTAGCTTTGGATAAACGTTGATTGACGCGAAAAGGGAGTTCTTCCAGACTGAGATCGAGCGATTTGGTGATTTTGCGACCAATGAGGTCGGCTTCTTCCTCCCGCAGTGATAAATTCTCGGCGGTATTTTTGTAACTATCTGATTTATATAAATTTTCTTTATTTTTCATCGTGCATACTTACTACAAGCTAATCCCTAATTTTTTCAAAGCAGCTGCCAAGGTTTGGGTGGCACGTGAGC
>CAYFKO010000131.1:0-3213 GCA_964343765.1 uncultured Polynucleobacter sp. | reverse complement strand
TTCTTGTCGTTCCAGCCGATTTGAGCCATCGATTCCGTAACTTTGGGACTCATCATTAGCAAAAAACTCTTCTGGATCAGTCTCTTCGTCTGAGTCTGAACGTTTAAAGCTTGAAAAGAAACTCACCCATGTATTTCTAATTTTCTGCCTTCTAAACCAGTCCTTCGTTGTGTTTTGCACTATTCTGGTGAAGAGGAGTGGAAGTTCCTGAACTGGCTTGTCTCCGTAGCTTTGAGCCAATTTGATCATGGCATCCTGGACAATATCCAAGGCCGCCTCTTCATCTCGGATGGCGTAAAGAACCTGCTTGAACGCTCTTTTTTCAGATGCGCGCAGGAAGTCGGAAAGTTCTTTCTCAGAAGCCATGACCTTGTATTAGACCTCGAAACCCTATCCCAGTTCAACATCCCCCTAGTAAAACCCCTTAGGAATGTAATACAATTGTCAGTTCACCCTTATCGAACCTTTCAAGAGATGGTTTTGGTGGATAAAGGGTGCTAAGCCGCTCGAACCCGGGCCACAAGCAAGGGACAGAGCAGACCAAACAATTTTTTGCCGAAAATTGCAAAGGACTATGAAAATGAATGCAGTAAATGAAGCTTTAAAGCCCGCCACTTCTACGAATTCCCATTCAGATGTGCCTTCAGATGCTCCCGAGATAATCGGAGCCGAGATTCTCGTTCGTGCGCTTCACGAAGAAGGTGTTGAGTTTGTGTGGGGCTATCCAGGCGGATCTGTTCTCTATATTTATGATGAAATTTTCAAACAAGATAAGTTTGAACATATTTTGGTTCGTCATGAGCAAGCCGCAGTTCATGCTGCTGATGGTTATGCGCGCGCTACCGGTAAGGTTGGCGTTGCTTTAGTAACATCAGGTCCAGGTGTGACCAATGCTGTCACAGGCATTGCAACGGCCTACATGGACTCAATTCCAATGGTCATCATTACTGGGAATGTGCCTTCCACCATGATTGGTGAAGATGCTTTCCAAGAGTGCGATACCGTTGGTATTACACGTCCAGTTGTAAAACATAATTTTTTAGTCAAAGACGTACGTGATTTGGCAGTGACCCTCAAGAAAGCATTTCATATTGCTAGAACGGGTCGACCAGGTCCGGTTGTCGTTGATATTCCAAAAGATATTTCATTCCATAAGGCGCCTTACTTTTATCCAAAAGAGGTTGAGTTGCGCTCTTACAATCCAGTCCTTAAAGGGCATAGCGGTCAAGTTAGAAAGGCCGTAGGTTTGTTAATGGAAGCTGAGCGTCCCTATATCTACACCGGAGGCGGTGTGGTCTTGGCGGATGCTGCACCTGAATTAAAAGCTTTTGCTGATTTGCTTGGCTATCCAGTCACCAACACCTTAATGGGACTTGGTGGTTTTCCTGGAACGAGCCCGCAATTTTTAGGCATGTTGGGCATGCATGGTACTTATGAAGCCAACATGACGATGCAAAACTGCGACGTGTTAATTGCGATTGGCGCTCGTTTTGATGACCGAGTGATTGGTAATCCAGGTCATTTCCAAGCCGTCCCAAGAAAAATTATTCATATTGATATCGATCCATCGGTGATTGCTAAACGTGTGAAAGTTGACGTTCCGATCGTTGGCAACCTCAAAGAAGTATTGGTTGATTTGACTGAGCAGTTAAAAGCTGCGGGTCCTCGTAAGAACCAAGCCAAGATCGATGCATGGTGGTCGCAAATTAATGAGTGGCGCAAAAAAGATTGCCTCAAATATGATCGCGATTCTGAGATTGTTAAACCTCAGTATGTTGTTGAGAAAATTTGGGAATTAACCAAAGGTGATGCATTTATTTGTTCTGATGTTGGTCAGCATCAAATGTGGGCAGCGCAATTCTATAAATTTGATAAGCCACGTCGTTGGATCAATTCAGGCGGATTAGGCACGATGGGCGTTGGCTTGCCATTCGCAATGGGTATCAAGAAAGCCTTCCCTGATTCCGAAGTGGTCACTATCACCGGTGAAGGTTCTATCCAAATGTGTATTCAAGAGCTATCTACTTGTTTGCAATATGACACGCCAGTGAAAGTGGTTTCATTGAATAACCGCTACCTCGGTATGGTTCGTCAATGGCAAGAATTAACCTATAGCAAGCGTTATTCCCATTCATACATGGATTCCTTGCCAGATTTTGTTAAATTGGCAGAGACCTATGGCCATGTTGGTATGCGAATTGAGAAAAAATCGGATGTTGAAGGGGCGTTACGCGAAGCATTCAAGTTAAAAGATCGCACAGTGTTTATGGATTTCCAAACTGATCCATCTGAAAACGTCTGGCCAATGGTTCAAGCGGGTAAGGGCATTACAGAGATGTTGCTAGGAAGTGAGGATCTGTAATGAGACATATTATTTCTGTACTTCTTGAAAACGAACCTGGGGCATTGTCTCGGGTAGTTGGTTTATTTTCAGCGCGTGGCTACAACATTGAAACGTTGACAGTGGCGCCAACTGAAGATCCGTCATTGTCACGTATGACTATCGTCACCAATGGTTCAGAGGATGTGATTGAACAAATCACTAAGCATTTGAATCGTTTGGTAGATGTGGTCAAGGTTTATGACTTGACGGAAGGTGCTCACATCGAGCGCGAACTGATGTTGATTAAAGTTCGAGCAGTGGGTAAAGAGCGTGAAGAGATGAAGCGCACAACGGATATTTTCCGTGGTCGTGTCATTGACGTCACAGAAAAAAGTTACACGATTGAGTTAACAGGCGATAGTTCTAAACTGGATGCCTTTATTGATGCAATCGACAAAGCGGCTATTCTTGAAACTGTTCGTACTGGAGCTTCAGGTATTGGTCGTGGAGAGCGAATTCTGCGGGTTTAGTTTTTTCCGTTGAACTATTTCAAACACAAATAACTACATAATTTTTATAGGACATCAAATGAAAGTTTTTTACGATAAAGATGCAGACCTTTCCCTCATTAAAGGCAAGCAAGTAACCATTATTGGCTATGGCTCACAAGGTCACGCACACGCTTTGAATCTCAATGATTCAGGTGTAAAAGTAACGGTTGGTTTGCGTAAAGGTGGCGCTTCTTGGAATAAAGCTGTTAATGCCGGCTTAAATGTTAAAGAAGTAGCTGAGGCGGTTAAAGGTGCTGACGTTGTCATGATGTTGTTGCCTGACGAGCAAATTGCTGACGTTTACAAAAATGAAGTGGAAGCAAATATCAAGGCTGGTGC
>CAYFKO010000130.1:0-3773 GCA_964343765.1 uncultured Polynucleobacter sp. | reverse complement strand
GGCGTTGTAACCCCATCCATTCGTAATCGCGATAAAAATCACCAAAGTCATGATTAACGTGCAGCCCAGATTTTTTTGCTTTTTCCCAATAACGAATTACCCAATCAATTTGTTGTTCTTCATCCCACTCGATATAAGCATCTCTCCAAAGTGAAACTAAATCATAGGTGATGGGCCCAAAAACAGCATCTTGAAAATCTAAAACACCCGGATTATTTTGATCGGTAACCATTAGATTGCGACAGTGATAATCGCGGTGCACATATACCTGAGGTTGACTTAGATTATTTTTAATGAGGGTGTCGAAAATAGACTTAAGCGATTCTTTTTCGGAATCTTTGATTTGGTAATTTAAATGTTTACTAAGGTACCACTCAGGAAATAAATCCATTTCACGTTGAAGTAGTGGCGCATCGTAATTTGGTAGCAGATCTTCTTTGCTCGCAAGTTGCATTTGAATGAGTGCATTCGAGGCATCTTGATAGAGTGATTTTGCGTTATCAGAATTAAGAACCGATAGATAAGTTGTATTGCCTAAATCGGATAGCAATAAAAAGCCTTGAGTCAGATCAAATTCTAAAACTACAGGGACATTAAGTCCTGCTTCGAGTAGGAGTTTTGCAACTCGAATAAAGGGAGTGGAGTCTTCTTTGTCTGGAGGGGCGTCCATGACAATCAGCGACTTATTGGCACTTTTAACCCGAAAGTATCGTCTAAAGCTCGCATCGCTCGATGCGGGCGTGATTGAGGCAGAGTCAATCTGGTAGGAGCTTGGGAGCTGATTTAGCCAAAGAATGAGGCTGTTCAAGCGGGTGTCTGAGTGGGTATTGGTCATAATTTTTCTATAATAAAAGGGTCTGAGAATTTAATGTCAAAATTTCGCCTTTTTACCCCTCAATTTTCCAGCAATCTTCATGTGCGAAGAGGCTTTTTTGTATCTTTTTTTGGGGTATTGACGGTAGCGCATATTGCTTATGCTCAGAGCCCAGATAAAACCCCATTATCGCTTCGTTTGGACGATCAGTTAATCGTGCGCGATGGATTATCCGATGATAAATCGTTGACATTTACCTCTAGTAAAAAAATTGAAGGCACAAATGATCGTACGGTCAATTTAAGTGGTGATGCTGAAATTCGTCGAAATGGTTCCGTAGTTAAGGGTGACAAAATTTCTTATGACCCCGATACCGATATCGCTGATGTCACAGGTCGAGCAAAATTTATTAAAGATACCACTTCATTTGCAGGCCCTCGTGCACGCTTGAAATTGGATTCTCAAGAAGGTTGGATGGAAAGTCCTGATTATGAGTTGCGAGACACTCGAGGATCAGGACATGCCAATCGTGCTGATTTTCTTGGCAATGACAAAATATTATTAAGTCAGCCAACTTACACAACCTGTACGCCTGAGAATTTGGCATGGTATTTTTCCTCGAGCGATATGGAAATCGATCGGGAGAAAAAAGAAGGCGTTGGTAGTAATGGTGTTTTGCATTTCATGGGCGCACCAATTTTCTATACCCCTTATTTTTCGTTACCAATGTCATCGGATCGTCGTTCTGGATTTTTACCGCCCACGGTTGGTTTGAACTCCAATAACGGTTTAGATTTGACTCTGCCGTATTACTACAACATTGCGCCAAATCGTGATTTAACTTTATACCCACGCTATTTGTCACTACGCGGAACGCAATTGGGTGGAGAGTTTAGATATTTAGAGCCAAAATATTCTGGCACGTTGATGGCTGAGTATTTACCGAGTGATTCGATTACTCAAACCAATCGTTGGGCATATAGCTGGCGTCATCAACAATTACTATCCCCGGGATTGACCTTTTACTCAAACTTCAATCGTGTCTCAGATGATTTCTATGCGGATGACCTGGGACGCAGTGTCGGGCAGGCAATTTCCCGTCAATTCACCCAAGAATTAGGTTTGAATTACGGCTACCAAGGTTGGACCTTTTTATCGCGTGTACAAAAATATCAAACTCTCCAGCCTGATCCAACCGCCATTGTGGCATTGCCATACGATCGTGAGCCGCAGGTTAATGCGCGTTATCGGAATTTAAATTGGAATGGTGCGATTGTTAATTTTGAATCTGACTTTACTCGTTTTACCTATAACGGGGCATTAGATGCGCCTGGTACAACTGTATTTAATCGTCAGTTTTATTCTGTCAATCGTTCTTTCGTAAATTCTAGTATTAGTTTTCCTTACATGACTCCAGGCTATTACATTACGCCTAAGGTTAGTTTGCGTGCAAATACCTACAACACTGAAAGTAACCCCCTCTATCAAGGTGTCTCGCAAAGCTATACCTTGCCGACTATGAGTTTAGATAGTGGCATGTTTTTTGAGCGAGATGCGCCAGAGTTATCACGTATTTTTGGGCGTGAGATGTTAATGACGCTTGAGCCACGCATCATGTATGTTTACACGCCATACGTTGATCAAACTCGTTTGCCTTTACTTGACACTGGGCCAATGGGATTTGGCATTTCTCAAATTTTCTCTGAAAATACCTTTGTTGGTAATGATCGATTTGCGGATAACAATAAAGTTACCGCTGGCGTTACTACACGTATCTTAGATGCAGAAACAGGCATTGAACGTGTCAGAGCTGTTGTAGCTCAGCGTATCGATTTGTCAGGCCAGCGTGTAGGTTTATATAGCGATACAACAGCAGATCAGTTGCAAAGTCAAAATAAGTACTCCGATTTATTGATGGCAGCATCAACTCGTTTGATGGGTAACTTGAATTTGGATATTGCTAATCAACATAACATTCAATTAAATCGTTCTGTACAAACATCGATGACTGCTTCTTGGAGACCTTCACCAAGAAGAATGCTGAACTTTAGTTATCGCTATACCTATGACCCAACGATTCCAGATACAACCATTTATCAATATGAAGTCTCCGGTCAATGGCCGCTGACTAAGAATTTATATGGAATTGGCCGCTGGAACTACGACAAGGTCTCAGAAAAAACTTTGAACACCCTAGTTGGCTTTGAATATGACCAGGATTGCTGGGCGGCGCGTGTCGCAGTTCAAAAATTCTTGAATACCTCGTTGGTTTCCACAACTCAAATTTTCTTCCAGCTTGAATTTAAAGGTTTAGGCGGGGTGGGTAATAACCCAATTGATATCATGAGATTTAATATTCCTGGGTATATGCCTGTAAATCAAGCTCCTACCCCCGTTTCGCGTTTTGAGCGTTACGAGTAAAGAATCTCAATAGAAAGATCTTAAAAGCCTTATAGTATCGTTATAAGTACGTAATCGTTATTAATTTGCTGAATTGCCCTATATGAATCTGAATCGATCTTTAAGCAATCTTTTGATTTTGGCCTTAGGAGCTGCGGTGGTATCGTTTTCCGCAGCTGCCCCGGGTGCTGGAAATTCAAAAAGCCAAACCATCAATAATGCCAATACCAGGGATATTGACCGTGTGATTGCGGTTGTTAATTCGGATGTCATTACTCAACGCGAATTAAATGATCGTGTTGCCGTCGTTTCTAAGCAATTTAAAGATGCTAAGCGTCCCGTACCTCCAGCCGAAGATTTTGATCGTTTAGTTCTTGAGCGCTTAATCATTGAGCATATTCAGTATCAAGAGGCTGTCTCAAAAGGAATGCGGGTTATTGATGAGGATTTAAATAACATTATTAATAACCTTGCAAATCAGAAAAAAATGACCTTGGACCAATTTAAGGTTTCGGTTGAAAAGCAGCAAGGAAAGACATTTGCCAAATATCGAGAAGAG
>CAYFKO010000129.1:0-3779 GCA_964343765.1 uncultured Polynucleobacter sp. | reverse complement strand
GTATATACCAATACCATTAAAACAATAACCGCGCGCAGTTTGGGGTATTACAACTATTTGAGTTCTTTAAGCGCACTCTCAAACGATTCTAGATCTTCGAAGCTCCGATAGACAGAGGCAAAACGAATATACGCCACCTTATCAAGACGCTTTAGTTCACGCATGACCATCTCACCAACTCTGGCAGTCGGTATTTCTTTTTCTCCAAGCGCCATTAAACGCTCTTCGATTTGATTAAGCGCATCATCAACCGCACTGGCTGAAACTGGACGTTTACGAAGTGCCAAGCGCATCGAACTGAGTAACTTGTCACGGTTGTATTCGACACGACTACCGTCTTTTTTTACCAAAGCCGGCAAAGCTAATTCAGCACGTTCATACGTTGTAAATCGCTTATCGCACTTTTCGCAACGCCTGCGACGACGGACAACTTTCCCATCCTCAGATACCCGGGAATCAAGTACCTGGGTATCTTCGTTTGAGCAAAATGGGCAGTACATAATTACGAATTAATATTACGCGCCGTACACAGGGAAACGTTTTGTGAGCGCTTCCACTTCGCTACGAACGCGTGCAATATTGTCAGCATCTCCTGGGTTATCGAGAACGTCAGCAATCCAATTAGCTACCGCCATCGCTTCCGCTTCTTTGAAGCCACGAGTAGTCATCGCAGGAGAACCCAAACGAATACCGCTCGTTACAAATGGTTTTTCTGGATCATTCGGAATCGCATTTTTATTCACTGTAATGTGTGCTTCACCTAAAACGCGCTCAGCTTCTTTACCCGTAATATTTTTTGCACGCAAATCAACTAACATCACATGCGATTCGGTTTTTCCAGAAACGATGCGTAAACCACGCTTGACCAAAGTTTCCGCCATAACACGAGCGTTCGTAATCACTTGCTGTTGATACTCTTTAAATTCTGGTTTTTGTGCTTCTAGGAATGCCGCTGCTTTAGCCGCAATCACATGCATCAATGGACCACCTTGCAACCCAGGGAAGATCGCCGAATTAATCGCCTTCTCATGCTCCGCTTTCATGAGAATCACACCACCGCGCGGTCCACGCAAGCTCTTGTGCGTTGTTGAGGTAACCACATCGGCATGGGGTACTGGGTTAGGATACAAACCTGCAGCAATCAAACCAGCATAGTGAGCCATGTCCACCATGAAAATAGCGCCCACTGCCTTAGCCACTTTGGCAAAACGCTCAAAATCAATACGCAAAGAATAAGCTGAGGCGCCAGCAATAATCAATTTTGGCTTATGCTCGTGAGCCAATTTTTCCATTTGGTCGTAATCAATTTCTTCTTTGTCGTTCAGGCCATAAGGAACAATGTTGAACCACTTGCCGCTCATATTAAGAGGCATACCATGCGTTAAGTGACCACCTTCAGCAAGGCTCATACCCAAAATCGTGTCACCAGGCTTTAAAAATGCCAAAAAGATCGCTTCATTGGCAGAAGCACCGCAATGAGGCTGAACATTGGCGGCATCTGCGCCAAATAACTGTTTTAAGCGGTCGATAGCGAGCTGCTCTGCCACATCCACGTGTTCACAACCACCGTAATAACGCTTGCCAGGGTAGCCTTCCGCGTATTTATTGGTCAATTGAGAGCCTTGAGCCTCCATGACCGCAGGGGAAGTGTAGTTTTCAGAGGCAATTAGCTCAATATGGGCCTCTTGGCGACGATTTTCGGCCTGAATGGCTTCCCACAAGGCTGGGTCGGTATTGGCAAGGGTTTGGCTACGATGAAACATGATTTGGGTTCCTTTGTTTAACACGCTAATACGCTAAACTCTGCGTAAAACCTCAATGATACAAAACAAGCTTAACTCGTTCACAGAAAGATAAAAGAGACACCATGAAACACACTGTTATTGTCACCGGAGCAACCGCTGGTTTTGGCGCCGCCATTAGTCGTCGTTTTTTGGCACAGGGCCATAAGGTAATTGCCACTGGAAGACGTCAGGACCGTTTAGATCAGCTCAAAAATGACCTTCCGAGTGACCAACAAGCCCTACTTTTTACCGCTATTTTGGATGTTTGCGACCCCAATGCTGTTGCCAATTTCCCAAAAACCTTACCGTCAGAGTTTGCCAACGTGACTATTTTGGTAAATAACGCTGGTTTAGCACTTGGACTTGAGCCTGCTCACCAAGCCTATCTAGACGATTGGAACCAAATGATCGATACCAATGTCAAAGGTTTAGTCCACATGACCCGCGCAATTTTGCCGGGAATGGTTGAGCGCAAACAAGGTCACGTCATCAACTTAGGCTCAGTTGCCGGAACCTACCCCTACCCAGGCGGTAATGTCTATGGCGGAACCAAAGCCTTTGTTCATCAATTTAGCCTAAATTTGCGCTCCGATCTGATCGGAACCCCTGTTCGAGTGACCTCCCTTGAGCCTGGTATGTGCTCAGGCACTGAGTTTTCAAACGTCCGCTTTAAAGGCGATGATGCCAAAGCGGGCAAAGTATATGAAGGTGTTACCGCTCTTTCAGCTGACGACATTGCTGAATCGGTCTACTGGGTCAGTACACTACCAAAACACGTGAATATCAACACGATGGAGATGATGCCAGTTCAACAAGCATTCGCCCCATTTGCCGTTCATCGTCAACCCGTTTAATTTTTATTCGTTAAATCACCATGCCACATCAAGACCTTTCGTTTGTCAGCCTAATCCTGAATGCCAGTTTGCTTGCGCAACTGGTGATGCTCTTGCTTCTATGCCTTTCCGTTGCATCGTGGGCAATCATTTTTCGCAAAGGCGCCATCATTCGTGCCGTTCGTCAAGAAACCGAGCGTTTCGAAAAAGACTTTTGGTCAGGCGGTGATTTAAATGCACTGCTTGCCGCTGCTCAGCGCAACCAATCCAACCATGCCAGCGCCTTACAACGCATTTTCCAAAGCGGCATGCAAGAGTTCATGAAAGGTCGCGAAATTGACACAGCACGTCGCGCAATGAAGGCGATGTATCAGCGTGAAATGGACTCATTAGAAGCTAACCTTCCCTTTTTAGCTTCAGTGGGTTCAGTCTCTCCTTATATCGGTCTGTTTGGAACCGTTTGGGGAATTATGAATTCGTTTAGAGGCTTAGCGAATGTTCAACAAGCAACACTTGCTAGCGTAGCTCCTGGTATTGCCGAGGCGCTCGTTGCTACAGCGATTGGCTTGTTTGCGGCGATCCCTGCCGTCGTGTTCTATAACCGCAGCGCTGCAGATATTGATCGCTTAGCTATTCGCTTTGAAACCTTTATCGAAGAATTCACTAACATTTTGCAACGTCAAACTAATGGCTAATATTCAAAGACGCTCAGGTGGCTCGCGTCGACGAGCCATGTCTGACATTAATGTTGTACCTTACATCGATGTGATGTTAGTGTTGCTGGTTATTTTTATGGTCACAGCACCATTTGTGAATCCAGGGATTGTGAATCTTCCTACGGTGGGCGGTGCTCAAGTACAACCACTGCCACCGGTGTTTTTAAACATCACTGAAAACGAAGAAATCAAAATCAATCAGGATGGCAAATCAACCAAAACATTAACGCGTCAGCAATTAGGCAGTTTTGCCCGCGAGCAGTCTGAGAAATCCCCTGATCAACCGATGGTCATTGCTGCAGATAAATCGATTCGATATGAAGTGGTCATGGATGTCATGTCGCGCCTTAAAGAAAACGGCGTTAAACGCGTAGGCTTAGCAGTTAAAGGGAATTAATTGGCAACGATTGGTCAACCCGCCTTACTTGCGCGCTGGCAACCTCGGG
>CAYFKO010000128.1:356-3790 GCA_964343765.1 uncultured Polynucleobacter sp. | reverse complement strand
TTAACAAATAAGGGGGTTAAACCCCCTTATTTTTAATGAACTATTAACGCTTTAAGAATGCTTTGATTTTGTCACCGACCTTCGCCACATCTGTAACGCCATCAAGATGGCCGCCATCCCCTGGAATCTCAGCATACTCGGCAACATTACCCTGCTTCTTAAGAAGTGCTACTGCTTTCTTGGAATAATCAGGGAATAAAAGTAAATCACTTGAAGCTGGCAAGAATAAAGCTTTTGCTTTAATTTTCTTGAGCCCCTCCTCTAGCGTTGGCGCATTACCAATACGGAATACTTGGTTCGCTTTTGCTAAATATAAAAAGTGGTTTGCATCTGAAACTTTCGCTCTCGCAAAACCTGCTTTAGCAATGCCATCTTGTACTGCATATAAATTACTCCAGTCTTTTGCTGGATCTTTTCCTTCAGCCGCCCATTTACGCCCAAAAGTACGCTCCATCCAACCTGGGTGACGAGCATTCAGCGTCACTAGTTGTAATGCATGAGCCAATCCTAAGTTAGGAGCTTCTTTTCCGTAATAATCGCCATGATTCCAATTCGGATCCAAATAAATTGGATTCATCCATGCTTGCACCGTCTGAATTAGATAAGCACTTGCTTCGAGTCCACCAGGTATAACCGGAATAATGCGCTCCACCATCTCTGGATAACTGGCCGCCCACTCAACCGCTTGAAGTGAGCCCATCGATGCGCCAGTAACAGCTGCAAATTTCTTAATTCCTAATTTATCTGCGAGCGCTTTTTGAACATTCACAAAATCCTGAATGGTCACGATTGGAAATGACATCCCATAAGGTTTACCTGTCTCAGGATTAATCGTCGCAGGACCCGTAGTAATTACATTAGGATCCCCAGTACCCAAATTAACCAAGGTGTCCGTGCTAATAACAAAGTATTTATCGGTATCAATTGGCTTTCCAGAACCAATGATGCTATCCCAGTAACCTGGCGCAGCATCAGTATCTTTATATTTGCCGGCCGCATGTGATGAACCTGAAAAGAAGTGGCAAACCATAATGGCGTTATCGCCCTTTTCATTTAACTTGCCGTAGGTTTCATAACCAACCTTAACCTGCTTAATTGTTTTTCCACCGACCGTTGTGTAGCTTGGCATCTCAAATACTTGCTTTTGGACCAAACCGTCATACGCACTTGCTGAGAAGGTGATGAGCGAAGCAATTAATGCTACCCACAAACGACTAAATCGAGCCATGTTTTATCTCCTTTTATTGGTTATTCATTATGCAAAAAATGCGTAAAAATAGAATGAATTTTTATATGGGATTAACCCTAAGCAAGAAATAAAGCTGATAAATGTCAACTATTTAGCCTTTGAGCCGTTTTAACTTTTATTGATTATGTAATTAATGGAGGATTGTTCTAGATAGAGCTAACTCCTTACAATAGCAATATGACTAAATTTCGACGTTTCTTAGCAGCTCTATTGATTTGGGCTTTTTCAAATCAAGCCTTTGCTGCTGCTTTTTTCTTTCCCGACATTAATGCCAACATCGTGGGGCGAGATACGCCTGCCTGGCTTACCGATGGCTTCGGAAATGACGGGTATGTCACGATTACGACTGAAGTTATTCCAACTAGCAGTTGCGTTCCCCTTTCTAATCATAGTTTTTGGGGTAGCGATAAAACGCAGTTGATCATCTCGGTCACAACAAACGGATTTGATGCCAAGGTCAATAAAAAAGATATTCCTATTGCAACCTTTGATGGCAGAAACTCTGGGGGTGAATGTGCCTCTCTAAGTACCTTGCCCATGAAAATCGTGCAATACGGTTTACTTAAACCATTCTCTGTTACGAACCCTGGCAATCTTTCAATTATTGTCAATGTCAAAACTTCGAACAACTCCAGCCAAGACTTTATTGGACCAGTACAGTTTTTATTGAATACTGCCGCTCTCGTCGCTACTGGCGGTGCATCCGCCACAGTGACCAGCTTAACCACCGCCGCAAGCAATCCAGTTCTTAGCCAAACCCAAGAACGTACCAATAAAATGCTTCAGGGCTTAGTCAATGGCAAGACCCCGATTTCGCTTAGCTGGCAAGATGTTCGCAGCGGAATTGAAGTCATTGAAATTCCGGTATATCGCGCTGAAGGTAGCCTTGGCAGCACTCCCGATAAAAAAATTCAGCAACTCCAAACTGACCCCAAAGCCGAAAAGTCAAAACTTTTTGATATTCGCTTATCGTTTAGCTATACCAAAACCCTATTTGATCCTGCAGCTTCTGGCACAGATGATTTGCCAAATCGCGAAGGGATTTCAACATCGAATGTCTTGAACTACCCTAATCAACCTGGCACCCTGAACTTCTTACAAATCTTAAATAGTTCATCGCCAAGCCTCATGCAGCTAATTAATAAGGCAGAGGGCAAAGATCTAACAAATTCCTGTAGCGTTGGTTTTGAGCGGTTGAAAAATGCAGGACTTACCAATTTAGATACCGCAATTGTGATGAAGGCCTTTATTGACGAATCTAAAGGCAGTCCTGATTGGTATCAAAACCCAAACATGGTGAAAGCCTGCTTTGGACAAGCTCCAAATGTATTGAGCTATCTAGAACGAGTATATGGTCCATCCGAACCTAAATTTGTCATTGGCGATATTCAAGAAGGTGTTGGCAAACCCTACCAAGACTGGAAAGATCTAATCGGCCCAAACTTGGTCACTTTTAGACAAAACTTAATCGCAAAAGAAGATTTGGGTAAAACACTCTACGCTTTTAATAACCAACAAGATATCGATCTGAGTTTTACTCCCGAAGTTCAAAAATGGACTGCTGAAGATCATAAAGATAATTTACCTCCTGGAATCGCCGCACTTGCTTCTAAGAAATTCAGAACCATGGGCTGCTTTATCTATAAAGAACAAGCTAATCTCAACCTAAAAACCCCTGGCGCCTACACAATCCTTGAAGATGAAAATGGCAACTTCTGGTTAGCTAATGTGAAATTAGCAACCGATAACAAAGCAAAGATTTCAAAGATTCGAATTTCTAATCTCAATGCGGATTGGAAAACTCACTTCAAAACCTATCGCTTTCCTGGCGGTGAATGTGCAGGGATCTTAAGTCGTTTGAAATAAATTATTAGAAATACTTACTTAACTAGTAAAAAATAATTAAGCAAATAAAAAGGGCACCTTTCGGTGCCCTTTTGGCTTTAGCTGAGCGCTAAATTACATCATACCGCCCATACCACCCATTCCAGGTGGCATACCAGCTGCAGATTCATCCTTAGGAGCTTCTGCAACAGCAGCATCGGTTGTCAACAACAAGCCAGCAACTGAAGCAGCATTGATAAGCGCTGTCTTCGTTACTTTAGCTGGGTCGATAACACCTTGCTCAACGAGATCGCCGTATTCGCTAGTCGCTGCGTTATAACCGTAGTTACCTTTACCAGAT
>CAYFKO010000128.1:0-265 GCA_964343765.1 uncultured Polynucleobacter sp. | reverse complement strand
AACACCACCCGCTAATTTAGCAACACGCTCTTGGAGTTTTTCACGATCGTAGTCACTTGTCGCTTCTTCGATTTGAACGCGAATTTGTTTAACACGTGCTTCGATGTTTTTGCCATCACCAGCACCATCAATAATGGTTGTGTTTTCTTTGCCGATTTCAACACGCTTAGCTTGACCGAGGTCTTGCAATGTTACTTTTTCGAGTGTCAAGCCAACTTCTTCAGCAATCACTTGACCGCCTGTCAGAATAGCGATGTCTTCGAGC
>CAYFKO010000127.1:2379-3824 GCA_964343765.1 uncultured Polynucleobacter sp. | reverse complement strand
AATCATGCCCATCGGTTTGCCGATATTTTCACGGGTTACTTATTGCATGACACGACCACCGGCGGCATCTAAGGAGATGTTTACGGCAGGGCGCTGATTTTGATCAAAGCCTGCGCTGGCGTCAGTGATACGGTCACCGCTAAAAATCACCGATTTTTTGAATACACCTAAACGATTTTCACCAAAGCGAAAGGTATCCATTCCTGGGGGAGGCGTTTCACCAATACCAATCGTTGATACCAGTGGATCGGCGAGGCGTGCTTCCAAGGTGGCAGTACGACCAATGATGTCTTTCGCGCGAGCTGTATCTTGCACGCCAGGGAGTTGGACAACGATACGTTCGGCGCCCTGTTGTTGAATCACCGGCTCTTTAACCGCTAATTCATTCACACGTTTATTGAGGGTAATGATGTTTTGCTTTACCGCATTGTCTTGAATATCTTTTAATGCTTTAGGCTTAAATTCGCCGGTTAACTTTGTTGATCCGCCAGTTGATTTAACTAGCCAAATCAGATCAGGCTGGGAGGTGTTTAAGAGGGTGCGTGCAACATCGGCTTCATCGCTACCACCAAAATTGATGGATATAGTGTCAGGATTGCGATCAATCCCTTGGTGGCGGATATTTTTATCGCGTAGTTGACTACGAATATCGGTTGCAAGTGAGGTAACTTTTTTCTGTACTGCACCCTTCATGTCCACTTGCAACAGGAAGTAGACGCCGCCGCGCAAATCTAGGCCCAGGGGCATTGGCAAAGCGTTGATTGCGTTTAGCCATCCAGGGGTGTTGGATAAAAGATTTAAAGCAACCGTGTAGTTAGGATCACTCTGATCAACATTTAATTTTTGTTGCAACAGATCACGTGCGCGTAATTGAATATCCGTGTTGTTAAAGCGAACCTTGATTGAGCCAACATTGCCTGCGCTCTCGAAAAATACGCCAGTGCTATTGATATTTGCATCCGAAAGAATTTTCTCAACCCGAGATTGGGTTGCCAAATCAACCTTAATGGTTGGTTTGGCAGATGAAACTTGAACCGCTGGTGCCTCACCATAGAAATTCGGTAATGAATAAAGTCCGCCAATGAGTAATGCAATGGCGATGACGATGTATTTCCAGAGTGGGTAGCGATTCATATTGAGATACTTTTAAACAAGCGTATTAAAGAGACCTATTAAGCTGACTTCAAAGTGCCTTTAGGTAATACGGTGGTGATCGCACCTTTTTGTAGTTGAACTTGAGTATTGGTTGCAATCTCAACAGTGACCACATCATCTTTAATTGCTGTGACTTTGCCAAAGAGGCCGCCAACGGTGAGCACTTCATCGCCAACCGTTAATGCTGCAAGCATTGCCTTAGTTTCTTTTTGGCGCTTCATTTGTGGACGAATCATGATGAAATACAACACTGCAAACATCAAAATCAAAGGAAGGAAGCTCATTAAGCC
>CAYFKO010000127.1:0-2369 GCA_964343765.1 uncultured Polynucleobacter sp. | reverse complement strand
CTGAGCAAAAGCGTTACTAATCCACATACATAACCTCCGTTAATGACCAAATAGAAACTGCAGTTGTTTTAGGCTGAAAATTACAGCCGTAAACCCGCAATTCTAAACGGTATGAGGCTTTAGAGGTGATTTGAGGGGCTTGCACCCCTTCGGGGCTATTAATCCTGCCCAGGTTCAACGCCGCGCTGGCGATTGGCATGAAATTCCTCGCGATAGGCGCTAAAACGATCCTTGCTAAGCGCTTCCCGCACTTCGGCCATGAGTTGCAGGTAATACGAGAGATTGTGAATGGTATTGAGTTGTGATCCCAAGATTTCATTTGCTTTTTGCAGGTGATTTAAATAGGATCGAGTAAAGTTTTGGCAGGTGTAACAGGCACAGGTTGGGTCTAGCGGGCGATCATCGTCTTTATATCCGGAGTTACGCAATTTCAGGTCACCAAAGCGGGTAAATAGCCAGCCGTTGCGAGCATTGCGGGTAGGCATGACGCAATCGAACATATCGATCCCCAAGCTAACACCCAGAATCAAATCTTCTGGAGTGCCTACACCCATTAGATAGTGGGGCATATGCTCAGGTAATTTTGGGGCCGTGAAATTGAGAATTCTTTCAAACTCGGGTTTGGGTTCGCCTACCGATAGCCCACCAATGGCAATGCCATCAAAGCCTTGTTGACTGACAGCCGCGAGTGAAAACTCACTCAGGTTTTCAAACATGCCGCCTTGCACAATGCCAAAGAGGCCATTGCCAGTATTGAGTTCTCTAAAACGTTTAAGTGAGCGATCGCCCCAACGCAGCGACATTTCAAGAGAGGCGCGTGCGGTTTTCTCGGAAGTTGGCTGGCCCTTTGTTTCGTACGGCGTGCACTCGTCAAATTGCATGGCGATATCGCTATTTAAAACCGCCTGAATTTCCATGGAAACTTCGGGGGACATAAATAGCTTATCGCCATTAATGGGCGAAGCAAATGTCACGCCTTCTTCGGAAATCTTCCGCAAGGCCCCCAAGCTAAAGACCTGAAAGCCGCCGGAGTCAGTCAGGATGGGTTTATCCCAGCCCATAAAGCGATGCAGGCCACCATGTTTTTGGATGACATCCAATCCAGGTCTTAGCCAAAGATGAAACGAGTTACCAAGAATGATTTGTGCTTTTGCCTCATGAAGATCGCGGGGTGTCATCGCCTTGACCGTTCCATAAGTTCCTACTGGCATAAAGATTGGAGTTTGCACGCTACCGTGAGGGAGATCTAGTTGGCCCAAGCGAGCAGGGCTTTGAGAGTCGCGCGCCAAAATGGAAAAGTGAACGGGTTTAGTCATAACAATGAATTTTCAAGTCGGCAAAGAAACATAGCGTCCCCATAGCTGAAGAAGCGATATCTTTGTTCAATAGCATGTTGATAGGCAGCGCGAATATTTTCCATGCCCGCAAATGCACTTACCAACATTAATAAAGTAGATTTTGGCAGATGAAAGTTTGTGAGCAAGCAATCGACGGTTTTAAATGAATATCCCGGGGTAATAAAGAGGTTGGTTTCACCGCTGCTTTGACCATTCAATGCCTGACTCTCTAGGGCACGCAGGCTGGTAGTGCCTACGGCAATAATTCTTCCGCCGCGATTTTTGGTCTCTGAGATTGCTTGAAGGGTAGCCTCTGGAATAGAGAACCATTCGGAATGCATCTTATGTTTGGAGAGGTCTTCCTCGCGAACGGGGCTAAAAGTGCCGGCTCCCACATGCAACGTCACGGTTGCCTGCCCTACCCCACTGTCATGAAGTTGCTTCAAAATGGATTCATCAAAATGAAGACCTGCGGTTGGTGCCGCAACCGCGCCAGGATTCTTTGCAACAACGGTTTGATATCGCTTTGCATCCTCACCATCGGGTTGGTGCTCAATATAGGGGGGGAGTGGTAATTCACCAAAACGCTCAAGTAATGCAAATACATTTTCTGGAAATTGGACCCAAGCTTGTTTATCTCCGCTAATGCGTTCAATTAACACTTCGACATTTCCGCCCGTTTCCTTTTTACCATGCAGTCTGGCGGGAATAACCTTGGTGTCATTAAAGACGAATAGGTCTCCAGGGCGAATTAAGTGAAGAATATCTTTAAACTGGCGATCTATGAACTCGGCACGACCAGCATTATTTAATTTGACCTCTAGAAGACGACTGTCGGTTCTATTGGCCAATGGATGTTGGGCAATAAGTTCGGCAGGAAGGTCGTAATTGAAGTCAGAAAGTTGCATAGCATTACCATCAGGTATTAGATTTTAACGATGACTACTAAGCAAGCGCCAAATACTCTTCAAAAAATGGGGTTAAACAGCCCCATGGCTCTGGCTTTGCACCTCCCTTCGCGCTACGAAGATG
>CAYFKO010000126.1:0-3857 GCA_964343765.1 uncultured Polynucleobacter sp. | reverse complement strand
GCGCAATTCATGTGTTTCACGGCTCGACCAAAACCAATGATTCCAATGCTCTATCTTTTCGAAAGATTTTGCTTTCCAAGCCTGAAAAAGAAGAATCCATACAGGTGCTTCGCAAGAGGCAAATACACCCAACAATAGTTGTTGAATCCAAAGATGAGCATCCTCCTCATTCGAAATAATCCCAACATCAACTGCAGCCTCAAATCCTTGCGAATAACTGAAGCCTCCTATTGGTAATGCAGGAGATGATAATTGCAATAAGGCGCTTAGTTGCTGCTGATTCATGAGTGATGGTGCCCACAATGATCTGAGTGAATGTGCGAATGACTATGATCATGGTCGTGATCTTTATAAACAGATTGAGCTAACTCGTAATCTTCAGCAAAGGTTTCATCGTGACCATGTTTATGTCCGCCGCCATAGGCACCATGCTCAGGTTCAAATGGTCGCATTTCACAAACCACCACCACACCCAAGCGCTTGAGCATATCCTCTAAAACGGGATCGTACTCTAGATGTAAATAGCTAGGGCCAACTTCAACAGGTGTATGTCGATTACCTAAATGGTAAGCTGCCTGCAATAACTGTTGCGAATTACTGGATTCGACACGAATAATTTTTTCAGGTGCAGCAACTACCTTTATAAATCTACCGTCCTCATCAACCAAGATATCTCCTCCGCGCATCACACTTCCACGTGGCAATGACAACCCAACTTCCTCTCCTTGATTAAGACTTACGCGTTGACGCGTTTTACTTCGTTCAAGAAAAGGAAGCTCTAAGATTGGCGCATCCTTTATAAGACTGTTTGCCAATTTTCCAGCATCTATTTTTTTAGTAATAATTTTCATTTTTAAAATAGAAAATAGCGCTGCGCTAAAGGCAGTACTTTAGCTGGCTCACAAATTAATTGCTCACCATCGGCAACCACTTGATAAGTCTCAGGGTCAACGGAAATAGTTGGCTGCCAATCGTTGTGAATCATATCGGATTTACGAATGTTTCTAGTGTTTTTAACTGGCACTAATTGTTTCTTGAGCCCTAAACTAGCGACTTCTTCATTATCCAAGGCTGCTTGCGAAACAAACGTTACTGATGTTTTTAATCCGCCGCCAAATGATCCAAACATGGGCCTGTAATGAACTGGTTGAGGCGTTGGAATCGAGGCGTTAGGATCTCCCATCGCTGCGGCAGCAATCATTCCCGACTTAAGAATTAAGCTTGGCTTCACTCCAAAGAATGCCGGCTTCCAAATAACCAAGTCCGCTAATTTTCCAACTTCTATCGAACCTACACTATGAGAAATGCCGTGAGTGATGGCGGGATTAATCGTATATTTCGATATATATCGTTTTACTCGAAAATTATCAGCCTTTGAATCGCCCTTGAGGCTACCTCGTTGATACTTCATTTTGTGCGCTGCTTGCCAAGTACGAATAATAACTTCGCCAACACGACCCATTGCTTGACTATCCGAACTCATCATCGAAAATGCACCCATATCATGCAATATGTCTTCAGCCGCAATCGTTTCACGCCGAATGCGGCTCTCAGCAAATGCAATGTCTTCTGCAATGGCTGGATCAAGGTGGTGACATACCATCAACATATCTAAATGCTCATCAATGGTATTAACCGTATAAGGCATTGTTGGATTTGTTGAGGATGGCAATACATTCGGCAATCCTGCGGCTCTAATAATGTCAGGAGCATGACCACCCCCTGCACCTTCCGTATGAAAAGTGTGAATAGTCCTATCTTTAAAGGCGTCAATAGTCGCTTCAACAAATCCAGATTCATTTAAGGTGTCAGTGTGAATTGCAACCTGCACATCCATCTCATCCGCGACACCAAGGCAGCAATCAATCGCGGCAGGAGTCGTCCCCCAATCCTCATGAAGCTTCAGACCAATAACGCCAGCACTCACTTGCTCGCGCAATGGGCCAGCTAAACTGGCGTTACCTTTACCTAATAAACCAATATTCATTGGGAATGCCTCAACAGCACTCAACATGCTATGGATGTGCCAAGGGCCAGGTGTACAAGTTGTCGCAAACGTTCCTGTCGCAGGACCAGTACCACCTCCTATCATGGTGGTGACACCACTCATTAATGCCTCTTCAATTTGCTGAGGACAAATAAAATGAATATGGGAGTCAATACCTCCTGCAGTAACAATCATCCCTTCACCAGCAATTACTTCGGTACCTGGCCCAACCACAATATTGACCCCAGGCTGTATATCAGGATTACCTGCTTTGCCAATATTATTAATCAAGCCGTTTTTAATGCCAATATCCGCTTTGACAATTCCCCAATGATCCACAATCAATGCATTGGTAATGACGGTATCAACACACTCACTACTTAGGCGCTGACTTTGCCCCATTCCATCGCGAATCACTTTTCCACCACCAAACTTCACCTCTTCGCCATAAATGGTGAAATCTTTTTCAACCTCGATCCATAAATCAGTATCAGCAAGCCGTACTCGATCCCCTGTTGTAGGACCAAACATCTCGGCATACGCTTTTCTTGAAATAGCAACCATCAGAGTTTCCCCATCACTTTGGCATTAAATCCATATACCTTTCGATCCCCAGCCAAAGATACGAGCTCAACCGTTTTTCTTTGACCAGGCTCAAATCGCACGGCTGTTCCAGAGGCAATATTCAACCGAAATCCTCTCGCCAATTTGCGATCGAACTCTAAACCCTCATTTACTTCAAAAAAATGGAAATGCGAACCGACTTGGATAGGTCGATCACCTGTGTTATAGACCGCTAAGGACAGAGTTTTTCTGCCCACGTTCAGCTCAATATCAGGGCCCTCTGCAATTATTTCACCTGGAATCATTTTGAAATCCTTATGCCGCAACAATAGCAACTAGCCCAGCCAAACCTGAAACCACAATAAATGCTTTAAGTGCCAAATTAAATTTCTGCTCCAAGAAAGTGGAAGTAGCAAATCCAATCAAATGTAATAAAGCCGTCGCCCCTATTAATCCTAAGTAATAACCAGAGTTAACAAGCACAAGCTCTTCCCCGTGAACGACCCCATGCGACATGCCGAAAAATGCCGCCAAAGCCGACATCGCAAATATAGAAGGCAATTTCTTCATCAACAAAGCCACTGAAAAGATGATCAGTGACCCCCAAACGAAGTAATTCACATTCAATGGAATTTGCGCCCCTGAAATGATTGATCCAGAAAACAATCCGACACTAAATGCCGTAACAAATGCAACAGGTATTAACCAACCTTCCTTTCGAGGATATTTCGCCATCAGCACACCCACTAATAACATCGCTAGCAGGTGATCCCATCCTGTAAAAGGATGCAGCGCCACAGATAACAGTTCAGCTCCATGGCCTTCGTGCGCAGACACGCTAATAGAAAATGCTAATAACAATCCTAAAAATACTCGTCTCATCGTATGTCTCCTTATTATTGAATAGGCTGATGCACTGTGACTAATTTCGTTCCATCTGGAAATGTCGCCTCAACTTGTATCTCAGGAATTAATTCAGCGACACCTTCCATAACATCCCCCCTTGAAAGTAGCGTTGTTCCATAATGCATAAGCTCAGCAACCGTCTTTCCATCGCGAGCACCTTCCATAATTTCAGCCGTAATAAATGCAACCGCTTCTGGATAGTTAAGCTTCAAGCCTCTATCACGCCGCTTCTGGGCAAGTAGAGCTGCTGTAAAAATTAACAATTTATCTTTTTCTCTTGGCGTTAATTCCATTTGAACATCCCATTATTCAAGTATTCCACAATCTCAACGATTTACCTACCATCCCAGAAATTCTTTCGCGAACATTTAACCAAATCGAGATGAGAATATTTTTTAAA
>CAYFKO010000125.1:0-3870 GCA_964343765.1 uncultured Polynucleobacter sp. | reverse complement strand
ACACTAATGAACCTAAAGCAGATCAATCATCCGTTTGGGAAAGTATTTCTGAAGGCTTTAGATTTGTATTTAGTAAAGAAATTTTATTAGCGGCAATGGCGCTCGATATGTTTGCTGTGCTATTTGGTGGCGCAGTTTCAATTCTGCCCGCATTTATTCACGACATATTAAATGGTAATCCTGAAAACTTAGGATTGCTTCGTGCAATGCCCGCTCTTGGCTCGGCCCTTATTGGTTTTTGGTTAGCTAGATTTCCAATTGATGACAATGCCGGAAAACATCTCTTACTTTCTGTAGCAGCATTCGGCATATCGATTATTGGTCTTGGCTTTTCTACCTCATTAGTTGTTGCCGCTTTTTGGCTACTACTATCTGGAATCTTTGACGGTGTTTCAATTGTTCTTCGTCAAACAATCTTACAACTGATGACTCCAGACAAAATGCGAGGTCGAGTTTCATCGATCAATGGAATTTTTATCGGATCCTCTAATGAAATTGGCGCTCTCGAATCTGGAATAGCAGCAAGCCTTTTAGGGCTAGCTCCATCGATTATTTTGGGTGGCTTTTTAACGCTTTTGGTGGTTGGCGTTTGCTATATCAAAGCTCCCAAACTCAGACGTCTTCACTTAAGACATTTGCACCATACTGAATAAGTACTATTTGACCTTTTGAACCCATAAGTCCCATGGACGATTAATCGTTTTCTCAATGGTCTCTTGAGATTTACGTGCTTCTTCACCAGTCAAATAAGTTGGCTTACCCATCTTCATAGCTTCTGATTGAATAGCAGCATTTTGAACAGCATACACCGATCTAAAGACTGCTTTCCTAATCGAATCCGCAGCGGTTGCATAACCATGGCCACGCATCAATACAAAATAATTAGGTCCTAAAGCTTGCGCTAATCCCTCACCTAAATCCACACTACTAACAAACATATCTGTATCAGGACTAGGTTTTGCAAAATTTCGGATCTCAAAAATAGGGGCCCCGGCGCCTAAAAATGCGCTCATGTGATAAACGGGTTTTAATGACTTCCCTGTCAAACCATATGGCAGGATCGGCGCTGCATGACCATGAACTACTGAATTAACATCTGCACGGCGTTTATAGATACCGCTATGAATAAATCGTTCACCATAAGCGGTGCGGTTATCGCCATTTAAAGCTTTACCTTCGAAATCAAATTCGATGATGTCATCAATCTGCACCATCGATGGAGCAATACTGCGTGCCAAAAAGAAGGTATTAGGATTGATTGGATTACGAACACTAATATGCCCATAGCCATCTACTGCATTTTGATCATACAAAATATGATTAGCCACAACCAGTTCCTCGATCGCAGTTTTGACCGCTGGAGATTGAGCCATTTGCTCTTTAACAGTAAGCGCGTTTACTTGAGCGATCACTAAAGAGGTTAATACTATGAGGGCAAAACTGAATCGCTTCATAACAACCCCTTATATTTTATTAATGACAATTAATTACTCCGGCTCAATATTGGCAGACTTGATGACTTGCCCCCAACGTTCATATTCGGTTTTGATGTAATTTGAGAACTCTGCAGGTGATTTACTTGACTGAACCGTGGCCCCGATACTCGCAAACCGCTCTTGTACTGCTGGGGTATTTAATCCCTTTACTAATGCAGCATGAATTTTTTGAATGATTGGTTTAGGCACTCCCGCAGGCGCGCCTAAACCAAACCAAGGCGATACGATGAGTTTCGGAAATCCAGATTCTGCAGCTGTAGGAACTTCAGGCAATTGAGGCGATCGTTTTGCTGACAATACTGCTAGCGGCTTAATTTTCCCTGCCTTGATTTGCGGCATCGCTACTACGAGCGAACTTTGAAAATCAAGTTGCGTTGAGCCTCCGATTAGATCCTGTATTTGCTGTGTAGCACCCTTAAATGGAATATGTAATAGCTTGATACCCGCTTGAGCCTGGAATAATTCGGCCGCCAAATGAGGCACCGTAGCAACGCCAGGTGTGCCATATGCCACCTTATCTGGATTGGCTTTTACAAATGCTGCCAGTTCTTTAAGATTGGAATATGGAGTCTCTTTGTTTGCCACAATAATTGGCGTCATTGACACCATATTGCTGATTGGCGAAAAATCCTTAAAAGGATCAAACGGGGCATTACCTAAATTTGGCGCAATCGAAATGGTAATCACCAATAAACCGAGCGTATAACCATCTGGATCAGACTTCGCCAAAACGGCGTGACCCAATACACCGTTAGCACCTGGACGATTTTCAACAATGACCGGTTGCTTAAACTCATCTCGCAAAATGTTGGCAGCTTCCCGCCCCACCATATCCGTTGGACCACCGGCAGGGAATGGCACAATCAATCGAATGGGTCGATCAGGCCAAGCTGCATTTGCAAGCGATGACTGCAATAAAAACGCTACGATAAAAATACCTATCGAACGCCAAATCATATTCGCCCCCTTAATTAGTCAGGAAATCTTGGTAATTTTTTTCCATCTTTAGGAATGGCATATTGAGCAACATTCATTTGCATTGCCAACAAAGTGTAGTACGAATTAATACCTACCAAATCTACCACGCCTTTTTTACCAAAACGCTTTTCAACACGGGCAAACGTAGTGTCAGAAACACGTTTATTACGATGCAATTCAATTGAAAAGTCATACAACATTTCTTCATCAGCACTCATGCCTACTGGACGTCGCCCATCTTTAATAGCATCAGCAATTTCTTGTTTAATGCCAACTTTGAGTGCAATTGGGTAATGAACGTGCCATTCATAATCCTGACTCCACTCACGAGCAGTAATCAAAATAACAAATTCACTTAAGGTGTTGCCAAGTGCTGATTTATAACGCAAATAATCACCCATTGAACGAGCCAAAGTCATGACTTCCGGACTATGCATCAATGGTTCAAACGGTCCAAATACTGGGGTTTTTCGGGCCAACTGAAATTCTTCAGCCGCCTTTTTTTGATCGGGGGTGTAATTTGCAGGATTAATGGTTGGTAAACGCTCTTGCGCAACTGCTGCAGATACGCAAAATAGGAATGTAGCTAAACCTGAAAGAAATTTCATTTTGGTCTCCGTATTGAAATTATTTTTTAATTATTGATACCATTCTAACAACTTAATCTGTTTATCGAAGCCTCCATGCAAATTCTGTCAATCTCTATTGGTAAAGCTCAGCGACTCTTTGGGATTGACCACCCAAACTATGAATCAGTGCTTTCTGGAATTAATAAATCCCCTGTCAGCACAATTGAAAATCCCCTTCCAATTGCCATCAATAAACTTGGCGCAGAAGGCGATGAACAAGCAGATCTTGAAGTGCATGGCGGTATTGAGAAAGCCCTGTATGCCTACCCGGTTGAACACTATGAATTTTGGCAATCGAAATATACTGAAGAAACCGGACAATTAGCCTCTTGGCATCACGGCCAATTCGGCGAAAATCTGACCATCAGCGGCATTACTGAAGCCGATGTATTTGTTGGCGACACGTGGATGATTGGGGACGTTATTCTTCGAGTTGTCAAATTAAGAGAACCCTGTTTTAAATTTAATGCCAAGATGGGTTTTAAGACCGCAGCTAAGACAATGGTTCAAACCGCAAAAAGTGGTTGGTATCTTAGTGTTATTCAAACAGGTTTTATTAAAGCGGGCGATCCAATCATGATTCAATCTGGCGAACGCACTATAAACATCACGCAACAAAATCAACGTCTATTAAGCAAATATAAAACCTAGGAGACTACTTTGAAATTCTCTATCCAACATGCCATCAATGGAACATTTAAACACGATGGATTAAGACCTTATTTTGAATATCGAGACTTAGGAATTTTAGATGCGACAGACAAAAA
>CAYFKO010000124.1:1770-3978 GCA_964343765.1 uncultured Polynucleobacter sp. | reverse complement strand
CCGAAAACTTAATTGAACGCCTGCGAAATGAGTGCGACTTACTTCCCGAAGATTGTTACCGTGTAAACGGCCCCGTGAATCTCGTTCGTCTTGTTCAAATTCCTGACTTAGTAGATCGTCCCGATCTTAAATTCCCATCGCATACGCCTGCGATGCCTAAAGAATTAGAGGAAGGTGAATCTATTTTCAAAGCAATGCGCAAGGGCGACATTCTCCTGCACCACCCTTACCAAAGCTTTGATCCAGTTCTTGAACTTCTTCGTCAGGCAGCTAAGGATCCAAAAGTTCTCGCGATCAAGCAAACGGTATATCGAACCGGTGATGAATCACAAGTGATGGATGCGTTAATGGAAGCAGCTAAAAACGGCAAAGAAGTAACCGTCGTTCTTGAGCTTCTTGCGCGTTTTGACGAGCAAACGAATATGCACTGGGCAACTAAGCTGGAAGCTGTAGGCGCTCACGTCGTGTATGGTGTGGTTGGCCATAAATGCCACGCAAAAATGCTTCTCATCGTTCGCCGCGAAGTTCCAGAAGGAAAACGCAAAGGAACAAAACCTATTCTTAAACGCTATGCTCACCTTGGCACAGGCAACTACCATGCGCGTACGGCCAAGTTATATACCGACTTTGGTTTATTAACTTCGGATCCTCAGCTCTGCGAAGATATGCACTATGTGTTCCAACAATTGACGGGTACAGGCCAACAGATTGAACTATCCAAATTGTGGCAATCGCCGTTTACCATGCAATCGGAAATCATCAAACATATCCGGAGCGAAGCGCGTGCCGCAAAAGCTGGTCATAAAGCTCATATCATTGCCAAAATGAATGCCTTACTTGAACCAAGTGTCATTCAAGAGCTCTACAAAGCATCTCAAGCCGGCGTAAAAATTGATTTAATTATTCGGGGTGTTTGCGCACTGAAACCAGGAGTACCTGGGCTTTCTGAAAACATCAAGGTTCGCTCAATCATTGGACGCTTCTTAGAACATCATCGTATCTATTATTTCCATGCCAATGGGCACGATAAGGTTTATTTATCGAGCGCTGATTGGATGGATCGAAACTTATACCGTCGTGTTGAGGTTGCTTTCCCTGTAACGAACGAGGCAATCAAAGCCCGCGTTATCAAAGAAGGTCTCAGAACACTTCTCCAAGATAATCAATCTGCTTGGCTTATGAATTCTGATGGAAGTTACCGCAAAGTCAAAACAACGAGCACGGTAAAAAAAGTGGGGCAACTTGAATTACTTCGACTCATTCAAGGTTAATTAAGGCTGAATTATTAACCTTGATGCAGGGAAGGTAATGGCAAATCGACTGCCACGACCTAATTCACTATCGATCTTGAGAGTCGCTCCATGGCGTGTCGTAACGTGCTTCACGATTGCAAGCCCTAACCCTGTACCGCCAGTATCTCGTGATCGACTGCGATCAACTCTGTAAAAACGTTCCGTGAGTCGTGGAATGTGCTCTGGGGCAATCCCACCTCCTGAATCAACTACCGAGAATTCAACTAAGCCAGTCGCTTTATCCACTTGCCAACTGACTTTAATATTCCCGCCACTAGGGGTATAGCGCACTGCATTCGTAATTAAATTTCCGAATGCCGAGAACAGTTCGCTCTCCTCGCCCTCTAAATAGGCTTTCTCATCAATATCAACTTCAAATTGATGGGCTCCGCCGGATAGATTTTTAGCATCTTCAACCAAACGATGTATTAATGCAGGCGCACTAATCAACTGACTGTGCCTTGGCATCATCGTGCTTTCTAGGCGAGTCAGAATCAATAAATCTTCAACCAGCGCTTTCATCCGTTCGGATTGCTGATGCATGAGTCCTAAGTATTTCTTGTGATCTTCTGGACTTAACTCCAACTCGAGAACAGTTTCTAAAAAGCCACTGAGCACTGTCAACGGCGTTCTTAATTCATGCGATACGTTTGCAACAAAGTCTTGACGCATCGCCTCTGATTTTTTAGCCTGCGTCACATCCTGACTCAAAATCAACTTACGATTTTCACCATAAGGAAACGACTGTATTAATAAAGAGAGATTACGATTAATGCCCATATCTTCTAACGATAGGGGCTGATCCCAATATCCCTGAGCTAAATAGTGAACAAAGCCAGGCTGACGAATCAAATGCGTCACTTTTTGACGCAAATCACGCTTTGAATCTAAACCAAAATGCCTTTCAGAAACGCGG
>CAYFKO010000124.1:0-1760 GCA_964343765.1 uncultured Polynucleobacter sp. | reverse complement strand
CACCATTCAATTTGATCCAACTCATCAAGCATCAAAATGCCATTTGGCGATGCCTGAATCGCTTGAATAAAACGATCCTGCTGACGCTCGACATCCGCTACCTTACCTCGCCATTTTTTGGTGTTCTTCTGGAATAAATAGAAAATTTCGCGCCAAATACCGAGACCACGATTTTTAACAGACACGTTATCAGACAACATGTCATTCATGAGACGCTGCGCATTCCACATGTAATACGCCAATACCAATGACAATAGCCCTATTCCAAACCAGTTTTGAGTCTCAATCGATACAAAGAGCCCCCAAAAATAGCTTAACAAGGCAACAAATGCCAAAACATAGAGAAATCGCAAAATAGCCACTAACATGATGGCTATTATTTCACGAAGTGGTGATCGGGTTCCGAGTTAAACGGTATCCACTGCCACGAACCGTTTCAATCATGGATTCGCAGCCCACTGGGGCTAGAGCAGCTCGTAAACGCTTGATATGCACATCTACTGTCCGCTCCTCTACAAAGACATGGTCGCCCCACACTTTATCGAGTAATTGACCTCGGCTGTGAACACGCTCAGGATTTGTCATTAAAAAGCGTAATAACCTAAATTCCGTAGGCCCTAAATCAACCTTCTGCTCTTCGCCATCGACATTGACCGTGACTCGATGGGTAGCTGGATCTAGTTTAAGACGGTTAATTTCAATGGCATCATCTGCCAATTGCGGTGATTTACGACGAAGAACAGCACGAATACGCGCCACCAGCTCCTTGGGTGAGAATGGTTTTGTCAAATAGTCGTCAGCACCCGCATCAAGACCCGCAATTTTATCCATCTCTTCACTACGTGCCGTTAAAAAGATAATTGGGATATCTTTCGTTCGCTCATTAGCGCGCAAATCTTTTGCAAACTGAATACCTGATTTTCCAGGAAGCATCCAATCCAGAATAATCAAATCGGGAAGAACTTCTTTCATGAGCATGGCTGCCTGATCCGCCTGAAATGCGCGTACCGGTAAGAAGCCTTCATGACTTAAGTTAACCGAAATCAACTCTGCAATCGATGGCTCGTCCTCGACAATCAGAATGCTACTCGCCATTTATTTATTCGCTTCCTGAGTGAGTTCGTCTCGACTTAAGTGACGAACGTCCGTACCAACTGCCACGAAAATAACAAATTCAGCAATATTCTTAGCATGATCACCAATGCGCTCAACCGCTTTGGCAATAAAGAGCATATCGAGAGCCACCGAAATAATGCGTGGATCTTCGCTCATATATGAAATTAATTTACGAACAAAACCACGGAACTCTTCGTCAATTTGGCGATCATCATGTACGATCTCTGCCGCTGCCTTTGGATCTAAACGCGCAAATGCGTCTAAGGAGCGACGTAATAAGGCGACTGCCATTTGGCCAGCAATGCGAATCTCAGCGACATTAATCACGTGTGAGGCACTATCTTCAACAATATGCTTAGTGCGACGAGCAATTCGATCTGCCTCATCACCTGCACGCTCTAAATTCGTAATCGCTTTCGAAATCGCCATCACCAAACGCAAGTCTCGTGCTGTTGGCTGGCGTCTAGCCAAAATCTCTGCACATTCGGCATCAATACTAACCTCGTGTGAATTGACTTCTGCCTCAGCAGCGATCACTTCATCCGCTAATTCACGATCCAAGTTAGAGAAAGCTTTCATAGCATTCAACACTTGTGATTCGACTAAACCACCCATTTCTAATAAGTGGGCTGAAATTGCATTTA
>CAYFKO010000123.1:850-4013 GCA_964343765.1 uncultured Polynucleobacter sp. | reverse complement strand
ATTCCAATACCACCAACCAACAAGCTTACTGAAGCTACTGCCGCGAGCAATAAGGACATAACTCGGCTTGCTGCTTCCTGCGCTTGCAGGATCTCCGATAAATTACGTACCGAGAAATCATTCTCCATCCCCGGCTGAATACGATGTCGCTGAGCTAATAACTCGGTAATCCGATCTTCAACGTACTTTGTATCAGCCCCATCCACCGCTTTCACTAAGATGGTTCCAACACGCGCTATACGTCCGCGACTCTCACCGAACACGCGGTTACGACCGGTAGTGAGAGGAACAAAAACCACATCATCTTGATCTTGACCCAAACCACTTTGACCTTTGCGATCCGCAACCCCAACAATCACAAAAGGTACTCCACGGATACGAATAGTTTGATTAATGGGATCATCATCTCCAAATAATTGGCTTGCCACACTCTGACCAATAATGGCAACTTTTCCTAAGCGACCAATTTCACCTGGCTCAAACATACGCCCATCCGATAACGCCCACTCACGAGCATCAAAGAAGTCTGGGTAGACTCCTAAAATCGTAGTTGACCAATTGTTATTTCCAAACACTACTTGCGCATTGCCGCGCGACACCGCTGCGGATACAGCTACCTCAGGGATTTCGTTTTTAATTGCCGCAGCATCGGTTTCCGTGAGTGTTTGCGCATAACCCGAACCTAAACGCGCGCCTGCTTGCAGAATTGAACCTGGTAATACGATTAACAAATTAGAACCCAGACTCGCAATTTGCTCCTTAATCCGATTTTGCGCACCACTTCCCAACGCAATCATCGCAATCACAGCGGCGACTCCAATTACGATACCCAACATCGTAAGCGCTGAACGTAATTTATTAACACGCAAGGCTTGCATGGCAATTGCCAAATTCATATGCGTAAACATTTTCATGATTCACTCACATGATCAACTGTTGATCGAGGTCTTGGCGGATTAATGCGGACTTCTAATAACTTACCATCCTTAAATACGGCAACACGCTTAGCAAATGCCGCCACATCAGGCTCATGCGTTACCACAACGACGGTCATGCCTTGCTCATTGAGATGTCGCAATAGATTCATGATGTCTGTCGTCATCTTGGAATCTAAAGCACCAGTCGGCTCGTCTGCCAAAATCAAATCTGGGTCATTTACCAAAGCTCTAGCAATGGCGACCCGCTGCTGCTGCCCGCCCGATAATTCTGAAGGGGTATGCGATAAACGATCACCCAAACCAACCTGCTCAAGTCGTTCTCTCGCATGCATCAATTGCTGCTCTCGTGATAGCTCCGACATCGGGCCCTCCCGTGAATACAGTAATGGCATTGCAACGTTTTCGAGTGCTGACGTTCTGGGTAATAAATTAAATTGCTGGAAAACAAAACCAATGCGGCGATTACGAACCGTTGCAAGCTCATCCATCGATAGCGAACTCACATCCTCACCAGCAAGCTCATACTTTCCACTTGTTGGTTGATCCAAGCAACCAATCATATTCATAAAAGTAGACTTCCCAGAACCGGAAGCCCCAATGATGGCGACAAAATCACCTTTATCAATATCTAAGCTGACACCATCTAATGCTCGGACCTCTTGCACGCCTTGCCCGTAGGATTTAACCAGGTTTTCTGTATGGATCAGCAAGGCCTAAGTATCCCTTTGCTTTGCTTAGAACATTCGTGGTGCATTCGATGCAGGTTTTGTTCCTGCCTGCCCTTCAATACCGACAATCACCTGATCACCTGGTTTGAGGCTAGGCGGCTCGCCATCTTTGAGTGGCAATACTTCGGTGTAGTCCCCATCGGTAATACCTGCACGAAATACTTTACGCACAGGCTCTTGCTTGAGCCCTACTCGTTCTAACACCCAAACACGTCGAATATTCGAGCCACCCGCCAAAGGTCGTGTTCCTCGAGAACTTCTTGAATCAGCTTTATCGCCTTCTGGTTTTCCTTGCGATTTTGCTGAGGCCTTATTTTCGGCCGCAATGATTGCTTCGGCATTGGGAAGTCTAAATCGTAATGCGGCATTAGAAATCTTCAGCGCTTTGTCGCGCTCATCCACCAAAATCCGAGCATTTGCTGTCATACCTGGCAACAGTTTTAAATCTGGATTGTTAGCTGAAATTAAAACGGTATAAGTAACCACGTTTTGAATATTCACAGGCGCTTTACGAATTTGTAGAACCTTGCCATTGAATACTTGACCAGGAAAAGCATCGACCGTGAAGCTGGCTTCCTGACCTTCTTTAATTTTGCCAACGTCTGACTCATCAATGGAGGTTTCAACTTGCATATCTGCCAAGTTTTGCGCAATGATAAAAATTTCTGGAGAGGCAAGACTTGCTGCGACGGTTTGACCGACTTCCACACTGCGCTTGACGACAACACCATCAACCGGCGACCGAATATAAGTGTCGTCCAAGGATTTTTTAGCAGAATTAAGCGCTCCCTGAGCCGCTTTCATCGCCATTTCTGTCTGAATGAGTGCCTGCTTTGAAATAAAGCCCTTTTCAGCCAAAGCAAGATTAAGCTGGTGGTTTTTTCGTGCCAAAAGGTAATTCGCTTCTGCCTGATCGTACCTGGCCTGATAGTCTCTCGGATCAATTCTGGCAATTAACTGTCCTTCTTTGACCGGGTCATTAAAGTCCACTAAAAGCTCTTTAATCATTCCCGAGACACCCGTACCGACAGTGACCGATTTAACGGGATTTAATGAACCGCTAGCCCGAATTGCGGACACCATGGCACCTTCTTCCACTGGCGCCGTTCTGTATTTGGGCGCATTTAGGCCAAATAGGGCTTGTATACCCCCCCAAAGTAGCCAAAGGGCCACAATCGCTGCCAATCCAGCCAAGGCCCAAGCGAGCTTGCGATTCTTGGCTAGATAGTCTTTGTAGATAGCTGTTCTAAAATACTTTTTCACCCTTTGATAATAATGGATAATTAAGGTTTTCATAAGCCTTATTCCTAATTAAACGCTATGACTGCGAATCCAATTTCCCTCTCTATTTCAAATGCTCGCTTCAAGATGATTGAGCAGCAAATTCGTCCTTGGAATGTTTCTGACAAAGAAGTTTTGAGCGTACTTAATATTGTCAAACGTGAAGCATTTGTGACGGATGCACAAACGAACCTGGCATTTATGGATATTTTGCTG
>CAYFKO010000123.1:0-840 GCA_964343765.1 uncultured Polynucleobacter sp. | reverse complement strand
TTGGTACAGGTTCAGGCTACATGGCGGCTTTACTAGGCTATTTTGCTAAACATGTCACCACCGTCGAAATTAATCCCGACCTAGCCAAATTCGCTCAAGAGAACTTAAACAAGAGTCGCATTCCTAATGTCACCGTCAATGTCGGCGATGCTGCTCATGGATGGGCGAATGGTCAAAGCCAAAGCTACGACATCATCGTCGTATCTGGTGGCTTACCGCAAGTATCTAAAACACTTCAAGCGCAACTCAAAATTGGCGGACGACTTCTTGCCTTTGTCGGCAATGAGCCTGTGATGAGTGCTGTGTTGATTACAAGGGTATCTCAGGACTATTACAAAACTGAAATCTTATTTGAGACGCTAGTGCCTATGCTCAAAGTAGCCAAAAGCGAGCTAGAGAACTTCGTGTTTTAATAGGCCTTAGGTCTTAAAAGTAAAAAGTTTATATAAAATAACAACTTACTCTAATAACAATTAATTAACAATTAATTCAGTGCAATTTTGAGAATAACTAAAACGGCGACAAAACAATGGTAATGAGAGTTCAATGGCAGAATCAACCGCATAAAAGCAATTCAATCTTCAAGATTGGTCAAATTGCTTTTGCCTGCTCCATCCTGGTCTTTGCGTTGGGACAAGCGAGCAATACGTATGCCGCACCCAAGAAAAAGAAAGCCACTCAAGAAAACACTGAAACGAATACAACGGCCACCAATGCTTCGCCAACGACTGCTGAGATTAGTAATCCAGTGCCTGCAACACCACGCATCGTAGATAGCAAAAATCCACAAGCCAAAGACTTGATGAGTCTTTATCAAGATGCAGCTCAATATGACCCAAG
>CAYFKO010000122.1:0-4032 GCA_964343765.1 uncultured Polynucleobacter sp. | reverse complement strand
GACGATCAGAAACGCAATGCATATGGTCGCTATTGGGGATGTGTGGAATCCATTCCATTACTTCACTTCGAAACCAGCTACTACCAAGCGATTGAATTTTGTATTCGTGAAAAAATTCAAACCTTCGAGGGTGGTGCTCAAGGTGAACATAAAATGTTTCGAGGCTTTACCCCAACCCCGCTCCAATCAGCACATTACATCCAAGATCCTATGTTTAGGACTGCTATCAATAATTTCTTAGAGCGTGAACGAGCTGGGATGGCCAATTATCTAAATGAATTAGATGAAATCCGTATCCATAAAAGCTCAGACAAGCTTTCTTTCTAGGTCCAAGTAAAGCCCCCTCTGCAGATTTCTTCATTCCATTAGATACTATCGATAGTCAATCGAAAGTGATCGTATGAAAATTCAAACTACAGCAAAAATTCTTGGTTATGCAGGCTTAATTCCTTTCGTGGGATTAGCCATTTTGAATTATCTGCAGATTTATCCTAATTTAAATATCGCGGCTGCGCTTTTGTTTTACGGCGCCATTATTTTGAGCTTCATTGGGGCACTTCACTGGGGCTTTGGCATGTCACTAGGCGCACTCTCACATAATGAGCAGAATTGGCGACTGATATGGAGTGTTATCCCAGCCCTCATTGCTTGGTTCGCCCTCCTCTGCCCAATTGCTTTGTGTGTCTATTTATTAATCACGGGTTTTCTATTACAACTCTGGCAAGACTATCGGTTAACGAGAATTTCTGAGGCAAATATTCCTGACTGGTATTTTTCGTTACGCTGGCAATTAACCCTCGTTGGAACTCTTTCTTTAATAAGCGTTCTTATTAGGCCATGAGCGTATCTGAAAATCTCAATCAGGAAGGATGGAACTTTAGGAATAGCTATCAACAGCTTCCTACGGAGTTTTTTGAGTCGACCAAACCTAAAGAAGCTCTCAATCCAGACCTACTAATCCTCAATAAAGATTTAGCTAGTTTGCTGCATTTGGATTTTAGTAAATGCTCTTCAACCTATTTAGCCAATTTATTTGCTGGCAATACAATCCCTAGTCAAGCCAGCCCTATCGCCCTTGCTTACGCAGGCCATCAATTTGGACATTTCACAAGACTAGGCGATGGTAGAGCTATTCTATTAGGTGAACATTTAACGCCAAATGGTCAAGCCTTTGACATTCAATTCAAAGGAAGTGGTAGAACACCATTCTCCAGAAATGGTGATGGCCTAGCAACGCTTGAGGCAATGCTAAAAGAATATTTGTTTGGGGAAGCATTAACCGGCCTCGGTATTCCATCGACGAGAAGCTTGGCGCTCGTTAAAACGGATGAACTGGTTTATCGAGAAAAGCCATCACATCGAGCCATCATTACCCGCGTTGCGAATAGTCATATCCGGGTCGGCACTTTTGAATATGCGGCCCGCCTAGGCCCCAATTATCTGAAAGCACTAGCCGATTACGCGATTGAACGACACTATCCCCATTGCATGAAGACCGACTCCCCTTATTTAGCTTTATTAGAGGAGGTAATCCAAGCTCAAGCCCTGCTCGTTGCCAAATGGATGAGTATTGGCTTTATTCATGGCGTTTTGAATACAGACAATGTGCTGATTTCAGGTGAATCTATTGATTTTGGGCCTTGTGCTTTTATGGATGCCTTTAGTACATCAACCGTCTTTAGTTCAATCGATGTTCATGGTCGCTATGCCTATGGAGAACAGGCCAGCATTACGCTTTGGAATTTATGTCGATTTGCTGAGTGTTTAATACCCCTAATTGAAATTAAGCATCCTGAAAATGGCATTGAGAAAGCTCAAGAGGCATTAGAAAAATTCCAAGATTGCTATCAGGCTAATTGGGCCATGGAGTTTTGCAAGAAAATTGGCTTTGATAAAGTCACGCCAGAATCTACCAAACTTGCGATTGACTTACTAAATCAAATGCAAGATTTAAAACTCGACTTCACATGGGCGTTTAGGCAATTAGCCCATGGAAAGTTGCCGAATTACGCTCTAGAGAACTGGAAGAACGAATGGCGCAAAGTCTTATCTAATGAGGGAATTAGTTTTGATCTAGCTCAACAGTTAATGCTTCAAACCAATCCCGCAATCATCCCTCGAAATCATGAGATCGATCGAATCATTAAAGATGCTGCCGTCTCTTGCAAGATGGACGAATACAGGGAATTAATAGAAGTCCTAAAATCGCCATTTTCTAAGGATTTTGATAGTCACCCTCTTGCGAAACCAAGCGACTCTGACTTGCCGCATTTCGTAACGTACTGCGGAACATAAGCATGTTCCCAACAATTATGTCAAAGTTCCTCTAAACTAGACCTTGTTTTTAATTAACAAATTAGAGAAATCAATGAGCCTTATCGAAAAATTGCAATGGCGCTATGCCACTAAAAAGATGGATTCAACTAAAGTTGTTCCACAAGAAAAAGTTAATCAAATCTTAGAAGCTATCAGATTAACGGCCAGCTCAAGCGGACTTCAGCCTTATGAAGTGATCGTTGTCACCAATAAAGATATCCTTGAAAAGATTAAAGCTGCCTCCAATAATCAATCTCAAATTACAGATGGGTCACACCTATTAGTATTTGCTGCTTGGGATAATTACACAGCTGAACGTATTAATGATGCATTTGATATGACTGAAAAAGCTCGCAACTTCACAAGTGAAGCAGGTAAAGCCTATCGTCAAATGCTTCTCAATATTTACCCATCACGAGATGCAGAAACAAATTTCACCCACACGGCTAAACAAGCTTATATTGGCTTAGGCACTGCACTGATTGCAGCAGCTTACGAACAAGTTGATTGCACACCAATGGAAGGTTTTGATCCTAAAGCGGTTGATGAAATTCTTAACCTGAAAGAGAAAGGTCTCAGAAGTGTTGTACTACTTCCTCTAGGCTATAGAAAATCTGACGAAGATTGGTTGGTTAACCTTAAAAAGGTTAGACGCACTAAAGAGCAGTTTATTTCTTGGATTAAATAAGAAATTAAGTCAGACTCAAATAAAAAGCCACTCGTAAGAGTGGCTTTTGTTCTTGGTGGGTCCACCAGGACTTGAACCTGGGACCAAAGGATTATGAGAACAGCAAACCAGGCTCGAACTCCATAAACAGGAGCTCTACAAGCATCTGATATCGGTGTGTAGTGAAATGTGTAGTAAATAACCGTTACTTTAAGTAACACTCAAAATAAAACCACCCGAAGCTGTTTTATAAATTCTTGGTGGCCCGGGGTGTAATCAGCCAAGTTCTAGGATCTCTTGTTACTGAAGATGCAAAATTCCATCAACATAAATGCTAATAACACAGCCTCCTGAAAATAAAAAGGCCCACAGTGGCGCTATTGCCTCATAAATCCAACTAAAGATAATGAAGCTGAAATCTTAATAAGCCTTATTAAAAAATCCTCGCTCCTCGATAAATTGAATTACCTGATCCAAACCATTAGCCTCTTTAATATTAGCCATGACAAATGGTTTATTGGGGCGCATCTTTTTTGTATCCGCTTCCATTACGTCAAGATTCGCACCAACGTAAGGTGCTAAATCAATTTTATTAATCACTAATAAATCTGATTTAGTAATACCAGGGCCGCCTTTTCGAGGAATTTTTTCTCCACCCGCCACATCAATAACATAAATTGTTAAATCGGATAATTCAGGACTAAACGTCGCAGCTAAATTATCACCACCTGATTCGATAAAAACAATATCGGCATTTGGAAATTTACTTAACATACGATCAACTGCTTCTAAATTAATTGATGCATCTTCACGAATCGCGGTGTGTGGGCATCCACCAGTCTCTACACCCATAATACGTTCGGGATCAAGTGCTCCAGAAATCGTTAATAATCGCTGATCTTCTTTGGTGTAAATATCATTCGTAATTGCAATCAAGTCATATTGCTCACGCATTTTTTTACAGAGCATTTCTAATAATGTCGTTTTACCAGACCCTACTGGACCTCCAACGCCAACGCGTAATGGGGGTAATTTCTTAGTTCGATTTT
>CAYFKO010000121.1:1545-4175 GCA_964343765.1 uncultured Polynucleobacter sp. | reverse complement strand
GAGAACATGGCATAGCATGCTTGCGGTTTTCCGTCTCTAGGTTGTCCAAGTGAGCCTACAACAGAGACCCAGCGACGGTGTTTGCCAGCTGGTACGTTATCGCCAGGGTGTGGCATAAAACGAATCAATTTACCAACTGAGCTTTGGTAGTAGAGCATTTGATCGTGCATATGTCCCACGAAGGTATAAATCTTTTCGGAATGTTCTGCACATCTCCATGCAGACATGCCATCCATGACGTAGTTCCAATCTCCGGGATTGTGTGCTGAAGCATGAACATAGCAAGCTTCTTCTTCACGAATAATTAATGGCAGATTTTTTAAAAAATCAATCTGCGCATGATTAAGTTGGGTTTTAGTCCAATTGATAGCTGCTAAAGCGCTGTCATTGAAATTGAGTGCTTTTGATTCGTAGCAAGCGGCATCATGATTGCCAAGGACTGCAATTGCTTGCTTATTGTTGACCATTTCAGCTACTCGATCGACGACTTCGCTGGGGTTAGCGTTGTAACCCACGATGTCGCCTAAAAATACATAACGAGTTGCTCCATTTTCTTGGGCATGGGCAAGGCAGGCTTCAAAAGCCTCTAGATTACTGTGTAAATCGGCGAATAGTGCGATGCGTTCGGTTGACATCCCTTAATGATAGGGCATTTGAAGGGTAAAAAGGCTAAAAATGCTACAATCCTTGTCATGTATTTCTCATCAATTAAACGCCAACTTGTTGTATTTTTTGCTATTTTTGCAATGGCGTTTGCTTCTATTGCCCCATCCATTGCGCAGGCGATTGGTATACATGGTGGCAAAACCATTTCCATGGAAGTATGTTCTGCTTCATTGCAGAAGGTTGATCAAGTAACAATTGATGTGCCGGTTAATGATCATGCGACTCAGGCTTCAGAGCATTGCCCTTTTTGTTTGGCGCATGCAGCATTTGTGTTGCCAGAAAATTCTCAGATTAGTTTTAGTGCGCCTGTTCTAACTCAGTTTTATCCAGAGCTTTTTTATAGATCACCACGCCCACTTCAAGCGTGGATTAAGCAACCCTCTCAAGCACCTCCTGTAGTTTCTATCTAACAAATACGTTACTAGTACGTCTAGTTAATCGCGCAATTTTTGCGCCAGTTGAGATAGAGCTATGAAAAATAAATTATTAATTGTTATTGGTGTTTTTTTATCCCTTTCAGTAAAAGCCCACATTGTTCTTGAGAGTCAAGAGGCAATTGCTGGTAGTTATTACAAAGCTGTTTTTAAAGTCGGTCATGGATGTGATGGCTCGTCGATTAACAGCATTGTGGTTGAAATTCCAAATGGATTTAAAGGTGCAAAACCGATGGTAAAGCCAGGATGGAATGCTGCTATTGAAAAATCAACGTTAGCCAAGAGTTATACAAGTCACGGGAAAACGATTTCTGAGGATGTCAGCAAGATTACGTGGACTGGCGGAAATTTGCCGGCTAGTTTTTATGATGAGTTTGTCGTGGTTGGGCAATTGCCTGATCAGGCCGGCAGTCTTTATTGGAAAGTAAAGCAAATTTGCGAAAAGGGCGAGATCTATTGGAATGAAATTCCTGCGCCAGGAAAAACAGTCAAAGATTACAAAGAGCCAGCGGCATTGCTACAGGTGTTGCCTGCTGAAGAACATTCTCATCATGGTCATTGAAAGATCCATTATGAACAAGAATATTTTTATCCTCACAATAATGAGTTTGATGTCATCCTATTCTTTTGCTGCAACAAGTGAACTTGGGGCAGGGGAAATCACAGTAAAGGGGCAAAAAACCAATTCGCTTTTACCGGAATTTCCATCGACCGCTGTATCAATTGATGCTAAAGAAATTGCTGATACGGTGAATGCGGTTGATACCTCGGATGTTCTTAAGTACATGCCAGGTATATTTGTGCGCAAGCGAGATAGCGCTGACTACACGGGTGCACCGATTAGTACTCGAATATGGGGTAATGCCTACAGTGCAAAAACAATTGTCAATATTGATGGTGTGCCAATTACCAACCAAATTTTTCAGAACAATACGTATGGCTCTCCAAAGTGGTGGATTACTTCCCCAGAAGAAATTCAGACAGTTGAGGTGATGTATGGGCCTTTCTCACCAGCGTATTCGGGCAATTCGGCGGGTGCTGTTGTCAATATTGCTACGCAAATGCCAAAAGAATTTACTGCCATACTAAATACAACCGGTGCATTACAAACCTTTAATAAATTTGGTACCAACGATAATTATTTAACAGGTGGATTAAATGCCTTAATTGGTGATAAATCTGGCAAAGTGGCGTGGCGTATTAGTTTTAATCATGAAGATGCGAATACCCAGCCGCGCTTATATGTTTCTGGGAAAACAGTATCGCCTTATCAATATTTTGATAAAACGGGAGCCAATAAAGGGTATTACGAAGGTGCTGGCTCTTTAATTCATGGCGTTTCGGATAGTCTAAGCCTCAAACTTTCCTATGATTTGACTCCGGATACCAAAATAAATTACTCAACAACGTATTGGCAGGGACTTACTCAGGCAACTGCTCAATCGTTTATCGGTAGCTATACTTATAATACTAGTACTAATTTTAATTCTGCAACGAGTGCCAATGCGTTCAATCAA
Source organism: uncultured Polynucleobacter sp. (assembly GCA_964343765.1). GTDB lineage: Bacteria > Pseudomonadota > Gammaproteobacteria > Burkholderiales > Burkholderiaceae > Polynucleobacter. The sequence goes on along the minus strand of CAYFKO010000121.1, from coordinate 1,558 downwards.
AGTTCTGTTAATT
>CAYFKO010000121.1:0-1535 GCA_964343765.1 uncultured Polynucleobacter sp. | reverse complement strand
GGGACTTACTCAGGCAGCCGCTCAATCGTTTATCGGTAGCTATAGCTATACAAATAGTTCGAATACTAGTAGTAATTTTAATTCTTCAACAACTGCTAATGCGTTCAATCAAAGTTCTGTTAATTTGATGAATACGCTGAGTATTGTTAGCAATGCAAGTAAAGATCTTTCTTGGGAATTTCAGGTAAGCAATTTTTATAACCAGAAAGATGAGCAGCGTTGGTCAAATTCACTTAATTCAGATGGCTCTCTAAATCCATTGGCAGCAGGGCAATTAAATAATTACTCTGGGACAGGTTGGACAAATGTCGATTTGCGCACTCGTTATAAGGCAAATGATAATCATTTGGTAAGTTTTGGATTGCATTATGACTACAACCGACTAAATAACGTACAGACATCCTTCACTACTTCGCAAAATTGGCAGTCTGATTATGTTGGCACACCCTACGCTACTTCAGCGGGAGCTTCCCAAACAGCTGCTGCTTGGTTTCAGGATGTGTGGAAGTTGGGTAATCAATTCACCCTCACTTATGGTTTGCGCGCTGAAACCTGGAAGGCTTTTGATGGATTGGTGGGCTATACAAATTCATCCTATATATCCGCTCAGCAACCTGGGACGGATGCAACAGGATTCTCGCCAAAGCTAGCCTTGGCATTTGAGGCGCCAAATGATTGGTTAATTGCAGCTGCCATAGCAAAAACCACCAGGTTTCCAACATTAACTGAGGCTTATAGCGCAATTAAAGCATCTACCACGGTCGGTACAGGAAATGGTCAGTCGACTGTGCCGTATTACACGGGTTACGGTTCCTCTATACGTCCTGAAAACATTTATTCCGCTGAAATTAGTTTCGAGAAAAGTACAAATCGATGGGGTGTTAGAACGTCGATTTTTGCTGAACGTGTCTACGATGCTTTACTAACGCAACTCATTGTTGATTCAAGTGGCTATTACTATTCAGTGCCAACTAACGTTGAGCAGGTGTCGGCTTATGGTATCGAGTTTGCTGGTAACTATAAAGATTTATTTGTAAAAGGATTTGATATTGGCGGGGCATTAACGTTAGTGCAGTCTAATATTGATAGTAGTTCAAGTGTAGGTAGTAGCGGACAAAGCGTTGTCGGAAACCCTCTGACTTATGTTGCTCCAATGAGAGCTAATATTGTCGCAACGTATCGACCTGATACTAAGTGGGCATACACTTTGGCTGGAAGATATCAAAAAGCGGGGGCGTCTTCGCTTGATAATAACGATCTAAATCCAAACACCTACGGTGGATTTGCTAGTTATTTAGTATTTGATGCCAAAGTTAAATATCAAATCGACAAAAACTGGCGGGCGACCTTTGGAGTTGATAACTTGAACAATTATGATTATTTTCAATACCATCCATTCCCACAAAGAACATTTGTCGCCAACCTGAGATATTCCTATAATTGAGAAAGTAACCAAAAGAGATGAAGGAAAACATCATGACTCTGATACAAAAAATGGCAACCGTATTGGTTGTGTCACTCGTAATTGGATTTAT
>CAYFKO010000120.1:0-4187 GCA_964343765.1 uncultured Polynucleobacter sp. | reverse complement strand
GCATCCATCGATTAGATGAGACAAACAAAACCGGCTTCAAATATGAACGCATTAATTGGCTTGAAGTAATCGACCCCTACGTATCTGATCGCCATATTTGGAATACGCTTACCCCATGCACTATCCAACTCGAACCAATGGATTCACGCTCATAGAGTTATCCATTTCGACTATGTTGCTTTGTAGTCTGATACTCCTGTGCGTTCCTTCTATTAAACAGTGGATGGAATTTACACAAGCAACTCAGCTTGTTACGAAGCATGCTAATGAATTTATCTTTGATGCTCACTTAGCACGTGAATTCGCTATTCAACGCAAATATAAAGTCAGCCTTTACCCCCTATGCGGCAATGATTGGCTCTCAGGTTGGCAAATTAGAGTAAATCCAGATTTTGATTTTTTAGATACTTCAGATCAAAACCCACCATTGTTAGTCCGAAGACTAGATAATTCAATTCAACATCGACTTCTCTTATCTGGTGCTCAATTTGCAGATATGAGCCTTCAATCCAATCAAGAAAATTGCAGCAATCATTTGAGAACATCCCATACTAGGCAATCCACTAAGAAACATATCACCTTCAATGAAGGTGGATTTGCTCAAATGCATCGTGGCGGCATGTTCGCTAATCGTCTTATATTGACGCACTCAAGTTTCCCATCAATAAGCCGCCATATTATTCTTGGCGCTGGAGGCCGCTTGCGGGTTTGCAATCCTCTGAATTTTCAGAATAAGTGTTAATTCAAGATTAGAATGAGGTAATTTCTAAAATAAATATCATGTACTCCAACGCAGACCTTAACTACATGCAACTTGCCTTAGATGAGGCCAGAAAAGCATTATGGATTAGTAACCCTAATCCGCGGGTTGGTTGCGTCTTGGTGTTGGATGATCAAATTATTGGCATTGGACATACTCAGCAAGCAGGCGGACCGCATGCTGAAATTCAGGCTCTAAACGATGCAAAGCAACGGGGGTTTAATACTACGGGTGCTACTGCCTATGTCACGCTAGAACCTTGCTGTCATCATGGCAAAACACCCCCATGCACCAATGCGTTAATCAATGCCAAGATTGCGCGCGTCATTGCCGCAATGGAAGACCCTAATCCGCTCGTAGCCGGTAAAGGTCTTCATGTTTTAAAAGAAGCAGGAATCGAAGTTCGTTGCGGCTTATTTGAAAAAGAAGCCCAAGAAATTAATGTTGGTTTTGTCAAGCGCATGCAAACAGGCATGCCATGGGTACGAATGAAAATTGCCGCCAGTCTAGATGGCATTACTGCCCTACCTAACGGAAAGAGTCAGTGGATCACCTCGAGCGAAGCACGTTTAGATGGACATCGTTTTAGAGCCCAAGCTTGCGCTATTTTGACCGGTATCGGGACCATTAAAGAAGATAACCCTCAATTAAATGTTCGTGATCTCGATACACCCCGCCAACCAATTCGGGTAGTGATTGATTCGAGACTCGAAATCCCAATAGATGCCAATATTTTTAAGAGTGGCAAAACCGTCGTATTCTGCGCCAACGTCGACGACGCTCACTTTCTGAAAGTATCCGAACATTTAACCCAAAATGGACATGAGATCATTCGCCTTCCGAATAGCGCCGGTAAAGTAGACATAGCCAAAGCACTCGCCTATTTAGCCCAACATCACCAAACCAATGAAATTCATGTGGAAGCGGGCCATAAACTCAATGGATCACTACTTCGCGAGTCATGTGTTGATGAGTTACTTGTCTATTTAGCTCCGAAATTACTGGGCACAGGCTCAAATTTAGCTAACCTAGGCCCTCTAAACAGTCTTGAGGAAGCGGATACTTGGCAAGTCATCGATCAAACAAGCATTGGCCCTGACATCCGAATTCGGTTAATTAAACCCGAATCAAAATAAGCGAATTGCCCTAAACCAAGCCGTATTTAGGCAAAAACCTCGCCAATCAGGCGATAATAGAGGGATGTTTACAGGAATTGTTGCAGCCGTTGGCCAAATCAAAGAAGTTTCCCCGCTGGGCGATGGTATGCGCCTACGCATTGATGCTGGACAACTCGATTTATCTGATGTCATTTTGGGCGATAGCATTGCTATTCAAGGAGCCTGCATGACCGTGGTTGAATTAGATCTGGCAACCAAAATGTTTGCTATTGATATCTCAGCGGAGTCACTCGATAAGACGGTTGGTTTAAACAAACCCGGGGCAGTCAATCTAGAAAAAGCCCTTCGCGTCAACGACCGCCTTGGAGGCCACCTCGTGAGCGGTCATGTCGATGGCATTGGTTATGTCGATGACTTCTCTGCCGTAGGCAGTGAAGCTAATAGCTCTTGGCACTTAAGTATTGATGCCCCTGAATTTTTAGCAAAATACCTCGCTTACAAAGGTTCGATTGTTGTCAATGGCACATCACTCACCGTTAATCAGGTCGAAGATTTAAAAGTCAACAATCAATCCATTGCTCGTGTGCATATCAACTTAATACCTCACACGCTCGAAAATACAAGTTTGCGTCACCTTAAAAAAGGTGATGCCGTCAATTTGGAAGTCGACTTAATTGCTCGCTATGTTGAGCGCATGTTAAGTTTGACCACCAGCCCTCAATAACTCGCATTAATTTTATTATTACCAATGAACGCCTCTAGTAACTTATCTCAGTATTTATCAAGCACCGAAGAAATCGTCGCTGACATGCGCGCCGGCAAAATGGTGATTTTGGTGGATGAAGAAGATCGTGAAAACGAAGGTGACTTAGTACTGGCCGCCGACCATGTGAGCGCAGATGCTATCAACTTCATGGCTAAATTTGGTCGAGGTCTTATTTGTTTAACTCTGACACGTGAGCATTGCGAACAACTGCAGCTTCCCTTGATGGTAAAAGAAAATGGCGCCTCAATGGGGACCAATTTCACTGTCTCTATTGAAGCCGCGCAAGGCGTTACGACAGGTATTTCTGCTGCAGACCGTGCTCATACGATTAAAACTGCCGTTGCCAAAAATGCCTCCCCTAAAGACCTCGTTCAACCTGGTCATATTTTTCCGTTAATGGCTCAACCCGGTGACGTACTAATCCGTTCTGGTCACACTGAAGCAGGATGTGATTTATCCGCCATGGCAGGCTGCTCGGCCGCAGCAGTTATTTGCGAAATCATGAAAGATGATGGCACGATGGCACGCCTGCCTGACCTCGTTGAATTTGCAAAAGAACACAAACTAAAAATTGGCACCATCGTTGATCTCATTCAATATCGTAGTCAAAATGAAAGCATGGTTAAACGAATTGGGCAAAAAACGCTCAATACCCCATGGGGAAGCTTTGCTTGTTCGTTATATGAGGATCTGCCAAGCAAACAGTTACACCTCGCGTTAGTACAAGGCAAACCTAACCCTGCAACCGAAACTCTCGTGCGCGTTCATGAGCCCACCAATTTATTGGATATCTTGGATACGCAATCCTCTAAACATTCGTGGCCACTCAATCAGGCAATGAAGCACATTGCCGCTTCAGAAGCAGGCGTTGCTGTACTACTGAACTGCGCTTCTGGCAGCGCACATGACACCCTAATTAAGCAATTTGACTCTTCACACGAACAACGCTCAACTCCAAGTATCGGAACTCGAAAACCAGATTTTCGAACTTACGGTATCGGAGCACAAATCCTGAAAGACCAAGGTGTTGGCAAAATGCGTTTAATCGCTAAACCTAGCCCACTTACTGGCATGTCAGCCTATCAACTTGAAGTGATTGGCTACCTAGAACCAAGCTCGAACTAAACTAGTCACTAGAACCCATTCAATACCTAACTATTCATCATGAACACTTCCACTCAATCTGATCAAATCGAGATGCTTCTACCAAATCTCAATGGCGAAAATTTACGTATTGCAATTGTTCAAGGGCGTTTTAACGAAGAACATTGTTCTGCACTTACAAAAAGCTGCCTAGATGAACTCAAACGTTTAAACGTCGCTTCTGAAGATATTTTGCTCATGTCTGTTCCAGGGGCTTTAGAGATTCCATTAGCACTTCAAAAGTTGGCTGAAACGGGCGAATTTGACGCTTTAATTGCACTTGGCGCAGTCATTCGTGGAGAAACCTATCACTTTGAGCTTGTTTCAAATGAGTCTGGCGCTGGTATTACTCGTGTTGGTTTAGATCTTGGCATTCCTATTGCGAATGGCATCCTCACTT
>CAYFKO010000119.1:0-4195 GCA_964343765.1 uncultured Polynucleobacter sp. | reverse complement strand
CGAGCTGGCGACTATGCCTTGACATTAATCAGAATTGGCAATCCAATGTACTAACGGGCATTGCGTTGATCATTGTTCTTCGGTTCAAATTACATCCGTTGTGGTTAATCTTGTGCGGGGCAATTTTTGGGTATTTTTTCTTGGGATAAGGTTTATGAAAAATCGATTCAACTTATTACAAGTTGTATTTATTCTTTTTTTAGGTTTTTTGGAATTCACGCACGCATTTGCACAAAATGCGAATGACTACCCCAATAAGCCTATTACCTTTATTGTTCCCTACGGAGCAGGTGGTGGCTCAGATAGTCGCAGCCGTCAAATTGCTAACGCACTGAGCATTGCACTTGGCCAACCAATCATTGTTGATAACAAACCAGGCGCCGGCGGCAATATCGGTACCGATGCGATTGCAAAAGCCAAACCTGATGGTTATACGATTGGCATGGGCAACTTTGCTCCACTCGCGGTTAACCAAGCACTATTCAAAAATTTACGTTATGACCCTATCAATGATTTGATTCCAATCATCCTAATTGATAAAGGCCCTTTAGTTCTGGCAGTACCAGCAAACTCCCCATTTAAAAATGTTAAAGATGTTGTCGATGCAGCTAAAGCAAAACCTGGCACCTTAACCTTTGGTTCAGGTGGTATTGGTGGTTCACACCAACTATCTGCTGAACTCTTCAAGATCAATGCTGGGATCGACATGATTCACGTTCCATACAAGAGCGGCTCTGCTGCGACAACGGATCTCCTTGCTGGCAATGTGACACTCATGTTTGAACAAATGTACTCAGCAATGCCCAACATTAAAGCCGGAAAATTGAAAGCGCTTGCGATTACTAGCAAAAAGCGTTCCTCAGAGATCCCAAACGTTCCGACCTTTGCTGAAGCTGGCTATCCAAAGGTTGAGGTTCTAAATTGGCAAGGATTAATTGCACCTAAAGGTACTCCAAAGGCAATCATAGATAAGCTAAATCAAAGTGTGAACAAGATCCTGAAAGACCCAAAAATTAGAGATGCCATCATTGCTCAAAGTAATGAAGTCGGCGGCGGCACCAGCGCTGAATTTGCTAGCTTAATTCAGTCTGAATCTAAAAAATGGGCTGAAGTTATTCACAAAGCGAATATCAAGCCAGAATAATTTTCTGGTTTGATACTGACTTTTAAGCAATCCGTTTAAGTTTTTCTTTGTACTCAGCGGAGCGGTTGGCATAGCCTTCAGCTCCGTTTCTCATTCTGGCAATATCCTCATCCGATAATTCTCTAACCACCTTAGCAGGAACACCCAATATTAATGAGCGATCAGGGAAGACTTTTCCTTCAGTAACAATAGCGCCCGCACCAACCAAACAGTTTTTACCAATGACAGCATTGTTTAAAACTACCGCCTGAATTCCAATTAGACTGCCTTCACCAATCGTGCAGCCATGTAACATGACTTGATGTCCTATGGTACAACCGTCACCAATCGATAAAGGTGAACCTCCATCAACGTGCAATACCGCCCCCTCTTGAATGCTTGTGGAGTTTCCAATCGTAATCGGCTCGTTATCCCCTCGAATTACCGCACCCGGCCAAATGCTACTGCGAGCTCCGATCGTGACATCACCAATAATCGTTGCTTCATCTGCCACAAAAGCCTCGGCATCAATTTTGGGAGTTTGTTTGCCTAATTCATAGATTGCCATGTTGATTTCCTTTAAATGGTTTTGTGATGACGAAAATGACACTAAACGATACGATGGTTGCGTAAGCCAGCAACCAAGAAGGTTGATGTTGATTAAATGAAGCACTAAAGTCTAAAGCAGCTCCAAAGAGTGCTGGGCCTAATAATCCACCACCAAAACCCAGAAGGGAGTGCAACCCCAGCGCAACCCCTTTCATCTCCTGGGGCACACTAACCACAAGCCCTGCTGTAAGAGTTGCTGAGTCAGCCATGATAAATAAGGAATGCAACAAAGTAAGAAGGATCACCGGAATCCAATGCCATCCAGGTGCTACGCCCACCATCAAACCACACAGCGCACTCCCCAACATAACCATTACTACCCAACGACGGCGCCCAAGCTTTAACGCCATCTCATTCCCAAGAATTGAGGCAGGCACACCAGCTAAATTAATAAGCGCCACCAAAATAGGCGCTGCAATCGGAAGGAAGTTAGCCTCCCCAGAAATCGTTGAACAAAATACCAAATAGGAGACCATCCAACTACGCGTCGCAAATAACTCCAATGAATGAGCTGCATACCCGAGCATGTAGCTCAAGGCATTGTCAGACTTCATTACCTGCTTCCATCTCGCCACTGGAAAGATATCAGCCAGTGAGAATTTGAGTTGCCGCCAACCCTTCTCCCCAGACAATGCATCAAGCGCGAAATAAACAATTAAAAATGAAATCAACGGTCCACCACTCATCAATAGAAAAGCAGATCGCCATCCGTAAAACTGAATGACCAGCCCTGATGAAAGATACGACAGCGCTGTACCAACTCCAAAAAAAGCGGTGTAAAAAGAAATATGTCGAGTCAACTCACCTTGCTTTACTCGATCCGATAATATTTTTAGACCAGGCATATAGGTTGCCGAAACGCCCGCACCAACTAAAATCAAACAAGCGATTGCACTATAAAAACCCGTTGCCCATAAACCTACTCCCAACAAACCAATTGTTGAAGTCATGGCCCCCAACATATAAACTCGACGCGCATCCATGCGATCAGTTAGGGTGGTCGCTAACGGGACAATCGATATGTAACCAAAGAAAAAAGCGCTAGCAATGAGTCCTGATTGAAAATTACTTAGCAACCATTCGGCTTTAATGTTTTCAAGCGCCGAAGGATAAGTGGCATAGCCAACGATAGACCCTATCTGGGCCAACAGCATCCAAACTGTCGGTGAAATTTTCAAAACTAAACTCGATTTATTTGAAAGCTTGGTAAGTCAAAATACCTAAGAATGTCATTGCTAGAGAACCTAACAAATGAATGAGGATTGTGGTGAAAGCAACACCAACAAGTCCCTTTTGCAACATATCGGTAACTTCCGCAGAAAAACTCGAAAACGTGGTTAGCCCACCCAAGAAACCAGTAATGACTAGCAAACGCCATTCAGGAGACAAATCTTGGTGACTCGCGAAAAAAGCTACCGCAACACCAATTAAATAACCGCCCACTAAATTTGAGGCGACGGTTCCCATTTGCAGATTGGCAGACATGCCGCCTAAAAACAAACCGAAAACCCACCTTAATAATGCCCCAAGCGATGCACCGACGCTAATCGCGGCAACTGATAACCACATAGTGACTCCTTTAAACCTGTAATTGCTTATTCTTATGGGTTAAGGATACACGGAAATGTCTCAAAGAGCCCAATTAGAAGATAACTGAGCCCGAAACCCCAATTAAAAGGGAGCTACCACTTTCTCAAACACCAAAATAAAAGGGCCCGCAGGCCCTTTTATCAACTTAGTTACCTTAGGCTGGTAAGCCCTTTTCATCAAAGACGCCTTCAAACAAGGCAGAGCTTAAATAACGCTCTGCGGCATCTGGCAGAACCACGACAATTGTCTTACCCTTGTTCTCAGGCAATTTAGCTAGTCGCACCGCCACAGCTGCCGCTGCACCACAAGAGATGCCCACTAAAATGCCTTCTTCTTTAGCGAGGCGTCTTGCAAATTCAATCGCTTCCTCATTACTGACTTGCTGAACCTCATCGATGACAGATAAGTCGAGCGTGCCAGGAATAAATCCCGCACCAATACCTTGGATTTTGTGTGGAGCAGGTTTAATCTCTTCGCCAGCAAGCTTCTGAGTGATGACTGGGCTCGCAGTTGGCTCCACCGCAACACTCTTGATTGCTTTCTTTTTAACATTCTTGATATAACGACTGACACCTGTAATCGTTCCACCAGTACCTACACCGGCGACAAATATATCGATGTTCCCGTTAGTATCTTCCCAGATTTCTGGGCCAGTAGTCGCCTCATGAATTGCCGGATTGGCAGGGTTTTGAAATTGTTGCAATAGAACATATTTTGGATCAGATGCAGCAATTTCAGTGGCTTTTGCAACAGCCCCATTCATACCCTTTGGCCCCTCTGTCAATACAATTTTTGCACCTAAGGCTGTTAATAATTTACGACGTTCGATACTCATCGTCTCAGGCATTGTTAAGGTAAGAGGAATGCCCTTAG
>CAYFKO010000118.1:0-4226 GCA_964343765.1 uncultured Polynucleobacter sp. | reverse complement strand
TTTAGTTGAGGCAGGGTTTCATTGATAGCTGAAATAGAAGATTCAATGTACGTAATCGCTGCACCAAGTGTTGGCAATGAAGACAAATTGGCTGGAGGAAGTGGCTCATAGTGTCCACCTTTGCCATCATTAGAATTCTTTTTGTTGTCGGGAAGTTGTTTTTCAATCTTCTCTTTCAAAATGAAAATTTCATTGATGCGATTTACATTTTCATTTAATTTGGATTCGAGTTCATTCAATTTATTTTGTGTTTCAACTGAAACAGGTTCCATGTCTCCTGATTTAAATTGAATACTTAATCCGAAAGCAAACAGTACAGTTAGCACTAATAAAAACGATACAGCGATTACCGTTACCGCAAGATAAAGGCGGTACTTAGGTATTTGGAAAGTTTGCCCGTCATCACGAAAGAGACGCTTCAGAAATTGCATAATTCCACAAGGTTGTAGTGGGAGGTGAATTATATACAGAATTCCTAAATATATAATATGTTCAATAAAATCAATTATTTATATTTATGAAAATCCTAATCGTAGGTGCTGGCATCGGTGGCAGCGTGATTGCAGAATGCCTACAGCTTCACGGATATGAAGTGAGCTTGCTTGATCGGCAAAAGGGGGTCGCTCAAGAAACGTCTGCCCATAAAGCGGCATTAGCTCATCCGCACTATGGCAAAGCGCCAAGTCGATTACAACGCATTACACAATTTGCGAATCAACTCGTTGACAAAAAATGGGCGGCATATCGAACCCATCAAATGGCGTTTCAGCGACTTTCTGAAGAAGATTGGGTGTGCAAGGATTTTGTTGACGCTCGATTAATTGAGCAGGGATATACCAACACAGAAGTAATTTCACTCGAGCCTGAAGAGGCTTTGAAGCTAGTTGGCATTCGTGAGCACGGGATTTTATTTAAACAAGCAGGAATCTATGATTTACCCGCCATATCTAAGAGTGCTATTCGAGACATCCCTTTGACGCATCAACATTGGAATATAGAAATTAGTCGAATTGCTTATGAGCAAACCAAGTGGCAGATATTTAATAACCAAAATGAATTGGTAGAAGAAGGTGATGCTCTTGTTTTATGTAATGGCATCGATGCTAAGCGACTTCTAGAACAGTTAGGAATTAATTTAGATCTACGCGTTGTGCGCGGCCAATTGTCGAGGTTTGAGATTGATGCGCAAAGTCAATGGATGAGGTACTTGCCGAAAATTGCATTGTGTGGGGATGGCTACTGTGTTCCGCCAGAGCAGATTAATGGGAAAACAATTTGGCAAGTGGGCTCCAGTTATGACGAAGAAATATATGATTTAACGCCTTGGCATGAGAGCGATGAACATAATCAACAGCAAGCGCTTAATTTACTTGCTCAACAAAATTTACCTAGAGAGGATTTAAAACCAACCATGCCTTTTGTTGGCTTGCGTTGCGTGGGAAGTGACCGCATGCCACTGATTGGCCCAATTCCAACGCAGCCAGGATTGTTTATGGCAACAGCATTTGGAGCTAGGGGTGTGCTGTGGTCATCCTTGGCTCAGGAAATTATCACAGCACATTTAGAAAGTTATTTTGCTGGAGAGGCTTTCTTACGTGCAGGTTTTTTAGCTGGGGCCTCAGAAGCTTTTTCGTCAGAGCTAGCTGCGGCCGTTGCTCCAGCACGTTTTTTAGCTGGGCTCTTAAGAGGACGCGGTTCAAATTCAAAACCAATTTTTCCATCAGCGCCGCGAACTAAATAAGCCTTAAAGACACGACCTGTTCTCATCGATTTAAAGTTAGGCAATAAATCAGTTTTACCTTGACTGAGTAGTTTCTCTACTTGCTCCGCAGAAACTTCTTGTTGCAAAATGACTTTGCCAGTACTGAAGTCACATGACTTTTCAGGACCTACGCTGCGTTCACAAACATACTTCATGCCATGTTCGTAAACTGCGCCAGAACATTTTGGACATGGACCTAAAGCTTTGAGTCCAGTGAAGTCAACGGGTTCAGCATTCTCATCATCACTATTGCCAAAGTCAAATTCTAGTTTGTATCCTGCATTTGGATAATCACTATCATCTTCAGCTATTGGACTTAATTTGATAATTGCAGCAAATGGGCGGCCCATTTTGCTACGGAATCCTTGTAATGGACCAATTGTTTTATCTTTAAGAAGAGTTTCAACTTCGTCGTATTCAAAAGCGCGACCACCTGGAATTTTGCTAATGCTAAAACCACATTTTTCACAGGCAAAACGACGGTAGTTTTCCTTTACCAAACCTTTGCAGTGTGGGCATGGTGTTTTGAGTGTGGCATAGTCACCAGGAATCGTGTCGCTGTCGTACTCTTTCGCGCGTTTGACGATGCGTTGCGTCATTTGCGCAATTTCTTGCATAAAGTTTTCTCGTTGAATTAAGCCTTTCTCTATTTGAGATAGCTTATGTTCCCAGCCACCTGTTAAGGCGGGTTGAGTTAACTCATCAACACCAAGCCCCCTTAATAGAGTCATTAATTGGAATGCCTTTGCGGTTGGAATTAGTTCACGACCTTCGCGAACCATATATTTTTCAGCCAACAAGCCTTCAATGATCGATGCTCTGGTGGCCGGAGTGCCCAAGCCTTTTTCAGCCATTGCTTCGCGATGTTCATCGTCGTCGACTAATTTACCGGCTCCTTCCATTGCAGAGAGTAAGGTTGCTTCGCTATAACGAGCCGGCGGTTTTGTTTTTAAACCAACAGCATTCACCGTTTCAGTTTGAACGGATTCATTTGGAGCTACAGGCACTAGTTCTTTGTCTTCTTGAGTCGATCTGCCGTAGACAGCCAACCAACCTGGATTGGTGAGCACTTTACCTTCGGTTTTAAATTGATAACCACTGACTGTTGTAATACGAGTAGTAAGTTGGTACTCTGCTGCTGGATAAAAAACAGCCAAGAATCTTCTTACGACTAAGTCGTATAACTTTTGCTCAGGTTCTGACAAAGTTTTCGGAGCTTGAAGTGTTGGAATAATTGCAAAGTGATCAGAAATTTTTGAGTTATCAAAAATACGTTTGTTCGGTTTAATCCAACCATTTTTATTGATCTGTGCTGCAAACGATTGATAATTTGCTGATGAGTCACCTAGCATTTCAACGGTTTCTTTAACCGTTGAAAGATAGTCTTCTGGCAATGCTCTTGAATCTGTTCTTGGGTAGGTTAGTACCTTATGTCTTTCATAAAGTGCTTGTGCAAGTCCAAGAGTGTTTTTAGCAGAGAAGCCAAAGCGTGCATTTGCTTCACGTTGTAAGCTGGTTAAATCAAAAAGCTGTGGTGCCTGCTGAGTAGAGGGTTTAGACTCTTCTTCAACGGATCCAGATTTGCCTTTGCAAGCAGTTACGATGCTTTGTGCTTGAGCCTCGCTCCACAAGCGATTTTCTTTTAACTCAGGATCAACGCTTTCGGCTTTTGATCCCTTTTTAAATTTAGGATCAAACCAGCGGCCTTCATAAATTCCGCCTGCTGCGATGAACTCCGCTTTTACTTCCCAGTAATCTTTAGAAACAAATTTACGAATTGCCTCTTCGCGTTCAACGACGATGGAGAGTGTTGGTGTTTGCACTCGTCCAACGGTGGTTAGAAAAAACCCACCGCTTTTGCTATTAAATGCTGTCATGGCCCGAGTGCCATTAATCCCCACTAACCAATCCGCCTCAGATCGGCATCGAGCCGCGTCTGATAAGGGCATCATCTCTTCATTGCTACGAAGGTTTGCAAAACCATCTCGAATAGCATTGGGCGTCATTGATTGAAGCCATAAACGAGAGATAGGTTGGGCAGCTTTAGTTTGCTGTGCAATTAATCGGAAAATAAGTTCACCTTCACGTCCCGCATCACAGGCATTAATCAGTCTGCCGACATCTTTACGTTTAATAAGTTTTTGAAGTACTTTTAAGCGACCTTCTGTCTTGGCAATAGGACGCAATTCGAAATAAGGTGGAATTACCGGTAAATGATTAAAGGACCATTTGCCACGTTTCACTTCAAACTGTTCAGGTGAAGTGATTTCAAGTAAGTGACCGACAGCAGAAGAAATGATGAAGTCATCACGCTCAAAATAATCGTCGTGTTTGGTGAATCCCCCGAGTGCGCGCGCAATATCCGCAGCAACCGATGGTTTTTCTGCAATAACTAGAGTTTTTAAAGCCCCTTCTGCAGGGGCTTTAAAAACTCTAGTTATTGCAGAAAAACCATCGGTTGCTG
>CAYFKO010000117.1:0-4249 GCA_964343765.1 uncultured Polynucleobacter sp. | reverse complement strand
GGATATGCTAGCATGGGAGCGTATAAAAATAGAGCATAAAAATGAAAAAATTAATCGGACTAATTTCACTGAGCGTATTCATTCAGAACAGTTATGCCTCACTAGAATGTCAGGTGAGGCCTGGCACTAATGCTGGCTTATATACCGATAAGGAATTAACCAAGCTTGGAAAGCTTTATCAAGTTGCTGTTACAGGAAAGCCATTTACTTATTTACAAGTTACAAGTAATGCTCCAGAGAATGTGAATGGAAAACAGGTTCTTTTTGGAAATGGTTTTTTGTCAAGTAACTACAGGCAAAAAGGACAGGTAAGTATGGAAACCTATGTTGCGAGCTATTACATTGATGCATCTCAGTGGCAGTGCTTCCAAATTACTCCGCAAGAAATTTTGAATAAAAACATAAAAGAACAAGCTCGAATGTTTTAGTATCAATTAAATTATTAACCTAAGCGAGACAAAATGAAAAAAATCATATTACTTATAGTTGTACTTTTGTGCATGAATATCTCTTATGCACAGAAAACAGTTCAAACACTTAACTACTCCCATGGCCAGTATGTCGGTGAAGTGATGAATGGAAAAGCGAATGGTCAAGGAACTTACACAGCCAAAAAGACAGGCACAATTTATGCAGGACAATTTGTGAATGATACGTTTAGCGGTCAGGGAACAATGATCTGGAAGAACGGGGATAAGTTTGTTGGCGCTTGGCAGAATGACACGGGGGTTAGTGGTGTTATGACGTTTGCAAATGGCAAAAGCATCTCTGGTAAGGTTGTCAATGGAGCATTTAAAGAAGCCGGCACCTCTGGTAACGCTTTTCCGAAAGAACTAATCGGTAATTGGGGTGGTAAGCAGGGTTGTATTGCAGAAATTACCAAAGATACTTATGAAGAGGGCGGCGGAATTATTGGCTGCACTTTGGCAAATGTTAAAACTCTTGACGATGGATTTTCTGGAACCTTAAATTGCTCAGCAGATGGAAATGCAGGTAAGCGTTCGATTAAATACGCGGGTGGAATTTTGACAGTCGATGGCGCCAAGTTAAATCGTTGTAGACCTTAAAATAAATTTAAACCCAGCCACCTTCGGGTGGCTTTATTTTTTGGTTTTTGAAAGATCTACGGGCAAATTCTAAGTTTGTTCAGAAAATTTTGCCTTACATTAACGAATTGCCCAACCGCCTGACATTGGAAACACTTGCCCGACAAAACAATTAGCCATGTCGCTACATAAATAAGCGACAAAACTTACGTCTTCTTCAGCGGTCACTAAACGCCCAAGAGGAACTTCTCGTTTAATGCGTTCTTGAAATTTTGGGTTTTGCTGAACTTCCATAGGAAAGTAAGTTGGATTTTCAACAAAAATCTGAGCGACGGCATTTAAATGGATGTTATCTTTTGCAAGCTCTACGCCTGCAGCCTGAACAAATGCTAATTGGGCGCCTCGTGCGGCACTATAGCTCGCGGTTCTTTTCATACCTCTTAGTGCTGAGGCGCTCCCCATGACAACAATTTTTCCACCACCATTTTGTTTCATTTGTGGGAGTGCGGCATTCACAAGTCTCGGCAGCGGATGAACCATGACGTCAAAAACACTTTTCCATTCTTCTTCAGTGATATCGGGCAGAAAAGAGGCTGGATCTTTAATGGCTAAATTAATTATTAATGCATCAATAGGGCCAGCATCTTGGACGGCCTTTTTAGCACTTTCTGGAGTGATTAATACATCATTGTTGGCTATAACTTCGGCGCCACACTTGCGCAAAAAATCCTGCAGTGCAGGACCCATAAATTCATTTGCTTGAGTTACAAGAATCCGTTTGCCATGTAAGTCAATCATACGATCTCCTTGCTAATTAATTTCATTAATCATATCTGAGATTTGGTGTTACGCGCATACACATGCAAAGGCTTACTTATTAGTACATTTTGGCTTTTTGGGATAGTATTCATCAATCTATCTTTAGGAGTTGACATGCTACTCATCACATCATTGGTTGCCTCGGCTTTAACACTGCTTTTTGTTAAGTTATCAATGGCAGTTATTAAATTGCGTGGCAAAAATAAAGTAGGACTTGGCAGTGGTGGGCATGACGATCTTGAAAGAGCAATTCGTGCTCAAGGTAATTTCGCTGAATATGTGCCGATTGCATTGATATTGATTGGATGCCTAGAGTTAAATGGAGCGCCATGGTGGTTAGTCGCAATACCCGGCATTACTTTAATTATTGGTAGGCTATTTCATGCCAAGGGAATTAATACACCGCCACCAGATTTTAGCGATCGAGTATTGGGCATGAAAATTACATTTGGAACCTTGATTACACTCGTGATTCTAAATATAGGTTGGGTCGTATATAAATTGTTTTGACCTATCGATTCGATATAGTACATTTTTAACTTGTTGAAGTTTATATGCCTAAATTAAAAAATCCAGTTGGGTGGTTTGAGATATATGTAAATGATTTAGAAAGAGCCCAAGCTTTCTATGAGGCTGTTTTTGGTTGTTCATTAACCCCGCTCCCAGACGATGGATCATTTAAAGCATTAATGTTTCCTGGAGAGCCTGGTGGTTCGGGTGCCATGGGGGCAATTATGTGCCACCCCATGAAAAAACCTTCAACAGAAGGCGCTCTTATTTATTTCTCAACCGACGATTGTGCGGTTCAGAGTGAACTAGCGAAAAAACATGGCGGATTAATTTATCGCGAAAAATGGAGTCTAGGTGAGGGTGGTTTTATAGCCATCATTGGTGATACGGAAGGTAATGCCATTGGGCTTCATTCATTCAGTTAAAGTTCAATGACTATATAGAAATAGTCCAGCAATTTAGGGGCGCCAAAAGGTTTAACTCTTTTGATTTGAACCCTTTTCCCAAAAGGGTTAATGCAAACTTTTATAGAAAATCTAGAATTTAGTCTTAATGACAAATTTTCTAGATCCAGCAATTCTCTTTTTTATATTCGGCGTATTTGCTGGCGCCGTTAAATCTAATTTAGAAATTCCTCAGCCGATTACTCGGTTCTTGTCGCTCTACCTGTTAATGGCATTGGGTTTAAAAGGTGGATTTGCGCTTCATAAGTCTGGATTTACTCATGAAATTGCTCTCTCCTTGGGATTGGCAGTTTTTCTAGCAGTGATGATTCCCTCACTTGGATATCTAGTGCTTAGAAAGTATTTAAGTGCATTTGATTCAGCTGCTATTGCAGCCACATATGGGTCAGTCAGTGCGGTTACGTTTATTACCGCCACACAGTATTTGAGTCAGTCACAAGTTGAGTATGGTGGTCATATGGCTGCTGCAATGGCATTGATGGAATCCCCAGCAATTATTTTGGCAATTTTGCTAGCCAACAAGGCGCGCGCTTCAATTAATCCCCAAGTTCAACGGGTTGGGATATCAAATCTTTTACATGAATCTTTTACCGATGGGGCTCAATTACTCTTGTTAGGGTCGATGCTAGTGGGTTTAGTTAGTGGAGATAGCGGTCAAAAAATTATGGCGCCATTTTCAATCGACCTATTTAAGGGGATGTTGTCTTTCTTTTTGCTAGATATGGGTCTAATGGCGGCAAAGAATTTTTCCGGTCTAAAGGGAAAGCCATTGATTACCTTGATATACGCAATTGGATTTCCACTTATACATGCATCGATTGCACTTATTTTGTCGAAGCTATTAGGCTTGCCTTTGGGAGACTCCATATTATTAATGGTCTTAGCGGCAAGTGCATCTTATATTGCTGTGCCAGCTGTTTTGCGCCATGCCCTTCCCGAAGTTAATCCGGCACTTTATATGGGAATGTCTTTAGGTATTACTTTCCCATTCAATATTATTTTGGGCATACCGCTATATAGCTACTTTGCACATCAATTTTATTAATTGAACTAACCTAATTTATAAAGTTTCAGGTAAGCTCCCAAGAGAGCGCATTGGGTGCGGTCCCATTTAACTATCTTAGGTGATCATGAATACATTTATTTCAAAGTTTCTGATTGTTTTATTTTTTGTATTTGGTGCAACTGTTCAAGCAACTGATATTAGGGTTGTGAGCTCGGGTGGATTTGCTCCTGCATATAAAGCATTAGCCCCAGAGTTTGAGAAACAAAGTGGAAATAAATTGATATCTGAGTGGGGGCCATCCATGGGCAATACGAAAAATGCGATTCCCCTTCGGCTTGAGCGCGGTGAAGATATTGATGTGGTCATTATGGTTGGGAAGTCTCTCGATGAACTTATGTCTCAAG
>CAYFKO010000116.1:0-4569 GCA_964343765.1 uncultured Polynucleobacter sp. | reverse complement strand
ATGAAAACTATTTATAAATATTTGAATGAAGATTGGGCATATATGAAAAAAACTTTATTAATGTTTTTGGTAGCCATGTTTGCTACCAGCCCAGTATTTGCAGAATGGAAGAAGTTCGCAAATAGCAATAATGCCGATTTCTGGCTCGATGATGAACGCGTTCGAAATATGGGTGACTATATTCAAGCGTGGGGTATCGTGAACTATTACAAGGCAAACACAAATAGCCAAGGCTCACCTTATTTATCTGTTCGCTCACTCTACCAAGTCGATTGCGACCAAGAAAAAATTCGAACCATTTTTACAGCTGAATACTCCGAGTGGAGTGGTAAGGGCAACCCATTACAAACGTTTGACTCACCCGATAATAGTTGGGCGACGATCATTCCTGATTCTATTGGAGAAGCATTAGAGAGAGAACTTTGCAAATAAACCCGCAACAACCCTTTAATAAGACCGCAATTGCTGCCTTATTTGTCTAAGTAACGCTCAATTTCTGACGTAATTTCGAGCGGATACTCATGAACCAACCAATGGGTAGCACTCTCCAATCGAACAATTTCGCCATTGGGAATAAAAGCGTCTAGCCCCTCAATTAATCCCGGCGGCAAAGCAGCATCCTGCATCCCCCAAATCACTAAGGTGCGACTTTTTACAATAAAGTCCTGAGGATTTAATTGCAGTTTTTTAGCCCCTAGGTCATCTCCTGTTGGAGGATATAAAGGCGAGCCTCGATACCAATGTACAGCAGATTTAACCGCATTCGGCACTGACCACGCGGCATGGTATGCATCTCGCACTTCACCAACACACCAATGTGGTTGATTAGGTTTATTAAAGAATCCCTCAAGCTTAATAAAGTCATCTTGCATGAGAATATCTTCACTACCTGTTCTTCGCAGCCAATTCATATATTGACTGCTAGCCTGCTGAATAGGATCTTCTGCCAATGCTTTGGCAAATATATAAGGATGTGGCGCATTCAAAATAATAAGGCGATCAATCACCTCTGGGTTACTAATCGCTAAGTTCCAAGCAATCGCACCTCCCCAATCATGCGCCACAACGACCGCCTTATCTTTCCCCAAGGTTTTAATCAAACGAACGACATCTTCTACTAGATGCTTCGGTTTGTAATTCTCAATACCTTCAGGCTTACTAGAGAGGTTATACCCACGCATGTCTGGCGCAACCACATAATAATCATTTGAAAAATTTGGCATGAGATCTTTCCATGCATACCAAAATTCTGGAAATCCATGAATCATCAACATTAACGGTTTATTTGGATTGCCGGCAGAAGCAAAATGGAGGTCAATTCCATTACCTAAATCAATAAACTGATTAGTTTGAATCATAGGATTTATACCCGTTCATTTAGTTAAGGGGACAAGGCCCTTGAGGGGGCACAATTGCCCACTCCACCTGGATTGGACTAACTCGACCTACTTGATCAATCTTAATGGGAGCTTGATCTTCGACCCTAGGAAAACGAGACTTTTCTTGAGCTGTTGGGGCAATCATGACCATGCCACATTGATTGGCGGCAGCTTCCGAAACCCAAGGAGCAAATGTCGAATTTGCTTCTGTGTAGACATACGTTTTTTCAGGTGAAAACAAACTTACAAACCCGGCCTCATACTCACCGCCAGCAACAATTCGAAAAGGTGCATTGGGGTATTGTTGATGCCATTTCTCATAAATGGCCTTTGTGATTTCCGGCGCAGGATAAGAGCCTCGCGAAGACTTACCTTGATTAATTTTACCTTTGTATATGTATCCAAATCCCATTAACAATTGGAGGATTAGAAAGATCACCAAGAATTTCTTATTGAATAAATAGGAAGCTCTATTTTTTAATAAATAAATAACGCCAATTGAAATCATTGGCAACATTGGCGTAACCCAGCGCTCATAGAGCTGAGTCCCAAACAAACCCATTACCAAGGTAATTAAAACAGGACCAAAACCTAAAAACCACAAAAAATCACGGTTATTTGAACTTATCACTTCAGTGTTCTGAGTCGGCCGATAACGAACAAACAAATAAATTACCGCTAAGAACATAAGCGCGTGCGCTAAAAAAATATTGCCGATGTAATTCAACAAATTAATATATGCGCTCTTTTCTTCATTGAGCTGCTCAAAACGATCCCCTAAATACCTAAACGGCATAAATTGGTGATCAATTAACCAACTAATATGCGGTCCAAATACTAGAAAAAACCCAAGGCTAGCAAGCACCAACATTTTCCAATTGAAATGTTGCCGCCAATAGCGTGAATAAATCAGGAGTGCAATTGCACAAGGCACAATCAATGCTGCCGTGTATTTTGATAAGGCATTGAGCCCCATTACTACTCCCAACAAGAAACTCATCCACAAAGAGCCTGATTGCAAGCAGCAATATAAAACGACCAGACTTAAGGCCCAAAAAGGCATCTGAATCTGGTTATGATTAAAGTCCGTCGACCATAAGTTACAAAAAATCGTGAGCGCGTAGAGAAACAAGGCAACAATCGCCTCCTTCTCAGGGAGCATTTTCCCAGCCAACCATCCAACACACCAATAAGTCGCTGCAATCGAAACACTTGCCGGCAACAACAGCGAAACGATATTTTTACCAACAAGTAACTGGCTAATTGCCACAATCCAAGTAGGCATTGGAGGATGTTTATAAAATCCCCACTGAAATGTCATAGCCCAACCATGCATCTCAGTCACATCTAGGGGTGGCGCATGATGCGCATAAAGAGGAACGAGCGTCCAAAATACCACTTGGAAAATCATAAGCCCCCAAGTGACCGCGTTTAATTTTTTGGACATGAATTTAGTTAAATAAAATTTGGATTTTTGATACAAAACCTGACTAGATTTTACTTGCCCGCTTTAGCGTCGGTTAAAAAGGAGATCTTAACAACGCCATTTGCTTGAGACAATGCCATGATTTTAGCCACACGCCCATAAGGAACAGCCTCATCCGCCATGATTTGCAGCTGAGCTTTAGGGTCATTGGATAAGTCTTTCAGCGCCTGACCTAATTGAACTTCACTCATTTCCTGGCTGTTATAACGCAAAACTCCATCCGCTGAAATCACAAGTTGATTGGATTGCTTTGGGTCGCTTTGAGAAACCGCCTGTGTTTTTGGTAAATTGATATGCAAAGCTTGCGGCGTTAGTAATGGCGCCGTCACAATAAAAACCACCAATAAAACCAACATCACATCCACTAACGGCGTGACGTTAATCTCACTCATTACAGCTTTCTGATTAGAAACATTCATCGACATAAGGTGCTCCTTAATCCTGTTTTTCAGCTAAACGCACAAAGTCTTCACAGAAATTTTCGAGTTCAGTCGTCCGTAAATTTAATTGACGCAAGAAATAGTTATACGCCAAAACAGCGGGCAATGCGACTGCAATACCAATTGCTGTTGCAATCAACGCCTCACCAATCGGCCCAGCAACAACATCAAGACCCGCCTGACCAGCTTTGCCAATCTCGGTTAATGCGTTCTTAATACCCCAGACCGTTCCAAACAATCCAATAAATGGGGATGCGGACCCAACGGTCGCAAGCTCAGTCAGACCTTTTTCGTTATTTCGAGCAATATTTTGTAACTGCTGTCTAAATTGCCTTTCCAAAACTGGACGAATACCTTCTTTAACTTTCAAAGTAGCCACTTGATTTTTAAAATCTTTAAGCTCATCAAATCCGGTTCGTGCCAACTCAGCATAATCTCCCTGATCATTAGCAGCAATCTTTTCTGCCGCTCTAAGATCACTTGCGCCCCAGAATTCTTTTAAGAATTTTTGATCATCTTTTTTAAGTTTTGACTTAAGTTTGATTTTCCAAACAATAATTGACCACGTTCCTATGGATAAAACACCAAGTAAGATTAAAACCAAATCAACAATCCAGGCACTCATACGCCCCTCCTAACGATTTTTTAAACTAAATGTAATGGGCACACGCACCCACTGCGCTACAACTTTCCCTGATTTGACCCCGGGCGAAAATTTCCACTGCTTTACAGTCTTTAAAGCCGATTCATCCAAACTTGGTGAGCCACTACTTTTAAATAACTGAACCTCCCCAACCTCGCCAGATTCTAGTACCTGAAGATTGACGTAAACCTTGCCTTCCTTACCTTCTTTTACTGCCTCACTTGGATATGGCGGCTTAGGGTTGTTAAGTAATTTAGGGCCACGATCGTTATCGCTCGAGACAGCGGTATCAACTCCGGCAATTTGTGCAGCACTATTTGAGCCAACTTGAGCTTGGCTCGAAGTTGATGAAGCACTGGGTGCTTTATCTGCTTGTACCTGCTTTGAGACCCCCTCTTTACTTACTGGCAAGTTGGCTTTGGGAGCGCTTTCTGTTTTCTTAGTTGCTTTGGCAGAAGTTGCTGAGGGAGCAACTGTTTTTTCAGAATTAGTGCCAACTTGAGGATTTGCAAATTCAATTTGCAAATCGGGTCGCTTTTTTAAATGACTCCATGGTTCATGAAACATCCAAGCCAATAACAAATGTGCCGCTGCCACCGAGAGCCAAATTAGACCTAATTC
>CAYFKO010000115.1:0-4907 GCA_964343765.1 uncultured Polynucleobacter sp. | reverse complement strand
CCGGCAATCATGCCGATGTATTGAAGCATCTAATCCTAATTGAATGCATTAACCACCTCCTAAAAAAAGATGTCGGTATTACATTTATAGATACACATGCTGGTGCTGGTATCTACCAAATCGACCAGGGCTATGCAACTGTAAGTAAGGAATCCGAAGCTGGCATTAAACGCCTGAGGCAATTTGCTGACACTCACCCAGTTAAGAGTCATGCAATCCTAGATTATTTAAAAACCATCCAAAAATTTAACGAAGACTCAGAACTTTCCATCTATCCAGGCTCGCCCGCATTAATCGGAAAAAAATTGCGTCCACAGGACAATTTAAAACTATTTGAACTCCACCCTTCGGATATACCACTCCTTGAGAGCAACATCCGGGCATTACACATTGGCAGACAAACTCAAATCGCCGCAAAAGATGGCTTCTCTGGAGTTAAAGCTTTTTTACCTTCGCCCACAAGACGTGCCTGCATATTAATTGACCCATCCTATGAAGATAAACGAGATTATTTACATGTGATTGATTGCATCAAAGATGGTCTTAAACGCCTAGCTTCAGGAGTTTTTTTAATATGGTATCCCTATCTTAGCCGTATCGACTCGCAAGAACTCCCCAATAAATTAAAAGAAGTTGAGATTCATGGCAAACCAATCAGTTGGGTACATGCTGAACTAGCAGTTGATTCGATGGCAGAAGATGGTCTTACGGCCAGCGGGATGTTTATTATTAATCCACCCTGGAAACTTAACGAGACCCTACAAGAAGCTTTGCCTGAACTCGTAGAGGCTTTAGAAAATTCCCCAGGCTCTGGAGGATTCAAACTTAATCACTTCACCCCCTAATACTAGAGTTTGATTCTAAAAGGGGTAAAGTCTGTATCCGTGTCGTAGTAATCTTCGGATTCTTTTTTCTTTAAAAATCCTACTACGAGATAAGTTAAAGGTGTAGCTAGAATTTCCCACAAGGTTTTTAAAAAATACTGAGCTATTGCAACGTGGATGACCTGATTCAAATCCCAAATTCCATAAAAGGCAATCACATAAAACAAGGATGAGTCCACCAACTCACCAACCGCTGTCGATCCAATTGTGCGAGCCCATAAAAAATTACCGGATGAAGCAATCTTTAACTTCGCCAGAACGTAACTATTTGCAAGCGAACCAGCCCAGAACGCAATAATTGAGCCAATAACAATTCTCCAAGTATTACCAAATACAACACTGATACTCTTCTGGAACTCTTGATTAAAGTCACCAGCTGCTGCAGGCAAATTGACCACTACCTGGGACATAAAAGCCGCAAATGCTAAGGCACCAAAACCACACCAAACTGCTCGACGATCATATGCATACCCATAAACTTCAGTAAGAATATCGCCAAACAAATACGATATTGGGAAAAATAAAACTCCAGCCCCAAATACAACCGTTCCAAAAATAGGTAAATCAACCTGAGCAGTTTTTGCTGCACCAATTAAATTGGAACACAGTAAAACTGCAACAAATGCAGCCACTATCAAATCGTAATATCGGTAGTTTCGTCGTCTCACTCCACCCGAATGTAGCGTTAAGTCAATTGGCTTATTTGACATTGCTTTTCTTTCTTATTGCCAATGATTGTTTTGAATTTGTTGAACAAGCATCAATAACTTCGGTCTAACTTTATCCAACAAAAATTCAGGTGACAAATTAAATGCTGGACCGCCACAGTTAATTGATAACATCGCCAACCCCGGGCCCGGCTGAAATGGCACCGCTATTGCATTAACATCTTTTTGCCAGTCTCCAAATGAACAAGCACATCCAAGCTCCTTGTATTGCTTAATTGCTTTATCAATCCCTGCTTTCAGTTTTGGGAAATTTTTAGCATCTTGGATTTCAAGTAGCTTTAAAAAACTCTCCAACTCATTATTACTAATACCCGCCAAATAAGCCCGCCCCATCGCTGAGGTTGCCGTTGGAATTCTAGAGCCCACATCCAGCGACAGTGTTAAAGCTGAAGAACTTCGCGCGTTTTCAATATAGATCATCGATAAACGATCACAACTACCTAACGAAACCATCGTTTGGGTTGCATCGGCTAATTCTTGCATCAATGGGCGTGCAATTAAACGAATATCAAGTTTGGATAGAACAGAACTTCCTAAAGAAAGCGTTCTCGAACCTAACCTGTATTTACCAAACTCTTCAACGTACACAAGATACCCAAGCTTGGTAAGCGTGTAAGTTAAACGAGACACAGTTGATTTAGGCAAATTACATCGCTTGGATATCTCCAAATTACCTAACAAAGATTGCCCCGACTTAAAACATGCTAGTACATCAAGCCCTCTTGCTAAAGCGGTAACAAAATGCCGGTCTTCTTTGGCGTTTGATACTGTATTTGTCATAAGGCCAATCGAGCACGTGCAGCCTCATACTCCTGCACTAATTGTTCAACCACTTCAGCTGCAGGCTTGACGGACTCAATACCAGCAACACTTTGTCCAGCACCCCAAATATCACGCCAAGCTTTTGCTGATCCAGAAGAAAAATTCATGGCATTTTTATCAGCTACAGGTAAATTATCTGGATCTAGGCCTGCGTTCACAATACTCGAACGTAAATAGTTACCATGTACACCTGTAAATAAATTCGTGTAAATAATGTCAGAAGCTTGGCTTGATACCAGACCCTGTTTGTATTCTTCAGAAGCAACACCCTCTTTGGTTGCAATGAAACGAGTACCCATGTAAGCAAAATCCGCCCCCATGGCTTGTGCAGCTAAGACATGCTCGCCTTTTGACATCGCACCTGAAAGTGCTATCGGCCCATTCCAGAATTTACGCACTTCGGTAACCAGGGCAAATGGACTCATCGTTCCAGCATGTCCACCGGCTCCAGTGCAGACCAATATTAAGCCATCAACCCCCATTTCAATAGCTTTTTCAGCATGACGAACACTAATGACATCATGAAAAACTAAACCACCATAACTATGAACCGCCTGAACCACCTCTCCCGGCGGACGCAAACTGGTAATGACCATCGGCACCTTGTGCTTCACACAAAGCCCTACGTCGTGCTCTAAACGATCATTTGATCCATGTACGATTTGATTGACTGCGTAAGGCGCAATTTTGGCATCTGGATTTTTTACGCGAGCCTCACTCAATTCAGTATTGATTCTTGTCAACCACTCATCTAGTAATTCTTTTGGACGAGCATTTAATGCAGGAAAAGATCCAACAATGCCAGCTTTACATTGCGCAATAACTAAATCGGGCTGAGCAATTATGAACAGAGGAGCACCAATCACTGGGATTCTTAAGTTTTCTAATAAGGCTGGAACAGACACAATCGAACTCCTTTTTAGTTATGATGTTTTAGTCTAAACTTATTTGTAAATTTGTAGAATAAAATTCTGCATTGCAAAACAATATAATAACCGTAATTCATACAAACCGAGAGACTCAAATGGCAAGTAAAGCTGAATTTCACTGGGATGATCCCTTACTTTTGGATCAACAATTAACTCAAGATGAACGCATGATCCGCGATGCCGCCAGAGATTATTGCCAAGGCAAATTGTTGCCTCGTATCCAAGAGGCATTTCGCAACGAAAAAACAGATCCAGCAATTTTTAGAGAAATGGGTGAACTTGGACTACTAGGTCCTACAATCCCAGCACAATATGGTGGCGCTGAACTCAATTACGTCTCTTATGGATTAATCGCGCGTGAGGTTGAGCGCGTAGACTCAGGCTACAGATCCATGATGAGCGTTCAGTCTTCACTAGTGATGGTCCCAATCAATGAATTCGGCACAGAAGCTCAAAAGCAAAAATATCTACCGAAACTTGCTTCCGGTGAATGGATTGGTTGCTTTGGCTTAACCGAACCAAATCATGGATCAGATCCAGGAAGCATGATTACGCGCGCTAAAAAAGTTCCAGGTGGTTTTAGCTTAACTGGCTCCAAAATCTGGATTAGCAACTCCCCTATCGCTGATGTATTTGTGGTCTGGGCAAAAAATGATGAAGGTCAAATTCGCGGTTATATCCTTGAAAAAGGCATGAAGGGTTTATCAGCTCCAGCCATCCATGGCAAAGTAGGATTACGTGCATCCATTACTGGTGAAATCGTGATGGATGATGTTTTTGTACCCGAAGAAAATGAATTCCCGGAAGTTAAAGGACTAAAAGGACCTTTCACTTGTCTGAATTCTGCTAGATATGGCATCGCTTGGGGTGCGCTAGGTGCCGCTGAATTTTGCTGGCATGCTGCTCGACAATATACCCTCGACCGCAAACAATTCGGCCGCCCACTGGCAGCAACACAACTTATTCAAAAGAAACTGGCCGATATGCAAACAGAAATCACTCTTGGCCTTCAAGGTTGCTTACGTTTAGGTCGGATGAAAGATGAAGGCATCGCTGCGCCTGAAATCACCTCCATCATGAAGCGCAATTCCTGCGGCAAAGCTTTGGATATAGCCCGTGTAGCGCGCGATATGCACGGTGGGAATGGCATTTCTGATGAGTATGGCGTGATTCGTCATGTTGTGAATTTGGAGGTAGTAAATACCTACGAGGGTACACATGACATCCATGCCTTAATTTTAGGAAGAGCTCAAACTGGTATTCCTGCCTTTTAATTTTTTTGCAGTCAAGAAAAAGGGACACTTTGTGTCCCTTTTTTATTCGAAGCTTGCTTGTAACATCTTCATGAGAGCATAAACCCCATCTAACTTTGGAGTGCTGACATTTTCTCTTCGAGCTGCCCTTATCGTATTTCCAAGAATCGCCTCAACCTCCATGGGTTGATTACGCTCACGATCTAACGCCATACTAGTTTTATAAGCAGGCGCCTTTTTGGTTGCCTCAATGTAATGTGATATCAATGCCTCTGGAATGCTATTTCCAGT
>CAYFKO010000114.1:0-5062 GCA_964343765.1 uncultured Polynucleobacter sp. | reverse complement strand
ATCTAAAGTAATTGCATTATTTACTTTAAAATCAGGCTTTTAAGATCAGGATGACAGTCTGACCATCATGTTTGCCAAGATCCAATTTGATGCTGATGGCATTCCTCGTTCGGAAGAGTTTGGGGATGTTTATCACTCAATTCATGGCGGGTACGAGCAAAGCCTTCATGTTTTTGTTGGAGGTAATCAACTAGAGGAACGCTGGGGTTCCACTCAAGTTTCAAGTTTTGTTATTTTTGAAACAGGCTTTGGTCTTGGCGTTAATTTCTTAACGACGGTTGCAACTTGGTTACAAACCAAGCGAGCATCAAACTCCCAATTGAGGTTTGTTTCTGTCGAAAAGTTCTTACCTAAACCCGAGGACCTAGATCGTGTTTGGAATGAGCTGATTACGAAATTAAAGGCTTCGCCAGCATTGCAAGACCAACTAATTGGGGTAAAAGAGAAGCTCCTTAGAGAATGGCCATTGCAAAGTGACGGAGAGTATCGCTTCAATCTTTTTGAGGGAGTCCAACTTCATTTATTGGTAGAAGAGGTTGAGGTCGCCCTTACGAGAGCGGCTAAGGATTATGCTCAACAAGTAGATGCTATTTATCTGGATGGCTTTAATCCTGCCAAGAATCCAGCTATGTGGACTCAATCAGTCTGTCATGGCGTTGCTCATTTAGCTAAACCTCAAGCCACTTTGGCAACCTGGGCAGTGACGGGATTTGTGCGTCGTCAACTGGAAGAAGCAGGCTTTACCTTGGAGAAAAAACCAGGATTTGCGAACAAACGTGAAATGCTCTTTGGGGTAAAAATTTAATTTATTCAATGAGTTAATTAAAAACTGATTTAAACCCGACATCACAATATCGGTGTTTTTCCTAACCCTTTCCCCCTTGAATTTGATCTTTATCAAGGTTACTATCCATTAACTGACCGTTCGGTCAGTTAATGGCTTATGAAGTAATCATCCCCAATTCAATCTGGAGTATTTGTGAATCCTCAAGAAATTGCTGAAAAAGTACGAGATGGCATGTACAAGAATGACAGTGCTGCGCAATTCTTTGGCATGGAATTTTTGGGTATGGGGCCAGGCTACGCCAAGATGCAAATGAAGGTTCGTCCTGAAATGCTCAATGGATTCAAGATTTGTCATGGTGGAATCATTACCACCTTAGCTGATACAGCATTTGCATATTCATGCAATAGCTACAACGAACAGACCGTAGCTTCAGGATTAAGTATGGATTTTGTGGCGCCAGCAAATGGTGATGACACTTTAATTGCTGAGGCTAAAGAGGTATCGCAAGCAGGTAGAACCGGTGTTTATGACATTACGGTCACGAATACTAAAGGTCAATTAATCGCCGTCATGCGTGGCAGAAGTTATCGCATGAAAGGTCGTCCAGTAGTTGAACTATAACTAAATCAATCAGGTTGGAGACAGGTAATGCCATTAGATCCTATTGAAAAAGCGAGTCGTGATGAGATTCAAGCATTGCAGCTTGAGCGTCTCAAATGGTCACTAAAGCATGCGTATGAAAATGTTCCGCATCATCGCAAGCGTTTTGATGAGAAGGGTGTTCATCCTGATGACTTAAAGACTTTGTCAGATTTATCAAAATTTCCATTCACATATAAAAATGATTTGAGGGACAACTATCCTTTTGGAATGTTTGCAGTGCCACGTGAAAAAGTTGCCCGAATTCACGCATCATCAGGCACTACTGGAAAACCAACGGTTGTCGGTTACACCTTAAACGATATCAATAATTGGGCTGATTTAGTAGCTCGTTCCATTCGTGCAGCGGGTGGTAAACCTGGTGACATTGTTCATGTAGCCTACGGTTATGGACTCTTTACTGGTGGCTTGGGAGCGCACTATGGTGCCGAGCGAGCAGGTTGTACCGTGATTCCAATGTCTGGCGGACAAACAGAGAAGCAAATTCAGCTTATTCAAGACTTTAAGCCAGACATCATTATGGTCACGCCCTCTTATATGTTGACTATCTTGGATGAGATGGAGCAAATGGGGATTGATCCTGCGAAATCTTCCTTGCGAATTGGTATTTTTGGAGCGGAGCCATGGACAGAGGGCACGCGAGCAACGATTGAGCGTCGCGCAGGAATTGATGCAGTAGATATTTATGGCCTCTCAGAAATCATGGGGCCTGGCGTTGCCAATGAATGTATTGAAACGAAAGATGGTCCAGTTATTTGGGAAGATCATTTTTACCCAGAGATCATCGATCCAGAAACGGGTGAGGTACTTCCGGATGGTGAAGAGGGTGAGTTGGTTTTCACAACGCTTACAAAAGAAGCGCTACCGATGATTCGTTATCGCACGCGTGACTTGACGCGTTTGTTGCCGCCTACAGCGCGAAGCATGCGTCGAATCGGAAAGATTACTGGTCGCTCTGATGACATGATGATTATTCGTGGTGTGAATGTATTCCCAACG
Organism: uncultured Polynucleobacter sp.; assembly: GCA_964343765.1. Classification (GTDB taxonomy): domain Bacteria; phylum Pseudomonadota; class Gammaproteobacteria; order Burkholderiales; family Burkholderiaceae; genus Polynucleobacter. The sequence continues at coordinate 2,616 of CAYFKO010000114.1, read as the reverse complement.
CAAATTGAAGAATTACTTTCCAAGATGCCAAAACTTGGTGCTCATTACCAATTAGAGATTGGCAAAGAAGGACATTTGGATACTTTGCGTGTCAATGTGGAATTGGCGACGACTGCGCAAGCAAGTGCTGATGAAATTAAGTCTATCAGCGGTGAGTTGCGTCACGCGATCAAAACGCATGTAGGAATTTCTACCGAGGTTGTCATTAAACAGCCGTTTGAAATAGAACGATCTGTTGGTAAGGCTAAGCGGGTGGTTGATTTAAGGCCTAAGAGTTAAAAGTTTGCAGGATTAATAAGGAGTTGTTATGTATACACAGTCACTAGATATTCCTCAAGGGAAAGAACCCGCAGTCCGTGCGGTTGAAAACCCTGTCTACGAGAAAGAATTTAACGACAAGATTGATGCGGGTGGCTTTATTGAAGCTAAAGATTGGATGCCAGAAGGCTATCGCAAAACCTTGGTGCGTCAAATTAGTCAGCATGCGCATTCTGAGATTGTTGGCATGCTCCCAGAAGGCAATTGGATAACACGAGCGCCGTCATTGAAGCGCAAATGTATTTTGCTTGCCAAAGTGCAAGATGAAGGCGGTCATGGTCTTTATCTTTACGCAGCAGCCGAAACCCTTGGCGTTTCTCGTGATGAACTTTACGATGCGCTGCATTCTGGACGCGCTAAATATTCATCTATCTTTAATTACCCAACGCTAAATTGGGCAGATGTTGGCGTGATTGGTTGGTTGGTTGACGGTGCGGCAATCATGAACCAAATTCCACTTTGTAAATGTAGTTATGGCCCGTATGCCCGAGCCATGATTCGTATTTGTAAAGAGGAATCTTTCCATCAGCGTCAAGGTTTTGATTCTTTAATGGCTATGATGCAGGGAACTGAAGAACAGCGCGAAATGGTTCAAGATGCAGTGAATCGCTGGTGGTGGCCTTCAATCATGATGTTTGGCCCACACGATTCAGAGTCGCAGCACTCTGAGCAGAATATGCGCTGGGGTATTAAGCGTATTTCGAATGATGATTTGCGACAAAAATTTATCGATGCCACCGTTCAACAGGCGAATGTTCTTGGTGTTTCACTACCAGACCCTGATCTCAAATGGAATGAAGAGCGTGGTCACTATGATCACGGCAAGATCGATTGGAATGAGTTCTGGAATGTCGTGAATGGCCATGGTCAGTGCAATGTTGATCGTTTGCAAGCGCGTGTTAAGGCTTGGGAAGATGGTGCTTGGGTTCGAGATGCAGCACTTGCTTACAGTGAAAAATCTAAAAAGCGTACACAAAAACAAGCGGCCTAATTGCCCGCTTTCATTAATTAGTGAGAGGAATCAAGATGAGTAAGAATGAATGGCCACTTTGGGAAGTCTTTGTAAGAAGTAAAAATGGTTTGGATCATAAGCATTGCGGTAGCGTGCACGCTCCGGATCCTAAGTTGGCGTTGCAAATGGCGCGTGACGTTTATACACGCCGTCAAGAGGGTGTGAGCATTTGGGTGTGTCGTGCAGATCATATTGTGGCCTCGGATCCTGATGCAAAGCCAGAGCTATTTGATCCAAGTGAAGACAAAATTTACCGCCATCCAACCTTCTATCAGTTGCCTGAAGAAGTTAACCACATGTGAGCAAGATGATGAGTGCAACGAAAACAACCAAAGCACATTTGGAGTATGTGCAGCGCTTAGCAGATAACTCGCTCATTCTGGGGCAGCGTATCGCCGAGTGGTGTGGTCATTCTCCTGTATTGGAAGAAGATATGGCCATTACGAACATGTCTCTTGATTTGATTGGTCAAGCGCGCTTACTTCTAACGCATTTTGGACAATTGGAGGGTAAGGGGCGTGATGAAGATCAATTGGCATTTTTACGAGTTGAGCCTGCTTACCGTAATTTAACTATTTGCGAATTACCCAATCATGACTTCGCTAGAACGATGCTTCGATCGTTCCTGTTTTCTTCATTTCAGAAAGTTGTCTTTGATAAATTGCTTTCTTCAAAAGATGAAGAGCTTGCGGCAATTGCGGGTAAGAGTATCAAAGAAGCACGTTACCATGCCGAGCATACCGGGGAGTGGGTCATTCGCTTAGGTGATGGCACTGACGTTTCTCATGCAAAGATACAAGAGGCGTTAGATTATCTATGGCCGTACACCAACGAGTTTTTTGCGGGATGTCCTTTCGATGAAGAAGTGGAAGGATCGAGTATCGGCCCTGCCTGGAATTCATTAAAGCAGACCTGGCTCGATAGCGTCTTGCCAATCTTAAAAGAGGCGACACTTGAAGTTCCTGGAGAGACCAATTTCCAAACATATGGAAAATTTGGGCGACACAGTGAGCACATGGGGCATTTGCTCTCTGAGATGCAGTATTTGCAACGTACTTATCCGGGGGGTACGTGGTAACACACGAACTGACGCTCGATTCAGCATGGCATTGCTTACACGCAGTGCCTGATCCTGAAATTCCAGTGATATCTGTCACTGAGCTTGGGATTGTGCGTGAGGTCAAACTGGATGGTAATGCGGTACATGTGGTGGTAACGCCGACCTACAGTGGGTGTCCTGCCACCGAGGCAATTAATCAATCGATTAAGGAAGCATTAGTTAACAC
>CAYFKO010000113.1:0-5062 GCA_964343765.1 uncultured Polynucleobacter sp. | reverse complement strand
CGAAATCGAAGCACGTTTATTTTCTAAAACAATGGCAACCGCCTGATCGTAAAGAGGATCGGCCTCACCACCTGCGCCACCCGCATCACCATCAGCACCACCTTCTTCACCGCCACCCTCTAAAACGTTCTCAATATAATTTGCCGGTGAGCGTTCTTTAAGCCAAGTCACTACTCGATGAACTTCATCATCCGATACAAAAGCTCCATGCACCCGTAAAGGCAAACCAGTTCCAGGTGCCATGTACAACATATCGCCCATACCCAACAAACTCTCAGCGCCTTGTTGATCCAAAATCGTTCGACTATCGACACGACTACTTACTTGGAATGAAATACGCGTTGGTACGTTTGCTTTAATCAAGCCCGTAATCACATCCACACTTGGACGTTGCGTTGCTAATACCAAATGGATGCCGGCTGCTCGAGCCTTTTGAGCGATTCGTGCAATCAACTCTTCGAGTTTCTTGCCAACCACCATCATCAAGTCTGCTAACTCATCAATAACGATAACAATGGTTGGCGCTTTGTGTAATGGCTCAGGATCGTCTGGGGTCAAACTAAACGGATTGTATAAATGCGTTCCCTGCTCCTCAGCTTCTGCAATCTTCTTATTAAAGCCCGCCAGGTTTCGAACACCAAACTTACTCATTAATTTGTAACGACGATCCATCTCTTTAACAGCCCAATTGAGTGCGTTACTAGCTTGACGCATATCCGTGACGACTGGGCACAACAAATGAGGAATATCCTCGTACATTGCCATCTCTAGCATTTTTGGATCAATCAAAATGAGACGAACATCTTCTGGCTTGGCTTTGTACAAAATCGACAAAATCATCGCATTAATACCAACCGACTTACCAGAGCCAGTGGTACCTGCCACTAAGCAATGTGGCATTTTTGCCAAATCTGAAACCATTGCCGCACCCGAAATATCTTTTCCGAGTGCAAGTGTCAATAAGGAGTGACTTGAGTTATAGACTTGAGACCCCAAGATCTCTGACAAACTAATCGTTTGTCGACTTGGATTGGGAACTTCTAAGCCCATACAAGTCTTACCTGGAATCGTCTCCACCACGCGCAATGCTTGCGTACCCAAAGCACGATTTAAATCCTTACTCAAATTAACAATCTGACTACCCTTCACACCAACCGCGGGCTCAATTTCATAACGCGTGATAACAGGGCCAGGATATGCAGCAATAACAGTTACTTCGACACCAAAATCTTTTAACTTACGCTCGATTAAGCGAGAGGTGAACTCAAGGGTGTCTGCAGATATTGTTTCTAAAGCAGGCTTAGGCTCATCCAACAAGGAAAGTGGAGGCAACTCCGAATCCAAGATATCCGCAAATAGTGGTTGTTGTTTTTCGCGTTCAATACGTTCACTTGGAACAACCTTAACAGGTGGACGAACGATTTGAATCGTTGGCGCGATATCAATTTTCTTTTCCAACTCTTCTTCAACAATTTCTTCTCGCTCAACTGCAGCCTGCTCGCCAATCTTACGATCTTCCTCTGACTCTTTACGATATCGCAAACGCTGATACGTCAATTCCAAATAACGTCCCACTTGCTCAGACAAAGTGAGCCATGAAAAATGGAGGAATAACGATAAACCAGCAAAGAAAACGACCAATAAAAATAAGGTGGATCCAGTAAAGCCAAAGAATGTTTGCAATGGATCACCAATCAACTCACCCAATACACCACCGGGATCTCTAGGCAAATCCATCGATAATGAGTGCATCCGAATTGACTCAAGAGCCATCGATGATCCGAGCGTCAACGCAAAACCCAACCAACGAACCAAAATAGAATCTTTTACAACTCCGGAAGCTTTATCTTGCGCCTCTATTAACCAATCTGGGTTAGATACTTCACGCCAGGCTTGATACACACGGCGCCCAAACAACACAACCCACCAGTAGGCAGAAGCCCCAAAAACATACAACATCAAATCCGCTAAATAAGCTCCAGCCCGCCCACCTAAATTTTTAGCAATACCACCACTTGCATTGGACCAAGCAGGATCGGTCTTTGAATAAGTTACCAATACTAAAAACAACCCCAAACAGGCAGCCACTGCAATTAACCACTTAATTTCTGCGACAAGTTTAGTAAAACGCTTGGCGTTTTCGGATTGATTAAAAAGCGCATTCCCCTCACCTGACGAGGCTGCGGTTTTCTTTGAATTTGTTCGAGATACGTTTTGACCCATGTTCTTAAGATTGTAAACCGCATTCTTGATTTGTAAGGATTTTTTCCTAATACAAATCATCTTAAAGAATCTTTATAATTTAAGCATGACTACAAATACTACCAAACACGCAAAAGTCCTCATTTTAGGCTCCGGTCCTGCCGGCTACACGGCTGCAGTTTATGCTGCTCGGGCCAACTTGAATCCACTTTTAATCACAGGTCTTGCCCAAGGTGGCCAGCTCATGACAACGACCGATGTTGAAAATTGGCCAGCAGACCCTAATGGCGTTCAAGGCCCTGAACTCATGCAGCGCTTCTTGGAGCACGCTGAACGCTTCAATACGGAGATTGTGTTTGATCATATTCATACCGCCGCCCTAACCGAGAAGCCAATTCGCTTGGTAGGCGACTCTGGAACCTACACTTGCGATTCTCTTATTATCTGCACGGGCGCTTCTGCCCAATACTTGGGATTGCCGACCGAAGAAAGTTTCATGGGCAAAGGCGTATCAGCCTGCGCCACCTGCGACGGCTTCTTCTACCGTAATCAGGATGTCTGCGTTATTGGAGGCGGTAATACTGCGGTTGAAGAGGCGCTTTACCTCGCGGGCATTGCCAAAAAAGTGACGGTTATTCACCGCCGCGATAAATTCCGTGCCGAACCAATTCTGATTGATCGCTTAATGGCCAAACAAGCCGAAGGCAAAGTGGAAATTAAATGGAATAGCGTTGTTGATGAAGTATTGGGAGATGCTACCGGCGTTACCGGCGTTCGTATCCAAAAGAATGACGGCAGCAAAGAAGATGTTGTCGTAAAGGGTATGTTCGTTGCTATTGGACACAAACCCAATACTGACTTATTTGTAGGCCAATTGGACATGGAAAACGGTTACATCAAAACCCATAGCGGCACCCAAGGTAATGCAACCGCTACCAACATCCCAGGTGTTTTTGCTGCAGGCGATGTCCAAGATCACATCTACCGCCAAGCAATTACCAGTGCAGGCACCGGTTGCATGGCAGCTCTTGATGCTCAACGTTACTTAGAGTCACTTGAATAATTAATTCTATTGCCCTAAAAATAAAGGCCACCCTTGGGTGGCCTTTTATACATCGGTAACTAAGCTTTATTTAACCATCGGCAACAAAGGCACGATTAACAAAGCCACAATGTTAATAATCTTAATTAACGGATTCACTGCAGGACCTGCAGTATCTTTGTAAGGGTCGCCCACCGTATCACCAGTCACCGCAGCTTTATGAGCATCGGATCCCTTCCCTCCGAAATGTCCATCTTCGATGTATTTCTTGGCATTATCCCAAGCACCACCGCCAGTACACATCGAGATCGCAACGAATAAACCCGTCACAATCGTACCCATTAATAATCCACCCAACGCTGCTGGACCAAGTAACAAACCAACCAAAATTGGAACCACTACTGGCAAGAGTGATGGCACGATCATCTCTTTAATCGCGGCAGAGGTAAGCATATCCACAGCACGTCCATACTCAGGCTTAGCTGTTCCAGACATAATCCCTGGAATTTCACGGAATTGACGGCGAACTTCTTCAACTACCGCTCCAGCACTTCGACCGACCGCCTCCATCGCCATCGCTCCGAAGAGATATGGAATTAGACCTCCAATGAAGAGCCCAATAATCACCATGTGATTCGATAAATCAAAGGTTACCTTTTGCCCAACTGATTCAAGAGCATGCGTGTAATCAGCAAACAAGACTAAGGCCGCAAGACCTGCTGAGCCAATGGCATACCCCTTTGTCACCGCTTTGGTTGTATTGCCTACCGCATCTAAAGGATCGGTAATATCACGGACAGAATCGGGCATTTCTGACATTTCAGCAATACCACCAGCGTTATCAGTGATTGGGCCATAAGCATCAAGGGCCACAACAATACCTGCCATCGACAACATCGATGTGGCAGCCACCGCAATACCGTAAATACCACCTAAGGCATAAGCCCCATAAATAGCGGCACATACAAACACAACTGGCCATGCGGTTGACTTCATAGAAACACCTAAACCTGCAATGATGTTTGTTCCATGACCTTTGGTAGACGCTTCAGCCACATGCTTAACGGGTGCATAGTCGGTACCAGTGTAGTACTCGGTAATCCACACTAACAACGCTGTTAGCAATAAACCAACCACTGTGGCACCAAACAATTTCATTTGACTGCCTGGAGCACCCAACGCATCGTCAGGAATAATCCAATTTGTAATGAAATAGAAACCAATCAAGGAAATAACACCAGCAATAATGAGACCCTTATACAAAGCAGGCATCACATTTTTCATGCCTGGACTCGCCTTAACAAAGCTGCATCCGATAATTGATGCAATGATCGAGAATCCGCCAAGAACTAATGGATAAGCAACCGCGGCCAAGCTTGCTGATTTAATCATCAACGCACCCAAGACCATGGTGGCAATTAAAGTCACGGCATAAGTCTCAAACAAATCTGCGGCCATCCCAGCACAGTCACCTACGTTATCGCCTACGTTATCGGCGATCACCGCTGGGTTTCGTGGATCATCCTCCGGAATACCGGCTTCTACCTTACCAACTAAGTCCGCACCAACGTCAGCACCTTTAGTAAAAATACCCCCACCTAAACGCGCAAAAATCGAAATTAAAGAGGATCCAAACGCGAGACCCATCAACGGATGTAGTACTTGATTTAAATCTTTGCCGGCAGCACCTTGACTTAAAAAGACATAAAACAAACCAACGCCTAATAAACCTAGACCGACCACTAACATACCTGTAATAGCACCGCCTCGGAAAGCCACATTAAGTGCTTCATTCATCCCAACTGATGCTGCTTGAGC
>CAYFKO010000112.1:955-5077 GCA_964343765.1 uncultured Polynucleobacter sp. | reverse complement strand
CATTTTTGACGGGATCTTTTGACGCTGTTTTCCACCCGCGTTTTTTCCAGCCCTCAAGCCATTCCAAAACTCCTTTTTGAACATATTGAGAGTCTGTATAGATATCGATATCGCAATCGGTTTTGAGGGCCTTGAGTGCCTCAATGACTGCCGTTAGTTCCATGCGATTATTAGTGGTTAAGGCTTCTCCGCCTTTTAAATGTTTCTCATGCTGCCCTGAGCGCAAAACAACACCCCAGCCGCCTTTTCCAGGGTTGCCTTTGCAGGCGCCATCGGTATAAACGGTGATTTTTGGCTTATTGGATGTCATGAGAACTTTGGCTTTGGCTAGATGGGAGGGAGCTATTCGTGGCGGGGGTTAGGCTTGCTCTAAGTGAGGGTTTACGGTTTTGGATTCTACCGATAAGTTTCATGCCAGACACACGTTTGATGGCGCTTAACATGAAAACAGACCCTAAGACAGGCCACCAACGATCTCCCATTTTGTCCATGGTTGTTGGAGTATCAAGCTTTTTAATCGATTGCATAGGGAAACTGTAACAACCAAACTTACCCCGGTCGATTGAATAATCAAGTAGCTTTAGCCAGTCCTTAATTCGTAGATGGCTTAAAAACTGACCCTCCCTTGGGAGGAATGGTTTGCCGATAAAGCGACCGAGGTATTGGCGAGCCCCCCAAAGGCTAATTGGATTAAAACCGGAGATAACGAGACGACCTTCTGGACGAAGAACGCGATGAATTTCTCTTAACGTTTGATGAGGATCTTCTGCAAATTCAAGGACATGCGGCAAAACGATCAGATCCAAGCTGTCATTAGCAAATGGTAATTCATGAGCTAAACCATAACAACGATGCTCGAAGTCCATTTGAACACCAATTAGTGGGGTGGCATCGTGTGGAGTCAGCATCAAAAAACGATTCGGTATGCGGTTTTCTTTTAGGCAACTCAGTTCAGGCATTCCAATTTGAAGGGCTTCAAACCCAAATTGGTCTGTAACTGATTGATTAAATTGGGTTTGTTCCCAAGATAGTATGTATTGCCCAGCCGGCGAATTGAGCCAATCATGCCAATTGGCAGAGGATTCTTTAGAAAAAGTTGGCTCAGTTGATATCATTTATTCAATTTAAAAGGATTAGGCATTACTTTGAAACACTCTACTTTGCAATTTAAGCAAATTTCCGCATTTCAGGATAACTATATCTGGATGCTGGATGATGGGAAATCTGCCTGGGTTGTTGATCCGGGAGAGGCTGGTCCTGTGATTGAAGCCTTGCAGTCCAATGCCTTATCACTCAAAGGTATTTTAGTGACACATCATCACAATGACCATATTGGGGGTATTCAAGAGCTTCTCAAATGGTCGACTAGCCCTGTTGAGGTGATTGCTGGTTTACGTGATGATATCCCTGGTCGTTCGCGCAGTGTCATTGAGGGGGATTGTATTGAATTATTTTCAGGGGTGATTGCACAAGTGCTTGAAGTACCTGGTCATACCTTGGGGCATATTGCATTTTATTTGCCTGCAATTGATGGAGTAAGTGGCGGGCATTTATTTTGTGGAGACACCTTATTTGCCTCTGGCTGTGGTCGATTGTTTGAAGGAACGCCAGAACAGATGCATCAATCACTAGCTAAATTTGCCGCATTACCTCAATCTACTCTTGTATGTTGTGCCCACGAGTACACCTTATCAAATTTGCGGTTTGCTCTCCAAATAGAGCCTGATAACCTTGATTTAATACAATGGTCAGCTAAAGCTAAAAATCTAAGAGAGTCTGGGTTGCCTACGGTACCCACAACCCTTGGTTTAGAGGTAAAGGTAAACCCATTTATGCGCTGCCACATTTCTGCAGTTAAACAATCTGTCTCCCAATATATGGGAAAACAGTCCTTGGACCCAGTGGCAATATTTGCAGGTTTGAGAGCATGGAAAGATGTATTTAAATGAATCGAATTCTTGCAATTTCCGTACTAGTTATAAGTTTGTTTTTGTCGGGCTGTGCTTCGACTTGGACGAGTGACACGAAAGTTGCGGCAAAAACCAAACGAAGTAAACGTGCTCAGCGTGCTCAGGTTGTTAACATCAATGGCCAGTCGATTGGAAATATCACCGATGATTCCAATGATTTGTGGAATAGGGTTCGGGATGGCTTTGAAATTCCTGACCCTGATGAACCGCTAATTATTAAGCACACCCAACAGCTCTCTTCTAATCCGGAATACGTTAAGCGCCTTATGTTGCGTTCAGCAACGTATTTGTTTTATATCGTTGAAGAAGTTGAAGCGCGCGATATGCCAAGCGAACTCGCTCTATTACCTTTTGTCGAAAGTGCGTTTAATCCAAAAGCAGTGTCTCCTGCCAAGGCTTCCGGAATGTGGCAATTTATGCCGGCAACAGGGCGGAGCTACAACCTAAAACAAAATACATTCCGTGATGAACGTTTGGACATAATTCATTCGACGAGGGCTGCACTTGATTATTTAGGGCGCCTTTATCAAATGTTTGGTGATTGGCAGTTAGCGCTTGCTGCCTATAACTGGGGTGAAGGTTCGGTGGCTAGAGCTATCGCCCGTAATAAAGCCGCTGGATTGCCAACGGATTATTTCAGTTTGAAGATGCCCAATGAAACGCGTAATTATGTGCCGAAGCTCTTAGCTTATAAACGTGTCGTTGAAAATCCGATGTCGTATGGTTTTGTATTGCCACCAGTTGAGAATCATCCCTATTTTGTTGCAGTCAAACTTGATAAGGATATCGATTTAGATTTGGTGATTCAGTTATCAGAGATTTCTAGAGATCAATTCTTATCGTTAAATCCGTCGTTTAATAAGCCTCTTATTTTGAGTGCAGCAAACCCCAGTATTTTGTTGCCATTTGGTAAGGCAGAAATTTTTCAAGATAACTTACGAAAATATCAAAAACCCTTATCAACTCTCACAGCGGTCTTGATAGATCGCACTGAAACTGTAGACAAGGTGGCAGCGAATTTAAATGTGGACGCAGCTTATTTACGTCAATTAAATAACATTCCGGCGGGGATGAAAATTCGAGCAGGTTCGACAGTGGTCATTCCAAAAACTAACGACAAAGATGGCGATGTTCCAGTCCACTTAGCAGACAATGGCCTACTCAATTTGGAAAAAGAATTTACACCAGTTGGCTTAAAGTGTCGCGGCAAAAACTGTCATGGACAAGGTCCAACGCCAGCAGCTAGTCGTAATCATCATGCAGTTTTGCCTACTGGAAACGGAAAAAAAACAGTCGGAACTTCATCTAAATCAACAAATAAGCCAAAAACAGAGGGTAAATCCGCTGGAAAAACCCCTTCAACTCAGGTAAAAAAGACGACGAGTCAGAAGCATTAATTTTTATTGAAGAGAGAGAGCACTATGGGTAGCTACAAAGAATTTCATGCGCGTTCCATTCAGGATCCAGAGGGATTTTGGGGTGAGCAGGCCAAATTAATTCATTGGGAAAAGCCAGTGGAAAAGGTTTTGGAATATGACAACCCACCATTTGCTAAATGGTTTGTTGGCGGAACAACGAATCTATGTTTTAACGCTGTCGATCGACATCTAAAGGATCGGGGTGATCAGCATGCGTTGATTGCTGTATCAACTGAAACTGAGCAAGAAAAAGCCTACACGTTTAAAGAGTTGCATGCGGAAGTTAATCGCATGGCGGCAATTATTAAGGCGCAAGGCGTTGGACGTGGTGATCGTGTATTGATTTACATGCCGATGATTGCTGAAGCATCTTTCGCGATGTTGGCTTGCGCTAGATTGGGTGCTATCCATTCTGTGGTGTTTGGCGGTTTCGCTTCACATAGCTTGGCTTCTCGAATTGATGATGCCAAACCAAAATTAATTATCGCGGCAGAAGCAGGGGTGCGTGGCGGAAAGCCAGTTCCTTACAAGCCTCTTTTAGATGAGGCAATTAATCTCAGCGCGAATAAGCCGGCAAAAGTATTGATTGTGGATCGTCAGTTAATGCCTTATGAGAAGGTCGCTGGTCGCGATTTGGAATACGCTAGTGAGCGCGCTAAAGTGATGGATGCAAATATTCCATGTGAGTGGATGAATGCAACTGACCCATCTTATATTTTGTATACCTCAGGCAC
>CAYFKO010000112.1:0-887 GCA_964343765.1 uncultured Polynucleobacter sp. | reverse complement strand
GAAGCATATCTTCTGTGGCAATCCAGGTGAAACGATGTTCTGTACGTCTGATATCGGTTGGGTCGTTGGCCATAGTTACATCATTTATGCGCCGTTGATTCAGGGGATGGCAACCATCATGTACGAAGGCACTCCGCTTCGCCCAGATGCGGGGATCTGGTGGAGTTTGGTGGAAAAGTACAAAGTGAGTGTGATGTTCTCGGCACCTACAGCGGTTCGTGTGTTGAAAAAACAAGATCCAGCATTCTTGTCGAAATATGATTTATCGACATTGCGCAATGTGTTCTTGGCAGGTGAGCCATTGGATGAGCCGACGGCTACTTGGATACATGATGCGATTAAGAAACCAATTGTCGATAACTATTGGCAGACGGAAACTGGTTGGCCAATGCTAGCGTTGCAGCGTGGCGTTGAAGTGATGTCCCATAAGTTTGGCTCACCAGGTGTGCCAGTTTATGGCTACAACATGAAGTTATTGGATGATGCAACGGGTGCGGAGCTGGGGGCAGACCAAAAAGGTGTTGTCGCGATTGAAGGACCATTGCCTCCGGGATGTATGCAAACGGTCTGGGGTGATGACGAGCGTTTCGTTAAAACTTATTGGCAAACAGTCCCTGGAAAAATGGTGTATTCAACCTTTGACTGGGGTATCAAAGATAAAGATGGGTATTTCTTCATTCTTGGTAGAACCGATGATGTGATTAACGTGGCTGGTCACCGTTTGGGAACTCGTGAGATTGAAGAGAGCATTTCAAGCCATCCAAATATTGCGGAAGTTGCAGTGGTTGGTATTGAAGATAAATTAAAAGGTCAAGTTGCGATTGGCTTTGCCATTCCGAAAGACTCTTCCAATATCGCAACCCTTGAGGCGGAAGTCATGAAAACCG
>CAYFKO010000111.1:0-5147 GCA_964343765.1 uncultured Polynucleobacter sp. | reverse complement strand
GATGCGAGTGGAATTATTACGCGGGATGGTTTGGAGTCTTTAAAGGACTCATTAATTGAGGCTGAGTACGTTCAATCCTCTGATTTGATTGGCCTTAAATCCGATCGACGTTTGGTGCTACCTGGCGGTCTTGCGATTATGATTGCGGCATTCGATGAGTTGAGACTCGAATCGATGGAGATTGTCGAGGCGGCTCTTCGAATGGGAGTGCTCTATGATTTCTTAGGAAGAGCCCAGCATCATGATATGCGCTTTGTGACAGTTGAGCAGTTCATGCAGCGCTACGGAGTTGATGTTGAACAAGCAAAACGTGTGAAAGAGTTGGCTATTTCCTTTTTAGATCAATTCCCAATGCCAAAAGAAGAGGATCGATCAAACAATTTGGCACTTTTGGGATGGGCCGCTAAATTGCATGAAATTGGCTTATCGATTTCTCACAACGGTTATCACAAGCATTCAGCCTACATAGCTACCAATGCGGATATGCCTGGTTTTTCAAAGAACGACCAAGCGAGGTTGGCGGCATTGTTACTTGGCCATACCGGTAAGTTAGGAAAGCTATCAGCAAGCTCAGCCTTTATTGATTGGCGAATGTTGTTTTGTTTAAGACTTGCCTTGGTACTCACACGTCGCCGAGTCAATGAGGAAGTGCCAGAAATTCTAATTCAAGCAACGAATAAAGGATTTAAAGTTAGTATTCCTAAGAAGTGGCTTGAGGAGCGACCGCTTACTGAATATAGTTTGAAAAAAGAAGCGGCCGACTGGGAGAAAATCGGCCGCGAATATACGCTGGATTGTTTCTAGCGTTTATAGAAAATGTTTTGCGTAGCGAGGATTGATATCTGACAAACGCAACATGGTTAAAAAGTCGGCTGTATTGAAATCAGGATCCCACGCTGGTTCACCGCAAATCTTCGCGCCAAGGCGTAAATAACCTTTAACGAGTGGTGGAGGATCGACCTCTAAGTCGCTATTTAAATTTTCTAGTGGCAGAGCTAGTCTTGGAAAAACACGGTACTCAATCGGTGATAAATGTTTATCTTGGAGTGCTTTATTAAGACTTGCGGCATAGTGGCCGCCGTCACCCATTGGTACGCTTGCGCATCCCAACATGATTTCATAATCATTTTGTTTCATGTACTGGCCAAGTCCACCCCAAAGAGCCATGATGACTCCGCCAGAGCGATAGTCTTGATGAACGCATGAGCGACCAACTTCAACGATTTTGTGACGTAAATGATTTAAACGAATTAAGTCAAATTCAGAATCGGAATACAAGCAACCTAATTGCTTAGCTTGGTGAGGTGGAAGTGCACGGTAAGTGCCGATGACTTGTAACGATTCGCGATCACGAACGATTAAGTGGTCGCAGTATTTATCGAACATGTCGATATCAAGGCCTTCAGTATTCTTAGGTAAGTTAGCGCCCATTTCTTCTGCAAATACTTTATAGCGAAGACGTTGTGCTTCTTTAACTTCATCAAGGTGACGTGCCCACGTAACTTGAATTGGATTTGCAGCCTTTGTCTGAATACTTGGCGCTTCGATTCCAGCTTCTTTAGCAACTTCTTTGGCTTCTTTAACAGCGGCTTTTGAATCTAATACGACATCTGACGTTTTAGATTTGCGCATTTTTTTGATCAGCTTAGGTAATTTATTAATTTTTTTGCTGATTTTAGATTTGATATTTTTAGTGAAGCCTTCGCCGATTGGGCTCAAGGATTCAAATGGATTAGGTATTTCTTTCATGAATAGTTACATTAGTTAAGTTCTTACCAATGTAAATTTCGAATGTGTCAGTAGAGTTACTGAAATTTGACAGTTTGATGATATTTACAGTTTGATGACAAAGGGAAACAGAATGAGTCCCCAAGTTGCAACGCAAAGTATTAGTGCGAGCATAACAGCGGCGCTGCCAAAATCTTTTGCTCGTTTAGAGAGACCATGGTTTTCATAAGAAATTCGATCTACCGCTGCTTCAACACTTGAATTTAATAGTTCAACAATCAGTACGATTAGGAGCGTCCCAAGCATGAGAATTTTTTCAATGTGGGTCGTTGGAAAAATAAACGCACAAGGGGTTAACAGGGCCGCTAACATCAATTCTTGTCGGAATGCACTTTCTTCCCGAATCGCAAAAACTAATCCGTGCCAAGAATTAACCGCTGCGCGCCAAGCGCGCATCAGGCCTTTGTTTCCCTTGTGGGGATTTTGATGAAAATCGTAATTGTCTTGGCTCAACTTAAGCTTCCGATGCTCTTAATTCGCCAGTTTCGATAGTTTTAGAGACGGGTTTTAAGTGGCGAGCAAATTGTTCAGAAGCGGCTGCCCACGAGAATTTTTCAGCATGGGCACGAGCGACCGTTCGAGGAATCTTAAGAGCCTCCAAGCAGGCGCTTTGTAAATCATCTGACATTACACCAGCGCTTGAGTCTCCTAAAACATCAATAGGTCCTGTCACTGGGTAAGCTGCGACTGGAAGGCCGCATGCCATTGCTTCTAAAAGTACTAAGCCAAATGTATCGGTTTTGCTCGGAAATACAAACACATCCGCCGCGGCGTAAACCTTAGCAAGCTCAGGCTGATTGAGAACGCCCAAATAATTAACATTAGGATATTTCTGACGAATGCCTGCCAGTGCAGGGCCATCGCCAACGACCCATTTTGAGCCAGGTAATTCTAGTTCTAAGAAGGCTTCAATATTCTTCTCGATTGCTACACGACCTACGTACAAAAAGATGGGGTGAGATGAATCGAGTACTTTCGATTCTTGCATTTTGAAAATATCTAAATCTACTCCACGAGTCCAAAGTACGACATTGGTAAATCCGTAAGACTCTAAGTCTTCTTTAACCACTTGTGTCGGTGCCATGATGGCTAAGGATGGTCCGTGGAACCATTTTAAAAATTGATATGTCCATTTAAGTGGAATACCGGTTCTTGCTTTGACATATTCAGGGAAACGAGTGTGATAAGCCGTTGAAAATGGTAGATCATTCTTTAGGGCATAAGATCTCGCGGCGATTCCGAGAGGGCCTTCAGTTGCAATATGAAGGGCATCGGGATTGAAGTTTTTAATCTTTTCGCGAACTTTTTTTCCTGGAAGAATCGATAAAGAGATGTCTGGATAAGTTGGGCACGGAATCGTAGTGAATTCCAAAGGCGTAATCATTTCAACTTGATGGCCCATTTTTTCAAGTTCCATGCGTGTTTGTTTTAGGGTTCTTACAACGCCGTTGACTTGTGGTTCCCAAGCATCGGTTACGATCATAATTCTCATACAGTTGTCTCCAAGTTAGATTCAGTAATTGTTTTGCTTGATTCATCAAAATCCAGCTTTAACGGGATTTTGTTCTCTTGATCAAGAATGTGAGGCCAATGAACAATCTGTAGCTTGCCATCGAGAGTTTCGACGAGGGCAGTTAAGCTTTCTACCCAATCGCCGTCGTTGCAATAAAGTAATCCATCGATTTCACGGATCTCGGCTTTATGAATGTGCCCACAAACCACGCCATCGCAACCCCGATGCCTAGCTTCTCTGGACATAATCATTTCAAAGCTTGAGATAAAGCTCACAGCATTTTTGACTTGATGCTTTAAATATTGAGATAAAGACCAATATTGAAGTCCCATACGAATTCGGATCTTATTAAACCAGCGGTTTAATACTAGGATCATGGAATAGAGTGAGTCACCAACGTAGGCTAGCCACTTGGCGTATTGCATAACGCCATCAAAAATATCGCCATGGGTTACCCAAAGACGCTTACCGTCTAAGGTCACATGAATAGCCTCTTCTTTAACTTCGATGTCGCCAAATGACAAGCCAAAGAATTGACGTGCCATTTCATCATGATTACCAGGAATGTAGATAACGTGACTGCCTTTTCTGGCTTTTCTAAGTAGTTTTTGAACTACATCGTTATGAGCTTGGGGCCAATACCACGATTTTCGCAGTTTCCAGCCGTCGATAATGTCGCCGACAAGATAGAAGGTTTTAGCGTCGTTATATTTTAAAAAGTCGAGAAGATATTCTGCCTGGCAACCTGACGTACCCAAGTGAACATCTGAAATCCAAATTGCGCGATATTCGTTCATGGAAGTTCATTTAGCCTGACCTTCATTACTGGAATATGTCAGTTTGGTGTCATATTGATGACATATAACTGGAGCATGATGTCACTATGAATTTAATAGCTTATTTGCGAATTACGACACACATTCTGCGGGCAATGTTGATTGTGGTGTTTTGTTTTCCATTTGTCACATTTCAACATCGGCAAACTCTTATCCAAAAATGGAGTTTAGGTTTATTAAAGATCTTAGGGGTTGAGCTTAATGTTCAACAACGAAGTTCATTGCCAACACAGGGATGTCTTTTTGTAGCCAATCATATCTCTTGGTTAGATATTCATGTGATTAATGCATTTTTACCTGTTCGATTTGTTGCAAAATCGGAAGTAGCATCGTGGCCAATTTTTGGGTGGTTAGCGGATAAGTTAAATACCATTTATGTGAAGCGTGACAGTAATGGTGAAGCTAAAAAAGTAGTGAACTTAATAAAAGAAGCACTCTCTAATCAAGAAAAAGTTTGTGTATTTCCTGAAGGAACCTCTACCGATGGGATTTCACTGTTGGAATTTAAGTCGAATCTTTTCCAAGCGAGTATTGATGCGCAAACGCCTTGTGTGGCATTGTCGATTGACTATCGAGATAAGCCAACGAATGAACGAACGACTGCACCTGCATTTATTGGTGATATGGGCTTAATAGAATCGATTATGAATGTTATTAAAGCGCCCAAAATGGTCGTTCATATTGATTTAAAGCTGGTTGAAGGGGGCGGCGAAGATCGTAAAACCCTTGCCAGAGAGGCTTTTAATACCGTGGTTTTAATGAGAAACCGATAAAAACTTGGACTCAAATCAAAAACAGGTTAGAATACTAGCTTGTTCGGGGCGTAGCGCAGCCTGGTAGCGCATCTGCTTTGGGAGCAGAGGGTCGTGAGTTCGAATCCCACCGCCCCGACCATTTCACTTCAGATCTATCGATCATTCAGCTGAAATCCCTAAAAAAGTCTCAAAATTCTTAATAGAAAAAAGCCTTATTTCTTATCTTTTTTCTTCTTTTTCTTGGATTTTTTCTCT
>CAYFKO010000110.1:0-5279 GCA_964343765.1 uncultured Polynucleobacter sp. | reverse complement strand
GGATCAGCTTGCTTTGTCATTCTGGGCATACTGTTAAGCGGTGGCCATGATAACGTCCGCGTTGCTGGTCAAGTTGTCACCGGCATCGGTTTTCTATGCGCTGGGGTCATCATGCGCGATGGCTTACAGATTCGGGGGATAAACACCGCAGCCACCCTTTGGTGTGCCGCTGGTGTTGGCGCTCTTTGCGGTGCGGGATTCTTTATGTTTGCCACCACCATTGCTACACTGATCTTGGTTGCCAATATGATCTTTCATTGGCTTGAACGAAAAATGGGCTGGGAACGCAATGAAGCCGAACATTCTCCCCCAAATCGACCTTGAGCATAAACCCCTAATTAACGATATGATTCAAAAAAAAGGAGACAACATGTCATTCAAACAATTATTCAAAACAACGGGACTTGCACTAGCTGCAAGCTTACTTTTAAGCACTAGCTCAGCTTTCGCTGATGGCAATAAGACTGAAATTTTCTGGATGGGACAAGCCTCATTCAAAATTAAATCGCCAGGTGGCAAATCCATTGTGATTGATCCATGGATTACTAACGGACCGAAAGCCCCAGCTAATCTTAAGAAAGATTTATCAGCACTAGGCCCTATTGATCTCCTCTTAGTAACCCACGGTCATCTTGATCATATTGGTGATGCTCCTGCGTTAGCAAAACTCCACAACACCAAACTTTATGGTCCAGCAGACATGATGACGCCATTGGTCACACTTGGCGTTCTTCCTGCCGAACTAACGCATCGCTTTAACAAAACAGGCAGTGTCACCCCACTTCCTGGAATCAAAGTAACCGCCGTTCAAGCTGAGCACTCATCTTTATTGGTCTGGAATAACCCAGCAACCGGTAAAGCAGAATCTCATCCGGCCGGCGAAGCAATGGGCTACATCATTCAACTTGAAAATGGCCAGAAAATTTGGCACATGGGTGATACCGGCTTATTTACAGACATGAAATTTATTAGCGAACATTACAAACCGGATTTAGTGATGATTCCAATTGGAGGTAACTTCACGATGGATCCTGAAGATGCTGCGTTTGCCCTAAAGACATGGATTAAACCGAAAGCAGTCATCCCTATGCATTACAACTCAAATCCTCTTGCAAAAGGAACTTTTGCTGAATTTGAGGCTGCTATGAAAGGTAGCAAAATCCAAATTATCCGAATCAAAGAAGGTGAAACCATTCAGTTCTAATTATGGTTAGCACCAAATCATTTATCCAATAAAAATGCCATCGATTGATGGCATTTTTTAATCTCTAAGAATTATTTCCGTAGGCTCATTCGTTTTAAAACATCATCTTTCTGAACATAATGATGCCAAAGCGCCGCAACTGCATGAACGCCAATTAAGTAGTAAATCGATTCACCTAAAAATTCATGAATCTCTTTAATAGAACTCTTGAGTGCAGGATCTGGCATCACTAATTGCGGCAACGCCATAGAAAAGAATTGAATCTCTTTTCCACCCGCTTGAACAAATACAACACCAGTAATTGGCAACACAATCATCCAAAGATACAAAGCCAAATGAACTAATTTACTTGCATAGACTTGCCATTGCGGCATCTGCACAGGCTCAGGACCTTTAATCAGAAATCTCGCCAATAATCGAATCGCGACCGATATAAAGATCAGTTGCCCCATCAACATGTGGATTCTGACAAACGTCGCTCGAATCTCAGATCCTTTGGGCATTAATTCATGTAATTGCACTGAAGCAATGGAAGCCACCACCAATAAAAACACAATCCAGTGAATCCAAACTTGAAGAGGATGGTAGGAATTTCGATTCATATTAACTCTCAAAAAATAAAGTAAATCTTTGCTAAACTTTTGCAATGAACTCAAAGACCAATAATGCATTGAGTAAAACTGCATTTATTACTTTACTACTAATTGCATTATTCATGGCGAGTAACCATATTGCCGCAAGAATCGCCTTTAGCAATGGGCTCGATGTCCCTACAGCCGTTACTGCACGCAGCCTCGCAACCGCCATCATCGTTACCATTCTGATTTACATACAACGAGTACCGATTCGTTTTTCTAGTCGACATCGAAAAGTGCTGCCGGCAGTGGCAGCACTCATTTGCATTCAAAGCCTAGCACTTTATTCTGCTGTTGCAAGACTTCCAGTCTCACTGGCATTGCTAGCGTTTAATACCTATCCCTTATGGGCCGCACTTTGGGCTAAACTTTTTTACAAACAAAATCCCGAACGTGCCGTGCTACTGGCGATGCCTTTTATGTTAGTCGGGCTTTGCTTAGCTCTCGATGTTTTCGGCTCAGCTTCAGGAATTGCTGCGTCAGCTCATTGGGCCATTATTGGATTAGGCGTTTTCTTTGCCCTGATTGCTGCCAGTACATTTGGTGGAGTACTCGTGTTGATTCAGCACGAAGTACATGATCTGGACGGTCGACTGCGAACGGCATCGACTTTTTGGATGGTCGCTTTACTGGCTGCCATTGGCACACAAACAACCGCTGAATTTCATTGGCCAATCAATAGTGCTGGCTGGATGGGACTTGCAGCACTAACGTTTTTTTACGGCACAGGCATTACACTCATCTTTACGGCACTGCCTAAACTTGGGGCAGTTGGCAACTCTGCCATCATGAATGCAGAACCCATTTTTGCTTTGGTCCTAGCGTGGCTGATACTCGGCCAATCCATCGCATTGATTCAGGTTATCGGTGCCATCATCGTCGTTGGCACCGTCATTAAATTAGGTTTACGAAAAAGTAAAGCTTAAGCTTTCCCTAATAAGCTACTTGTTCTTTTTGCCGAATCATTGCGCGAATCGATTGATTCTCTTCTGACAAATCACGCGTCAATTTTTTGTAATACTTGATTTGTCTTTCAAGCTCTTCTACTTGAGACTCTAAATGCTTATCACTTCCCGAGGACGCATGATTCGACTTGACCAGATACCCCAAGCCGAGCCCCACCAAAAAGAAAATAATTGAGTTTTCCATTTTTACCTCCATTCATTATGGATATAGCTATCTTGAACCAGCGCTCGCTACCCAAGAAGAATGATGGCACTAAATTAAGTCATTTGATTGAAGTTTTCTGGCTTTTTAAGACTTTATGCACCATTTTGAACCTTAAAACCCCTTTATTACCTAATTGGAGCTAGTAATCCACGAAGATTATTGTGATCTAAGGTATACATAAGTTCCAATAATTCGCCTAGCTCCCCTTCAGGGAAACCTTCTCGAGCAAACCAAGCTAGATAATTTCCAGGTAAATCTGCAAGTAATACCCCAGCATGCTTACCAAAAGGCATTTTCCATCGAACTAATTTTTCGAGAGACTCCGGATTCATATCACAAAGCTTAGATTAGGTATTATTAGTAAATAATACCCAACAAACTATGGAGACTAAGTAATGACAAGCAAAAATGATCCCGTTTGGCAAACAAAAGTTCACCTTGCAGCAGCCCTTCGATTAGCAGTTCGCGATCAACTCGAAGAGGGTATTGATAATCACTTTACTGCTGTTGTCCCCGGCTACACCGACCGTTACATGATTTTGCCATTTGGCAAACATTGGTCGGAAGCGAAAGCTAGCGACATCATGATTTTTAATGAGCAAGGCGATATTTTTGAAGGAAAAGATAAGTTAGAACTTTCCGCATTATGTATCCACGCGCCGGTTCATCGTATTACTGGCGCGAAAGTCGTTCTTCACACGCATCAAACCTGGGCATTAGCCTTAAACATGCTAAAAGATAATCGACTGTTACCCGGCAATCAAACAGCAGCTTTTCTATGCAAGTCCATTGCATATGATGACACCTACAACGGTTTAGCTCACTCTCTCGACGAAGGCGAACGTATTGCCCATGCCATTGGCGACAATAAGATTTTGTTCATGAAAAATCATGGCGTCATGGTCATCGGTGACACCATTGGCGAAGCTTATAAACGACTATACCGACTTGAACGCGTTTGTCGCGCTCAAATCCTCGCGATGAGTACTGGCCAAGAACTTGAACTACTCAGTGATGAATTAGTCAGTGGTGTTCGCCATGACGGCAAAGTAAATAGCCATACACAAGAAGAACGTGATGAGCTATTTTTCAGCGCCATGATGCGTGTTTTAGACCGAGAGGCGCCGGGCTACGATCAGTAAAAAGTAGGTGGCGGTTATCTTGCTGGCGGCGGAGCCGCTGGGATAACCTTCCACTGCTCATCACAGGTTTGCACACTCGGATAATAACTTTCCGTGGATTGGCAGTAATACCAAACAGGTGCACTGGGTGCCGCGCTGGGTGATGGACTCTGAGGAGCTACTTGTGGCGCTGAAGGAACAATGACAACTGGCGGACTTGCTTGCACGACTCGTGGTTGTAAAACATCATAGGTAAGTACACCGGCGACTATTGCTGGAGCAACCCAGTAACGACCAAATCCGTGCCTTCTCCAACCACCATAGCCGTGGGCAAATACCGAAGATGACCAAGCTGACAACAATAAGATACCAACTGTAATTAGTTTCTTCATTTTAGGCATATAACCTCCGTTATTTTCTACTTAACGCTTAGATTGCTCTTGCGTTGACAGTCGCCAATAAAAGAATAAATAAATTATTTCAATAGCTTAGAAAGAGGGTTGTTCATTTAACCTCTTAGTTGTACGATTGAGTCACTTATATTTTTTATAAATGAAAGGCAGAGATCCATGAAACGTTCGCTTATCGCTAGTAGTTTGGTTGTTGCACTAACCAGTTTTTTATCAACGGCATATGCTGCACAATACCCAAAAGATATTCAAGGGGACTGGATTAATGTTGATACCCCCGCTAAAGAAGTTAAGGACACCTGTAAAAATTTCCCACCACTTTCAATTACTGCCAACGATGCAACCTTCAGTACCGAAGCAAGTTGTCGAGCTGTAAAAGTAAGTGGTAAAGATGGTAAATACACCATTACTGAATCTTGCTCTTCTGAGGGCGGCAAAGGAAAGCGCGCTCAGAACTATGAAGTAAATGGCGACATCATTACGATTGGCGGCGCTAAAGATAAAAAAGAAAATTATTGGAAAATGAAACGCTGCGCAAAATAAGCGCATCTAATCAACCAATAAAAAAGCAGGCGTCGCCTGCTTTTTTATTACGCCATCAAGCTTCTAACTTAACGGTAAGCCTTGAATGCAAAATCTTCTCCTTGTGTAATCACACCCACTGTTTTCCCACTAGGGTTTTTAAAAATAAAAACACAAGGCATGACACCTGAATCAGCACAATCCTCTACTTCTTTAA
>CAYFKO010000109.1:0-5308 GCA_964343765.1 uncultured Polynucleobacter sp. | reverse complement strand
TTCCCTAACTGCTTCACCTCTTCCAGTGAAATTTCAGCGCTTCCTGAGGCCATTTTGACCAGGTAGCGCTTACCTCCTATCAAAGTAGCCGTATCCCGAATTACGTGATCATCAGCCGTTATCAAAGAGTAGCCGCGCTCCAGTGTTCTGGATGGGCTGTAAGCCTCTAATTGCGCTTTCAAATGGGATTGCTGGCGTGCACGCATCTGCCAATTGGCTGACCACGCCTGCGTTAAACGTTGCTGCAATCCAAGTAAGCGCTCTTTCATCCTGACCGGATCTGGAAAGGCATGTGAGAGTCGCAAACTTAATTGGTCTAAACGCTGCGATTCACGCTCAAGCCTTCGGGTGAGTCCTTTTTGCAATCCTTGCGATAGATTACCTAATTCCCGCACTAGCTCTTGTCGATCTGGTGTTGCCAGCTCTGCAGCACCAGTCGGTGTCGGCGCCCGCAAATCTGCAACAAAATCCGCAATCGTGAAATCGGTTTCATGACCGACCCCTGAAATAACCGGAATATGACAATTGGCAATTTCGTACGCGAGTGCCTCGTCATTAAATGCCCATAAGTCTTCAATACTCCCTCCACCGCGAACCAACAAAATAACATCCACATCCTGATTTGCTTGCGCTAAATTTAAGGCCGCAATAATTCCTGCAGGAGCTTCCGGACCTTGGACCAAAGTTGGATAAATACAAATTGGAATGTGCGGAGCGCGTCTAGCCAGTGTTGATAAAACATCTTTTAATGCCGCCGCTTGTGTCGAAGTGACAATACCAATACCCTTAGGATGTTTAGGGATTTCGCGTTTGCGCTCTTCATCAAAAAGACCTGCAGACTCAAGTTTTTGTTTCAGCTTCATAAAAGCTTCATACAAACCTCCAACGCCTGCTTTACGCATCATCTGAACAGTAAGCTGCAAATCTCCTCGAGCGGCATAAAATCCGACATTGGCAGCTACTTCAACTTGATCGCCATCTTTGGGCGTAAAGCCAACCGAAAAATTACGCCCTTTAAACATCACCCCATTTATCTGACTATCGGCATCCTTTAGTTTGAAATACCAATGCCCACTCGGATAACTTTTGAAGTTTGAAATCTCCCCCCGAACCCATAAGGTACTGAAAGCTCCTTCAATAAGTTCAGAAATCGCGGCATTTAGCTCGCCAACCGTCAATATTTGCTTGGTAGATTCGGTCATTTTTTATTAAATCCCTGATATTTCAAGGCATCGATCGGAGAACATGTCCACAGACCCCTCTAAATAAAGGAACTTATGCACTAAATCGCCCTCATCACTCGATGTATTCATGTAAGTTATTGTTTTTTAATAAATTATTTTATAAAATAAAACCTTAGTTTAAGCTGTTTTTCGAACAATCAAGGACTTACACAACTGTTTTAACAAAGTTTTACACAGGGTTATCCACAGGCAGTGTAGTTTAAAGTGTCATTATGTTATCTATCTTAATCTCTGCCGGTTGGCCAATTTGGCCTCTCTTCGTTATTTCTGTGATTGGGCTCGCTATTTTGCTCGAACGTCTGTGGTTTTTAAGGGGAGCCAAAGCAACGCCAAAGTCCGATGTTGATCAAGCTCTCACATTTGCAGAGCTGGTTCAAAAAGCAGATGCAAAAATTCCACAGGAATCGCTCGAACTCTTACGAAGTAATTCTCCTCTTGGACAACTCCTCGTTTGCGCCATCGAAGCTCGCCAATCCAAACAATCCGTTGATATCGCTCTGGAGCAATTACGCGATACTGCATCACCCATTTTTAAATCATTTGAAAAATATCTTGGCGCATTAGCAACCATCGCAACCATCGCCCCCTTAATGGGATTGTTTGGCACTGTGGTTGGCATGATCGAAATTTTTGGAAGCCAATCTGGGGCAGTTGCGAATCCTCAACAATTAGCGCATGGTATTTCAGTGGCGCTTTATAACACTGCCTTTGGCTTATTAATTGCAATTCCAGCACTAGGAGGTTGGCGTGGGCTAAGAGCGATGGCGGATGCTCGTCAAGAAGAATGTAATGAAGCATCAAGACGCGTTCTTAAAACCCTCTACAACGCTTAAATCGAATGCTTAAGCGCCCTCCTCTCTTCACATTAGCCAATAAGACCCTCGCCGTTGAGTCTGCCTCGACGACTGGCCCAGAAATTAATCTAATTCCGTTTATCGATGTGCTGTTAGTCATCTTGATTTTTTTGATGATCTCTACAACGTTTACGAAATACCAAGAACTCTCCATCACCCTACCAAGCGCTGATGGTATGGCGAGCTCAACGGTCGTCAAAGAAATCACCGTAGCTGTCAATAATGAAGGGCGCTATGCCGTGAATGGCTTACTCATTGATAGTAAATCGCTCGCTGCCAAATTGGCACAAACCAGCCAAAACTGGGGCTCCACAGAGGATGCAAAAACTGGGCGTGTCATCATCACTGCCGATGCCAGGGCTCCACATCAAGCGGTCATGAATGTCTTAGAGGCGGCTCGCGAAGCAGGCCTAGCGAATGTGGTCTTTGCAACCCAAGCAAAAACAAAGCGCTAATCTCATGAAACAAGCTCCAAGCTTTTGGGAAAAACGTCATTGGAAAGCTTGGCTGTTATGGCCCTTGTCACTTCTCTTTTTTGGTATTACTCAACTGAGATTGATTGCTTTCGAACTAGGTCTTTTAAAAAGCAAATCTTTACCAGTTCCTGTCATCATCATCGGCAACATTCGTGTGGGTGGTACTGGTAAAACCCCGATCGTCATTGCGATGGCGCAAGCACTTTATGAACGAGGTTTTAAACCTGGAGTTATTTCGCGTGGCTATTCACTTAACTCACGAGACTCGAAAAATGCATTAGAAGTCGACGATCACTCAGATGTTAATGTCGTTGGTGATGAACCTTTGGTGATTCATCATTATCTACGCTCCCTCAATATTCCTATCTGGATTGGCGCCAATCGAGTCGCCTGCGCAGAACAACTTCTGAAGCACCATCCAAGCTGCGATGTCATCTTAAGTGACGATGGTCTACAACACTACCAATTAAAGCGTGATCCGGCTCGTGAAGGTGGCCATGATATTGAAATCGTTGTTCAAGATGCACGCGGTACAGGTAACGGTTTCATGCTTCCAGCAGGACCTCTTCGCGAATCAACTCATCGTGAGCGTGACATCACGCTCCAAACTGGCTTGGGCATCCCGAGTGCCAACGAAGCATTTATTGGATCAGATGAGCTACCTTCAACTCTCTTTCATGTTGATGTTGCCATTGGCAAACCCTATCAGTTGATTAATCCAAGCAACAACCAAGAGCTTCTTGCCTTTAGCAACCAACAGGTTTTGGCAGCCGCCGGACTTGGAGATCCAAGGAAGTTTTTTAAATTACTTGCAAGTAAAGGTTTACATTGCGACACCTTAGCTCTTCCTGACCACTACAGCTATCACTCAAATCCTTTTAGCACAGGCATCAATCGACAGTACAGCAAGATCTTAATTACAGAGAAAGATGCCGTAAAATGCCAATCATTCGGAGATGAGCGCATTTGGGTCGTGCCACTTGCCGCCAAACTTCCTTCTAGCTGTATCGATTGGATTGAAGCAGTGCTTCACAGAAATACGAAAGCTTAATCATGGAAAAAAAGATTTTGGATGTTCTTGTTTGCCCAAACTGTAAGGGCCCTCTTGCTCTCGATGAAAAAACTCAGGAGCTGATCTGCAACGCCGACAAACTCGCATTTGCGATTCAAGATGGTGTGCCCAATATGCTGATTGATGAAGCACGACATCTCAATTAATTACTCATGAGCACACCATTTACCGTCATCATCCCTGCAAGGCTCGCTTCCACGCGCTTACCGCGTAAACCGCTTGCAGATATTGGTGGCAAACCAATGGTAGTTCGCGTTGCAGAGCGCGCGGCTCAAAGCCTAGCCAATCAAGTCGTTGTTGCTACCGATTCTGATGAAGTGGCGAGTGCTTGCGAAATAAATAAAGTCGATGTTTTATTGACCCGGGGCGACCATCCAACTGGAACAGATCGATTGGGCGAGGTTGCTGCCAAATTAAACCTTGCAAACGATGCCATCGTTGTCAATGTTCAAGGGGATGAGCCACTCATCCCACCTGAGATCATTAACGCTGTTGCCAAGACCCTAGCGGACAATCCAGATTGCGATATCGCGACAGCCGCTGTCGTAATCAATGACGAAGCTGAAATACAAAATCCCAATGTCGTCAAAATTGCGCTGGATAAACGTCTTCGGGCACTCTATTTTTCAAGAGCACCCATCCCTTTTTTACGAGACCAAGGGACAAGCTTAGATTCCCCGCGATGCGTGCGACATATCGGTATTTATGCCTATAAAGCCTCATTTTTGAAGCAATTTAGTCAGCTTGAACCTGCCCCAATTGAACAAGCTGAGGCTCTCGAACAGCTCAGAGCCCTATGGCACGGCTACAAAATTCAAGTCATGATTACCCCATCTAGCCCCCCTGCCGGCGTTGACACCCCTGAAGATTTGGCTAGAGTCCAACAAGAATGGGGCAAAATAGGGGTTTAGATACAAATACTGATATGTAAACCCCTATTTTTTTGGTTTACTAGTCAGTCCGCAATGGTTCAAGTTTGATAAAGGAATAGGCATGCGTTTGATTTTGTTAGGAGCACCAGGTGCCGGTAAGGGTACACAAGCCAAGTTCATCTGTGAAAAATTTGGCATCCCTCAAATCTCAACCGGAGATATGTTGCGTGCAGCAGTCAAAGCAGGCACACCTCTGGGTATCGAAGCTAAAAAAGTCATGGACTCTGGCGGCTTAGTATCCGATGACATCATTATTGGTTTAGTCAAAGATCGCCTCACACAACCAGATTGCGCTAAAGGTTATTTGTTTGATGGTTTTCCTAGAACCATCCCACAAGCACAAGCCATGAAAGATGCTGGGGTACCAATTGATTACGTTCTCGAAATTGATGTGCCGTTTGACGCCATCATTGAACGTATGAGCGGCCGCCGTGTTCACGTCGCTTCTGGACGTACTTATCACGTTAAATACAACCCGCCAAAAGTTGCGGGCAAAGATGATGAAACTGGCGAAGAATTAATCCAGCGTGATGACGATCAGGAGGTTACCGTTCGTAAACGTCTTGAAGTCTACGACGCTCAAACCAAACCACTCGTCACGTACTATTCTGATTGGGCAACAAAAGGCGATACTTCTGCCAAAATTTCTGCCCCTCAGTATCGCAAAGTAAACGGTACTGGCAGTGTTGAGGACATCACAAGCTCTGTGTTTGCAGCCTTGAAATAAACA
>CAYFKO010000108.1:0-5331 GCA_964343765.1 uncultured Polynucleobacter sp. | reverse complement strand
CTTTCCAGCAATAGATGGTTAAGTCAGCAAGTTGTTGCCGAAACATTGATTCTCGGGATTCTTTATTGGGCGATTCTGGGTAGTTAAAGGCGAGCGTAGCTAAAACATCCCGTACATTGAAATTGCCCATATTGGAGCCATACATCGTTTCAATCCCTAAGATACCTACGATGACCTCAATGGGTACTCCAGTTTCTTTTTCGGTTTTCTCTAAGAAGGTGCGGTTTTCACGCCAAAATCGCACGCCAGTCTGCAAACGAATATTTTCAATAAAGAGTGCGCGATGTGCACGCCAATTCTTTTTAGCGCCGGAGGGTGGGGGAGATACTAGTTTGCGGGCTCCTAATTGAGGTTTAACATCGAAATAGGCCTCTTTAAGAGTGTTAAGCGGTATTTGTTCCGTTTGCGAGAGGTTTTTTAAGAAAATATCTAATTTATTCAGTGAGTTAGATGTTTCTTGAGGACTTAATTTAGGTGGTTGTGGACTCACGGTATCCACTTTTTTAATGGAAGATGGTTCTAAATTAGCCGGTGACTGGCAGCCAGTGAGGATAATGAGGGTAAGGCAGGAAATAATAGCCAAAAAACGGATGCAATAGTGAGATCTCATAAGTGGGGTTGCAGTATTGAAGCAGATAAACATAATTAGTCGAATATAGAGAATTTAACTGAAATGCTGACCGGGTTTTTAAGTCATCAAGATTGTTTACGTCATGAAATGGGTGGATTTCATCCAGAATCGCCTGAGCGGGTTCAAGCGATTGAGGATCAATTAATCCTAAGTCGTATCGATGGATTTTTGCGATATATTGATCCGCCACTAGCGACCGAAGAACAATTAGCATTAGTGCATAGTCGCGAACACATTGAGTTTGTGAAATCGCATGTCCCAGCTACGGGTCATTATGAAGTTGATGGTGATACGAGCATGAATCCTCATACTTGGCAGGCAGCGTTGCGCTCTGCTGGAGGTGCGATTGCTGCGGTCGATGCGGTGATGGCTGGCGAAGTTAGAAATGCATTCTGTTGTTTGCGCCCACCAGGGCATCATGCCGAACCCACAAAGGCAATGGGCTTTTGTTTTTTTAATAACGTAGCTATCGCGGCTAGTTATGCAATGCAAAAGTACAAGCTCAAGCGAGTAGCGATTGTGGATTTCGATGTGCATCATGGTAATGGCACTGAAGCAGCGTTTTTAGACAACCCTAATGTCCTCATGTGTAGTTTCTTTCAGCATCCGTTTTATCCCTATTCAGGGTCCGAGGTGGCTAAGAATCATATGGTGAATTTACCGGTATCGGCATACACCACCGGTATGGAAATTAGAGAATTGGTAGACGTTGCATGGCTTCCAAAAATTCGAGAATTTAAACCGGAGTTTATTTTTATATCTGCTGGGTTTGATGCTCATCGGGAGGATGACATGGGGCAGCTCGGTTTAGTTGAGGCAGATTACGCATGGATCACACGTCAGCTGATGATGATGGCCAAGGAGTATTCCAAAGGGCGGATTGTCAGTTGTTTGGAAGGCGGCTATAACTTATCGGCCCTAGCTAGAAGTGTGGTTGCGCACATAAAAGAATTAGCAGAAATTTAATTGTTGTTAACACTGTAAGAGGAAAACAAATGGCTACTATTTATGACGTCGGTTTGGATAAAAATGATGCGAACCATACGCCAATGACTCCATTGACATTTATTGAGCGTACTGCAACTGTTTATCCATCGAAGTTGGCGATCGTGCATGGTAAGTTGCGTCAAGATTGGCAGACGACTTATGCGCGTTGCCGTCAATTGGCGAGCGCGTTGACTCAACTTGGTATTGGTGTTGGCGATACGGTAGCTGTCATGCTGCCAAATACTCCGCCGATGGTGGAGTCTCATTTTGGTGTCCCAATGGTCGGTGCCGTTTTAAATTCATTAAATACGCGTCTTGATCCAGAAGCAATTGCATTCATGCTCAATCATGGTGAAGCCAAAGTGGTGATTGTTGATCCAGAGTTCAGCGCGACCATGAAAAAAGCCTTAGAGATTGCTCGAGCAGAGCGAGGACCGAAAGGGCAAGAGATTGTTGTCGTCGACGTAGAAGATGTTGAATACACAGGTTCCTCAGAAAAATTAGGCAAGATCACGTATGAGCAGCTGTTGGCTAAGGGTGATTCAAATTACGCGTGGCGTATGCCAGAAGATGAATGGGAATCCATTTGCTTAAATTACACATCCGGAACAACGGGCAATCCAAAAGGGGTGGTGTATAGCCATCGAGGTGCGGCAACGAACGCAATTTCTAATATTTTGGAATGGGATATGCCAAAGCATCCAATGTATTTGTGGACCTTGCCAATGTTCCATTGCAACGGTTGGTGCTTCCCGTGGACGGTAGCTGCGCGAGCTGGTGTTAATGTCTGTTTGCGACGTGTCGATGCGCCGCATATTTTTGCAGCGATCAAAGAACACCATGTCACTCACTACTGCGCGGCCCCAATAGTGCACGGTTTACTCGTGAATGCATCTGATGAATTAAAGGTGGGCGTTCCAAAAGGTGTTAAAGCAATGGTGGCGGGTGCGGCGCCTCCAGCTTCCATGATTGAAGGTATGGAAAAGTTAGGATTTGATTTAACTCACGTCTATGGATTGACAGAAATTTATGGGCCTGCTGCTGTGTGCGTTAAACATGATGAGTGGAATGCATTGGATATTGGTGAGCGTGCCGCATTAAATGCACGACAAGGTGTGCGTTACCACTTACAACACGGTATGACAGTCATGGATCCTGACACGATGACTCCAGTGCCAGCGGATGGTGAAACAATGGGTGAAATCATGTTCCGCGGCAACATTACGATGAAGGGCTATTTAAAAAACGAGAAGGCCACGAAAGAGGCTTTTGCGGGCGGATGGTTCCATTCAGGTGACTTGGCAGTCATGAATCCAGATGGCTATGTCAAGATTAAAGATCGAAGCAAGGACATCATTATTTCTGGTGGAGAAAATATTTCGTCGATTGAAGTTGAAGATGTTTTGTATCGACATCCAGCAGTTGTGGCGGCAGCGGTTGTTGCGAAGCCAGATCCAAAATGGGGTGAGACTCCTTGCGCATTCTTAGAATTGAAGGCGGGAGCCACCGTAACGCCAGAAGAAATCATTGCGCACTGCAAACAGCATTTGGCAGGCTTCAAAGTACCTAAGGCAATCGTTTTTGGTGAATTACCAAAAACATCAACTGGCAAAATTCAGAAATTTGAACTACGTAATCGCGCAGGCTCAGCTTCGGCGATTGACGTCTAACAGGAGTGGGGGAGACAATGACTACAGAGCAAATAGAAGATTTGGGGCCATACGTCATTCGGGAGCAGTTGGCGCCAGGTGTGGTTTCACTGGTATTAAATCGACCTAAAGCTTTCAACTCACTATCTGAAGGAATGCTGGCTGCATTGCAGGCGGAGCTATCGGCGGTAGCAAAAGATAGTAATGTACGCGTTGTTGTTTTAAGTGGTGCAGGCAAGGTGTTTTGCGCTGGGCATGATTTGAAAGAAATGCGAGCAACGCCTGAACTAGCCTATTACCAAGATTTATTCTCAAGCTGTAGTCGCTTGATGTTAACGATTCAACAAATGCCGCAGCCCGTCATTGCGAAGGTACATGGAATAGCAACAGCAGCTGGTTGCCAGTTAGTCGCGATGTGTGATTTAGCGGTGGCGAGTGACGATACGCGATTTGCCGTCTCAGGGATTAACTACGGTTTATTTTGTTCCACGCCAAGTGTCGGTATTAGTCGTAATATGCATCGCAAGCAAGCAATGGAGATGTTGTTAACGGGTGATTTTATTGATGCCAAACAGGCTCAAGAGCGAGGCTTAATTAACCATGCCGTCCCTAAGGAAAATCTAGATGAAGCGCTTCAAACTTTATGCGGGAAAATTGTTGAAAAACCAGCGGTCGCTGTCAGTATGGGTAAAGGGTTGTTTTATAAGCAGTTAGAGGCTGGTATTGAGTCCGCCTATGAAATGGCGGGGCAGACGATGGCTTGTAATATGATGGATGAGACCGCCCTGGAAGGGTTTTCAGCCTTTATTGAAAAGCGCGTTCCCAATTGGAAGCCAAAGCATTAAAATAAAAGGCTATTTTTTAATTTAAGAATTTATATTGTTAACAGGCTAATTGTTTATGAAGATCTTAGTAGCTGTAAAACGAGTAGTTGATTACAACGTCAAGGTGCGTGTGAAATCAGACAACACTGGCGTTGATATTGCCAACGTCAAAATGAGCATGAACCCATTTGATGAAATTGCTGTAGAAGAAGCAGTTCGTTTAAAAGAGGCCGGTGTTGCCACTGAAGTGGTTGCTGTATCTGCAGGTGTTGCTCAATGTCAAGAAACATTGCGTACTGCTATGGCGATTGGTGCTGATCGCGGCATTTTGGTGGAGTCAGATGCTGACTTACAACCTTTAGCGGTTGCTAAATTATTAAAAGCTTTGGTTGAAAAAGAACAGCCACAGTTGATTATTTTGGGTAAGCAAGCGATTGACGATGATAGCAATCAAACGGGTCAGATGTTGGCAGCTTTATTGGGCTTGCCGCAGGCGACTTTTGCATCCAAAGTAGTGGTTGCAGATGGAAAAGTGAGTGTGACGCGTGAGGTTGATGGTGGACTTGAGACGGTTGCCTTGACGTTACCTGCCGTCGTAACTACTGACTTACGTTTGAACGAACCACGTTATGTGACGTTGCCAAACATTATGAAGGCCAAGAAAAAGCCGCTTGACACTGTTAAGCCAGAGGATTTAGGTGTGGACGTTAGCCCTCGCCTCTCTACGCTGAAAGTGGTTGAACCTGCTAAGCGTAGCGCAGGTGTTATGGTGCCAGATGTGAAGGCATTGGTTGAGAAACTTAAAAATGAAGCAAAGGTAATCTAAATGGCCTCTTTAGTTATTGCAGAACACGATAATCAATCCTTAAAAGCCGCGACATTAAACGCGGTAACAGCGGCGGTGGCTGCTGGTTCTGATGTTCACGTATTGGTGGCTGGATCCAATGCACAAGCAGTAGCACAAGCAGCTTCGCAAATTGCGGGCGTAAGCAAAGTGCTGCATGCAGATGCGCCACATTTAGCAGATCAGTTAGCTGAAAACTTAGCAGCGCAAATTTTGGCGGTTGCATCAAGTTACAGTCATATCATTGCGCCTTCAACAGCTTCTGGTAAGAATGTATTGCCACGTGTTGCGGCAAAATTAGACGTTGCACAAATTTCAGATATCACCAAAGTGATTTCTGCAGATACGTTTGAGCGTCCAATTTATGCAGGTAATGCGATTGCGACAGTTCAATCA
>CAYFKO010000107.1:1156-5406 GCA_964343765.1 uncultured Polynucleobacter sp. | reverse complement strand
ACAATAAGTTAAATATTAATAATGCCTTATTTTGAAGGGTTCTTTAAAAACCTTCCCAGCAGGAAGGTTTCGGCAGACCGATCTCGCGATGCTTTGGGCTTTCTAGGCGCTACGACCTTAAAAACCTTCTTAAACGATTCGACGATTTGACTGTAGCCACTTCCGTGAAAACATTTGATCAATAAAGCACCCTCTGGCTTTAAATGGGCTTGTGCAAATTCCAATGCTAATTCAGCAAGATGCCCCATGCGAGCAGCATCTGCCACTGCTACCCCAGATAAATTAGGGGCCATATCTGACAATACGATATCGACTCTTGGCCCATCTTCTGGAGTACCAGGCAACAATGCTTCAAACTCTCTTAAAACGGACTCCTCCCTAAAGTCACCTTGCAAAAAAGTGACGTCTGCCACAGGCTCCATCGGCAAAATATCAATCGCCACAATCACACCATCAGGCTTTCCATCCGCAACATTTGGATTATTTTTACCAAACTCTACTAAACGATTGCGCACATACTGGCACCAACTGCCCGGCGTACTCCCTAAATCAACCACCACCATACCGGGCTTAATTAATTTATCTTGCTCATCAATCTCTTTAAGTTTGAATGCTGCCCGCGCACGATAGCCTTCTCGCTGGGCCATCTTTACATAAGGGTCCGTCAAGTGATCCTGCAACCAGTCTTTATTAAATTTATTCTTTGCCACAATTACCTCAAATACTTCTCTCTAAATGCCTGACATAAGTAGCCGACTCGTTCATAATACGACTTATGACAGCACTTCAACTCAATTCAACTATTCGCTCGGATCTTCGATCTCAAGCGCACGCTTTAAATCCTACAGTCATGATTGGCGCCGATGGATTAACACCCGCCGTTCTTAAGGAGGCAAATGCCGCCCTAAACGCCCACAATCTCATCAAAGTTCGTGTTTTTGGCGATGACCGCGAAGCACGCATCGCCATTTACGAAACTTTATGCGACAAACTGAACGCCGCTCCAATTCAACATATAGGCAAACTACTTGTCCTATTTAGACCACCCCAAGAACTCGAAGACGAGTACGCTGCCCTTCGAACCGACAAAACCAAAAGCTCTAGCAAATCATTTGGTGGACCTAAAACTGTCATGGTCAAAAAGTTTACGCGTAACCCACAACGCCGACCTAAGCCCGTGGCAACTCGCGTTCTAGGTAACGAACGTGTGGCTGCTGGCGGTAAAGTGAAGCGCGCAAAACCAAGACAAACCAGCGTCAAAAAACGCAGTCTAGGTTAAGTCAGTCTCTACGCAAAACCTTGTGGCAATCACCTAGTAACTTGATTGCCACTCGCCATCAACCCCGAAATCTTCCAAAGCATCGTTAAGCCAAGAAGCGCTTCACACAAAAATAAGATACTCGACACTCCATGCAAGCGGCCAAAGGTCGCAGCGTGAGTAGAAGCCATTACCGCCAGACCAGATTGCTGAGCAATTAATTTGAGCTCATTCATCCACGGCTGAATAACAAATCCACCAATGACCGCCAACAACAAAATAATTAATAAATACCAGCGTATTGTTCGATATTGTGAAAGGCCGCGCTTGACCAAACCATTCACAAGAAACATCAATAACACCTGAACGCTAACGGTCAGTAAAGTGGTGTTTTTAAATATCTCACCAGCGACTTCACCAGCTAGCTGACGATCCGGCAAGCTCATAAAAATTGTCGGGGCAACCAAATAACCTACCGCAAGAATCGCCCCAAACCACAAACCCGAAAGAACAAAAATTAAGCGTTGGTAAAACAGAAACGGCATTAATCGATATTAAACGTAACGTACTGCAAGAATCTCGACTTCACGCGCACCACCTGGCGTGGTCACCGTCACCACATCACCGGATTCTTTACGAATCAACGCACGTGCAATTGGTGAACTAATCGAAATCTTGTTAGCCTCTAAATCAGCCTCATCATCACCAACAATTTGATAAGTCATCTTAGAACCATTCTCTAGGTCTTCCAAGTCAACCGTAGCACCAAACACAACGCGACCATCTGCATCTAACAACGCTGGATCAATCACCTGGGCAGCCGATAACTTACCTTCTAACGCTTTAATGCGGCCTTCGATAAATGCCTGCTTTTCTTTGGCAGCATCGTACTCGGCATTTTCTGATAAATCACCCTGCGCACGAGCTTCAGCAATAGCATTAATGACTGCGGGACGCTCAACGTGCTTTAAGTTATGCAACTCTTGCTTTAAAAGCTCAACACCTTGTTTGGTAATAGGAATAGTACTCATAAATCAACTCTAACAATCTAATAAATTAATGGGTCAGCGACTTGTGCAAACCCTGTAAATCATAAACTTCTAACTTATCAATTGCACGCATACCCTCTACAGCAGCTCGTGCGGCACTGATAGTCGTATAGTAAGTCACTCGATTAGCAAGTGCGGTTGTTCGTATTGAACGTGAGTCAGCAATTTCAGTACGGGTTTCATCAACACTCGTAAAGACTAAAGCAATTTCGCCGTTTTTAATCATGTCAACAATATGTGGACGACCGTCTTTTACTTTATTCACAAACTTAACGGGTATACCTGCAGCCTCAATGGCTGCCGCAGTTCCTTTAGTAGCTACCAATGGATACCCCATGGAATGCAACATTTTTGCGACTTCGACTGCTTTTGCTTTATCGCTATTTTTAACGGTTAACAAAACAGTACCACTCTTTGGCAATAGTGCACTTGCTGCTAGCTGAGACTTAAATAATGCCTCACCGAAGGTTTTACCAACACCCATTACTTCACCAGTAGAGCGCATTTCTGGGCCGAGGATTGGATCCACTCCTGGGAATTTATTAAATGGGAATACCGCTTCCTTCACAGAATAGTATGGCGGAATCACTTCGTCACCAATACCTTGTTCGTCAAGTGACTGCCCTGCCATACAGCGCGCTGCAATTTTTGCCAATTGCAAACCGGTCGCTTTAGAAACATACGGCACTGTTCTTGATGCACGTGGATTGACCTCTAAAACGTAAACGATATCTTTACCATCTACTTGCTGAATCGCAAACTGAACATTCATGAGACCAACGACATTTAAGCCTTTAGCCATCAATGCAGTTTGACGACGCAACTCATCAACCGTTTCTTTTGACAAGGAATACGGAGGTAATGAGCAAGCAGAGTCACCTGAGTGAACGCCAGCTTGTTCAATATGCTCCATCACTCCACCAATGAAAACTCGTTTACCGTCACTAATACAGTCGACATCACACTCAATCGCATCATTCAAGAAACGATCCAACAAAACAGGTGAATCATTCGAGACTTTCACCGCTTCACGCATATAGCGCTCTAAATCGCGACTGTCGTGAACAATCTCCATTGCGCGACCACCCAATACATACGATGGGCGAACCACTAATGGGTAACCAATTTCATCCGCCAACTTAAGCGCTTCAGGCTCAGTTCTTGCAGTTCTATTAGGCGGTTGACGAAGCCCTAACTCATGCAACATTTTTTGGAAACGTTCACGATCCTCTGCGGCATCAATCATGTCTGGTGTTGTACCAATAATCGGAACACCATTAGCTTCTAAGTCGAGTGCCAACTTCAATGGCGTTTGACCACCATACTGAACGATCACGCCTTTTGGTTTTTCTTTTGCAACAATTTCCAAAACATCCTCGAGCGTTAATGGCTCAAAGTACAAACGATCGGAAGTGTCATAGTCAGTCGATACAGTTTCTGGGTTGCAGTTGACCATAATGGTTTCGTAACCATCATCACGCATCGCAAGCGCTGCATGGACACAGCAGTAATCAAACTCAATACCTTGACCAATTCGATTTGGCCCACCACCCAACACCATAATCTTTTCACGATTCGTTGGATTGGATTCACACTCACCATGCTCAGCTTCATAAGTCGAATACATATACGCTGTATTTGTAGAGAACTCAGCGGCACATGTATCAACACGCTTATAAACAGGACGAACGTTCAAGGCATGACGAGCTTCTCGTACGTCTTTGGCAGTCACATTGAAGAGCGTTGCTAAACGACGATCTGAAAAACCTTTTTGCTTCACAAAACGCATTTGCTCTGCAGTAACTTCACCGAGTTTTTTCGTTCTCAATGTTTGTTCAATACGAACAATTTCTTCAATTTGCTCTAAGAACCAAGGATCAATTGCTGTTTGAGCAAAAACCTCATCCAAGCTCATTACTATTCTGAAAGCATATGCCACATAC
>CAYFKO010000107.1:0-1146 GCA_964343765.1 uncultured Polynucleobacter sp. | reverse complement strand
TGTACGGCCAATAGCCATCACTTCCCCTACCGACTTCATCTGGGTCGTGAGATGCTTATCTGCTGCCGGGAATTTTTCAAACGCAAAACGCGGAACCTTTGTGACAACGTAATCAATTGTTGGTTCAAAAGATGCTGGAGTTGCGCCACCAGTAATCTCGTTTTGCAATTCATCTAGCGTAAAGCCAACTGCTAATTTAGCTGCAATCTTCGCAATTGGAAAACCGGTTGCTTTAGAGGCAAGCGCTGACGAACGCGATACACGCGGATTCATTTCGATGACGATCATGCGCCCATCTTTAGGATTCACCGAAAACTGAACGTTTGACCCGCCAGTATCGACACCGATTTCACGTAACACCGCTAAAGAGGCATTACGCATAATTTGATACTCACGATCAGTCAAGGTTTGCGCAGGCGCTACCGTGATTGAGT
Source organism: uncultured Polynucleobacter sp. (assembly GCA_964343765.1). GTDB lineage: Bacteria > Pseudomonadota > Gammaproteobacteria > Burkholderiales > Burkholderiaceae > Polynucleobacter. Next base: position 712 of record CAYFKO010000107.1, on the reverse strand, counting down.
CGCCAGTATGCACCCCCATCGGATCCAAGTTTTCAATAGAACAGACGATGATGCAATTATCTTTTCGATCTCGCACCACTTCCATTTCGTATTCTTTCCAACCCAGCAAAGATTCTTCAATCAATAACTCATGGGTTGGCGACAAATCTAAACCGCGCTTACAAATCTCTTCGAACTCTTCCCGGTTGTATGCAATACCACCACCCGATCCACCCATTGTGAAGGATGGACGAATAATCATTGGATAACCACTACCGCCTGTTTCTTGCGCAATCTTTTGTTGAACTGCTTGCGCATCTTCCCAAGAATGAGCGATACCAGATTTCGCAGAACCTAAACCAATTTTGGTCATCGCGTCTTTAAATTTTTGACGATCTTCCGCTTTATCAATCGCTTCAGGTGAAGCCCCAATCAATTCAACATTGTATTTTTTAAGAACTCCGTGACGATGTAAATCAAGCGCGCAATTCAAGGCAGTCTGACCGCCCATTGTTGGCAAAATTGCATCTGGTTTTTCTTTAGCAATAATGCGCTCAAGTACTTCCCAGGTGATTGGCTCAATATAAGTCACATCAGCCATCTCAGGATCAGTCATGATCGTCGCTGGATTGCTATTCACCAAAATTACTTTGTAACCCTCTGAGCGCAAGCTTTGCAAGCTTGAGCGCCGGAGTAGTCAAATTCACAAGCCTGTCCAATAATGATTGGACCT
>CAYFKO010000106.1:0-5456 GCA_964343765.1 uncultured Polynucleobacter sp. | reverse complement strand
CATCCATGGGCAATACGAAGAATGCGATACCTCTTCGATTGGAGCGCGGTGAAGATATTGATGTGGTCATTATGGTTGGCAAGTCTCTCGATGAACTTATGTCTCAAGGTAAATTAGTGGCAGGAAGTAAAGTGGTTTTGGCGAATTCACCAATAGCATGTGCAGTGAAGCAAGGTGCTAAGAAGCCAGATATCAGTACAGTGGCCAAATTTAAGAAAGCACTATTAGACGCAAAATCAATTGCCTATTCAGATAGCGCGAGTGGCGAATATATTAAAAATGAATTGATGGATAAGCTTGGTATTAAGTCGCAAATTCAAGGAAAGGCACGACAAATTCCGGAAACGCCTGTAGGTGAAATTATTGCAAAAGGCGAAGCTGACTTCGGATGTCAGCAACGAAGTGAGCTTAAAGCTATTCAAGGAATCGACATTATTGGGTTGATACCTAGCGAGGTGCAGCTGATTTCTGAATTCTCTGCCGCTATCGTTGCAAGCTCTGTGCGCCAAAATGAGGCACGGTCTTTGCTAAATTTTATAAGCTCTTCTAAAAATGCGCATATTATTGAGGGTACGGGCTTACAGCCTGCCTCAAAATAAGATGCGCGTTGGATGAAATCAGGGAAATTAATTACGCTTAGTTATGTCAGTCGAGCAACCCAAGATATGGGGATGCTCGCTTTGATGCGTTTAATTAGTCAAGCTGTATTTCATAACAAAGAAATAGGTGCAACGGGAGTTCTCTTCTATGAAAACCAACAATTTGGTCAGATATTAGAAGGGCATGAGTCCGACATCCTAAATCTTTGGGAAAAAATTAAGCAAGATCCTCGACATCATGAAATTAAATTAATTGGCATCGAAGAAATCGAACATAGGAAATTTCCTCAATGGTCAATGAGATTTTTTGGGGCTGATGAAATTGTCAATATGAACCCCGATTTAAAACATGTTCTTCAAAACTTACCGACTCAGCATGAAGAATTATTGAGCTTAATGAGAACAACCAGCAGTTAATTTAGTGACATATATTTATTTAGGAGAATAAAGTGATGAGGCAAATGAAATTTATACAATTATGTTTTTTTGCGTCGTTTGTATTTTTGTTCAATATTGCGCAGGCACAAAATAATAATGTTCAAACATTAACGTATTCTCACGGCAAATATATTGGTGAAGTTTTAAATGGCAAAGCCCATGGTCAAGGAACTTACACCGCTGCTAAGACTGGCAATGTGTATTCTGGTCAGTTTGCAAATGACACGTTTAGCGGGCAAGGAACAATGCTGTGGCCAAATGGCGATCGATTTGTTGGCACATGGAAAAATGATTCCGCAATCAGTGGAACGATGACATTTGCCAGTGGCAAGACTGCTTCAGGAACAGTCAGAAATGGAATCTTTAAAGACGCGTCAAGTGAGTCAACTTCAGTTGCAACTACTAGTAACGAAGATCCAGATTCAGTAGGCAAATGTTTAGGCTATTTGGCGAGTCAAATTCGCGATGGTGGAGCGCAAAGCTTGCATCCAACACATCGAAAATATTTTGCGAATCATCAGGCGGGTGCTAATAAAATCCAAAGCTTGACGAATCAATATGGAAGTTGTTTGACTCCTGGAACTATTATCAGAGATTGTTTGAATTCAAAAGGTGTATCGCAACGAGATATAGCATTGATGGAAGGTTTTAATACTGGCCTAGTTACTTATAGACAAGGTGATAACCCAACAAAGGCTATATTTGCTGCTGCTTGTATGAACTAATTTAAGGGTTAATCCGACAGGCTAAATATTTAACACCAATAGGGCCATAGCTTTCGGAATGATTTTTCAAATAATCTAAATGGAAGACATCTCCGACATCGTATCTTGATGTCTCTCCGTTTATTTCGATAAAAATAAACCCTTCAATAATTAAAGCATAGACCTCAAAAGGGTGTGCATGAGTCTCTAAGTGACCGTTAGGTGGCTGAGTGACTAAGGTTGGCTCAGGAAATTCATTATCGCGAAGAAATTCAAAGAACTCATGTTTTGTCATTTGTGCATACTTAATTAGTAAGTCTAGATATAAAACGATGGTACAAGATAAGCGCTGAGTTTGCAGAGCGATAAGGGTTTCGTGAGTTTTTAAATAAATTTGATTTAATATTCAATGCATGTCGACACCATGACGTATAAGTGTCGTCATCGTGACGTATCGTTTTCCCATAAAAACTTAGACAATTCTCTTAAAACAGAGGAATAAATATGATCGTTCAAAAATTAAGGCTTCAAAAAGGATGGTCTCAATCACAATTGGCGGAATTATCTGGTTTAAATATTCGTACGATTCAACGAATAGAACGAGGGCAGCCGGCGAGTGTTGAGTCGCTAAAGGCCCTAGCATCCGTATTTGAGGTTGACTTTAATGAGTTAAAGCCTAAGGAGGGTGTGATGCAAAGTAAGCCGAATTTCGATAATCAATCAAATAGCATGTCTAAAGAAGAGCTGCTAGCTTATGCTAGATTAAATCGCTTAAAGATTTTCTATAGCCATTTAATTAAATACATCATTGTTATTACAGCCCTTGGAATTTTGAATTATTTAAAAACGCCCAATAAGGTATGGGCAGTTTGGGTGGCCTTAATATGGGGTGTTAGTATTTTGTGGCATGCGTACCAAACTTTTGTTTGGGGATTTAGCCCAAAATGGGAAAAGCGATTCATTGAAAAACAATTAAAGAAAATTGGATAAATCCTATAAAAATAGCCACCGGAAGGTGGCTATTTTATCTATTGAGTGGATTGGCCGTTAATTACCAACTTTCTTTATCAACGCACTCAGCAATTTTATTGTTTTGAGTCGTGATTTGATTTGCCATTTCTTCCCACCCACTGATTGGAGATTTTGTGACGGGAGTAAAGGGCGAGGTGTCAGGTTCTGTTTGGCCGCCTGCGGATAGTAGACCGATAGTTTTGATTAATTTATGGCCAATATCGGTATTCGTTAATTTAAATCTTCCTTCACGGGCTTCAAATGTTAATTTACTCTGAACTGCGTGCCCTAATAGAAGATAGGTGTACTCAATTCTAGATGTGATGACTAATTTATCGGGGCTAATAAAAGAGAATTTTTTCTCAATGTCCTGATCGCTAGCAATATCATTTTTAACAAGCTTTCCCATGCATGCTTTAGCTTTATTGGTTAGCTCAACTGCTGTTCCATCGATTGAAAATACATCGCTTTCAACGATGTCAAAAGGCTCCGCTGCTGCAGAATATCCAGCAAATGCAATTAAAAAGACAAGTAAATAAGAACGCATGACATAACCCTAAATAGTTAATTCTTATTAACACTATAAGAGTTTTCGACGCAGAAATCCATGATTTTCCGCAAATGATTGAAGATTGCTGAAATCCCTATTTTGGGGAATTCAGCAATTTTTCTTGAATTAACTATTTTTTAGAATTTTCCGCTCGGCTTCAAGATCTGAATAAACTTCGCCGCCTAAAGCCATGGCAGAATGCTGGCGTTTTGATTGAAACAATGGGAATAAATACTCAACCCACCATTTTTCTTTGCCAAATAGTCGATCATCAATAAGCCCGACTTCTTTTGGGTATTGTTGGGTGATATGAGCACTCCCAAATAGAACGTCCCAAAAGAAAAGTAGGTTACCAAAATTGCCCTTATAGTGCCCGATACCATCGGTATTGGATAACGCATGATGTGCCCAATGGGTCGAAGGAGTGGAAATAGTGCGTTGCACTAGCCACATCACGGGCTTTAATGCTGAAATTTTATATAAAGGCTCATCCCATTTAACTGCTGCATGCGCCCCTGCAATCACCGCTAATTTAATGACGATGTAACCTAAATAAAAGTTGGCAGCGCCAAGGTAGACTAATACGCCTGAAATCCAAATGCCTGGCATTAATAAGTAATAGAAAAAATTATTGCGATACATGATTCTTACGCTCATGTAATGAGGTGTGTGATGGGCACGGTGCAAGGGCCACAAAAGCGAAGTATGTGAGAGTCGATGCCACCAATATTGCATCATGTCATCGCCCACAAGAAGCAAGGCGAGGACAAGATACCAGGGGGCATCTACCAGGATGTTTTGATATTGCGGCATGAGTGCAACACCAATTTTTGACACGATGAAGAAAATTAATGGTTGAGTAAGAGCCACCAATAATCCGAAGCCTAGTAAGTCAAGCGTATTATCGCCCTTTGATGCCTTAAATTTTTTGGATTTGCCCGTTATGAATTCGGCAAACACAAAGCCTACCAATATAAGAACTAACAAAATATTTTGTGTTGCGTTCATTGTCTCTCCACTTTCGTTTGTGTCACATACTTTAGATTGCTAAGTTGTTTTAGAAGTTTCTTTCGCGCAAACTAATAATGACAGAATAGGTCAAAGTATCAATTAGCCGTTGGGACAATATAGCAAAATTAATTCATAAAAGACCTTAATTCTGCAGAGCGGAGTACGATATAGCGTATGAAATTTCAAATAGCGCTTTATTTCTTCATGATTGCGGCCATTCAGTTTGGCTTGTTATTTGGCGTTCTACATTATTTGCGTCCGCAAAATAAGGTAAAGCCAAGCTTATATTGGATCTACTCTTTAGCGGTTAATGCCCTTACCCTAACAATGTTTGGGGTAGGAGTTTTAAGAATTGATAACTTTGCCTTACCAGAATTTAGTTTTTCAATTAGTAACACTTTATTTATAACAGCCGCACTTCTGCAGGCATTATTTTGTAGGCTGTTAGTTAAACCCCTTTCGCGCTCAATAAAAGTTGCTTCAGCAATCTTAGTTGTATTTGTATTTATATCCATTGAATATTTGCGTCACCATGGCACGTTTGAGCAGCGCACTTTATTAATGGTTGTCTGTATATCATCATTACTTGTCTGGCAGTTACTTGAGCAGGCGCAAGTAAGAAAGCGTATTGAATCGCCCCAGTTGATTTTTCTGATGTATGCAACCTATCTTGAGCTTGCATTTTTATGTGGACGATTAGCAATTGTTTTAACCAAAACAAATGTCATTCGTGACATTCCAGAAATTCCAGCACTTCTCGTGTTTTTCACAGTCGGGCAAATTGTGATGAACACCATTTCTTATATTGCTATTGGTGGATTTTGGGCGGAAAAGGTTGCCTTGGCAAATGCTATTACAAGTAAAGAAAACATTGAAATTAAATCCTTGCTTAGCGAACGTGAGGAATTGATCGGATCTCTTTTAAAAGCGAACAAAACTGCAGTAACTGGAGCACTTTCAGCGTCGATTGCACATGAGTTAAATCAGCCACTTGGAGCGACCAATTTAAATATTCAATTTCTTAAAAAGAAATTACATCAAAACGACTTAACCCCAGAGCTTGAATTAGAAATCCTGAATGCCTTAGAAAATGATAATAAGCGCGCAGCTTCAATTGTTCATTCATTGCGTGCAATTTTTACA
>CAYFKO010000105.1:0-5561 GCA_964343765.1 uncultured Polynucleobacter sp. | reverse complement strand
ACCTAAATCACACAGGTGCACACAAGATCAATAATGTGATTGGTCAAGCTTTACTTGCAAAACGGATGGGTAAACCTCGAGTGATTGCTGAGACTGGTGCGGGGCAGCATGGTGTTGCAACTGCTACGATTTGTGCACGCTTTGGGCTGGAATGTGTCATCTATATGGGAAGCGTGGATGTTGAGCGTCAGGCGCAAAACATTTACCGTATGAAATTGCTTGGGGCAAGTGTTGTTCCGGTGGAATCTGGTTCTAAAACCCTAAAAGATGCATTAAACGAAGCAATGCGTGATTGGGTCACGAATGTTGAAAACACGTTTTACATTATTGGGACAGTTGCTGGCCCACACCCATATCCAATGATGGTTCGCGATTTCCAAAGTGTGATTGGTGAAGAGTGCAAGACTCAAATGCCGGAGATGATTGGACGTCAGCCAGACTATGTTTTAGCGTGTGTTGGCGGTGGGTCTAATGCGATGGGTATTTTCTATCCCTATTTGGAAGTTCCGAACGTTAAGTTAGTTGGGGTTGAGGCGGCGGGTGACGGAATTGCGACGGGGCATCATGCGGCTGCTTTATGTGCAGGCACGCCTGGGGTCTTGCACGGCAATCGTACGTATCTACTTCAAGACGAAAATGGGCAAATTATTGAAACTCACTCTGTTTCGGCAGGGCTAGATTACCCTGGAGTTGGGCCAGAGCATGCATGGCTTAAAGATTCTGGTCGTGCATCCTACGAAGCTGTAACGGATGATGAGGCGTTAAAGGCTTTTCATGACTGCTGTCGCATTGAGGGCATTATTCCTGCGCTCGAATCGAGTCACGCCATTGCCTATGCCTGTAAGTTAGCTCCTACATTACCTAAAGATAAGGTCATTTTGGTGAACTTGTCAGGTCGTGGTGATAAGGATATGCATACAGTTGCGCAGCGCGCCAATATTAAATTTTGAGGATTGATTGTGTCGAGAATTCAAGCGGTATTTGAGCGGTTAAAGCTAGAGGGAAAGAAAGGCTTAGTTCCTTTTATAACGGCAGGGGACCCAGATCCTAATGACACTGTTGGCTTGATGCATGGTCTTGTCGAAGCCGGCGCTAATGTGATTGAGTTGGGTGTTCCATTCTCGGACCCTATGGCAGATGGACCGGTTATTCAGCGGGCTTCAGAAAGAGCTTTGTTGAAGGGGGTGACTTTGACGCAGTGTTTGTCGATGGTTACCGAATTTAGAAAAAATGATGCCAATACACCGGTTGTTCTGATGGGTTATGCCAACCCGATTGAGAGAATGGGCGTTGAACATTTTGCTAAGCAAGCCAGAGCTGCCGGAGTTGATGGGGTGTTAATTGTGGATTACCCTCCAGAGGAATGTGAGGACTTTACTTCCATTCTAAAAATGCATGGAATTGATCCAATCTTCCTGTTGGCACCTACATCGTCTGAGGAGCGTATTGCACATGTGGCGAAAGTCGCATCAGGCTATATCTATTATGTCTCTTTAAAGGGTGTTACGGGTGCGGCAACGCTTGATACGAGTGCTGTGGCATCGGTTATCCCTCAGATACGACAGGTATCAAATGTCCCGATTGCGGTTGGTTTTGGAATCCGCGATGCAGAATCAGCTCGTCGAGTCGGGCAGTCAGCCGATGCGGTCGTTATTGGAAGTAAATTAGTACAAATTTTGGAAGAATCTAAGGGTTCAAGCGGTTTACAATCACTAAAACAATTCGTATCTGGGATACGGGTCGCACTCGATGCGTAAATGTATGATTTTTAATGTTTATAAACTCTTAGGAGATTGATTATGAGTTGGATTGATAAATTACTTCCCCCTCAAATTCAGCCATCCAATGCCTCTGAAAGAAAATCTGTTCCTGAGGGTTTGTGGGTTAAGTGCCCATCTTGCGAAGCGGTTTTATATAGAACCGACATTGAAGCTAGTTTGCATGTATGTCCGAAGTGTTCACACCATATGCGTATTGGTGCTCGAGTTCGATTGAATCATTTATTGGACCAAGAAGGTCGATATGAAATTGGTCAAGAAGTGCTTCCAATTGATGCGCTGAAATTCAAAGATACAAAGAAATACCCTGATCGCTTAAAAGATGCAATGGAGTCCACGGGTGAAACTGATGCGATGGTGGTGATGGGTGGTTCAATTCATGCAATCCCAGTTGTTGTAGCATGCTTTGAATTCGAATTTTTAGGTGGTTCCATGGGGTCGGTGGTAGGCGAACGTTTTGCTAGAGGGGCGATGACAGCGCTTGAGCAAAAAGTGCCATTTATTTGTATCTCGGCCACCGGCGGAGCTCGTATGCAAGAGAGTTTGTTATCGCTCATGCAAATGGCAAAAACAAATTCAATGTTAACCAAGCTATCCAAAGCCAGACTTCCCTACATTAGTGTGTTGACTGATCCGACAATGGGTGGGATCTCAGCTAGTTTTGCCTTTATGGGTGATGTTGTGATGGCTGAGCCAAAGGCATTAATTGGCTTTGCGGGGCCTCGTGTTATTGAACAAACGGTTCGTGAAAAGCTTCCAGAAGGATTCCAGCGATCAGAATTCTTGATGCAAAAGGGTGGAGTTGACATGATTGTTGATCGCCGCGAGATGCGAAAAGAAATCGCAGATTTGTTGGCACTCTTGCTCAAGCAACCGGTTGAGAGCGTGGTTTAAGACGATTTTGAGCGTGCCTAGTCAAGAGCAATTTGTTTTTCCTAATTTAGATGATTGGTTAACCCATTTAGAGCAGGCGCACCCTGTAGGTATTGATATGGGATTGGCTAGGATTAGCCGTGTCCGGGATCAATTAGGCCTTACGTATAAATGCCCAGTAATTACAGTTGCCGGTACTAATGGCAAAGGCTCTACGTGTGCATTCTTAGAGTCCATTCTGCTCTCGGCAGGTTATAAAGTCGGTTGTCACACATCCCCTCATTTATTAAGCTTTAATGAACGTGCAAGGGTCAACGGTGGTGTTGTTGATGATGAATTGTTACTCAAGCACTTCGAGCTTGTTGAAAAAGCTCGTGTTTCCCTTAAAGAGCCCGTTACTCTTACTTATTTTGAATTCACAACCCTAGCCATCATGCATCTTTTTGCAAGTCTCGAGTTGGATGTAGTGATTTTGGAGGTTGGTTTAGGAGGGCGTTTAGATGCCGTCAATATCATCGATGCAGATTGTGCCATTGTCACCAGTGTCGATTTAGATCATATGACTTATTTAGGTAATGATCGGGAGGCAATAGGCTATGAGAAGGCCGGGATTTTTAGAGTCGGAAAGCCTGCAATTTGCTCAGATCCTGTGCCACCCAAGAGCTTAATTCAATATGCCGAGCAACTTGGAGCAGATTTGTGGCTTCAAGGGCGAGATTTCAACTTCCAAGGGGATCAACAGCAATGGGGGTGGGCAGGAAGGGGTAAACGTTTAAGTGGCCTGGGGTATCCTGCCTTAAGAGGGGCAAATCAATTATTAAATGCTTCAGGAGTATTGGCGGCATTAACGAGTCTCAAACAAGTTTTGCCCGTTGGTGCGCAGGATATTCGTAATGGTTTTGCTTTAGTGGATTTACCTGGTAGATTTCAAGTATTAGCCGGTAAACCCACAACAGTCCTTGATGTTGCCCATAATCCGCATGCAGGCGCGGCACTAGCTCAAAGTCTAGATAAGATGGGGTATTTCCCATATACCCATGCAGTTTTTGGGGCGATGGCAGACAAAGATATAGAAGGTTTGGTGAAGCCTTTATTAGATCAAGTGGATTATTGGCATTGTGTTGATCTACCTTTACCCAGAGCAGCAAAGGCTCAAGATTTAGCTGGAATATTAAAAAAAATGGGGGTTAAGGATAGCCCGGATTCTGGGGTGAAGATTCATAACAACCCAGAGGAAGCCTATGGAGAAATCAGAGGGCTTGTGTCTGAAAATGATAGAATATTGGTATTCGGATCTTTCTACACGGTTGCTGGCGTAATGGCTTTTCGTAAATTCCAAGCACACTAACTCATACTTCTTAAGGTGAAATACCGCCAATGATTCGACTCCCTAAAATTTTCCAAAAAAACTCGCCAAGTTCTTCGCAAGATTACAGCCCTCGTGCTTATCAAAAATCGTCGGATGTAGAAGCATCAGATTCGGCAGTAACAGAAGATCCTGAAAAGCAAAAGGCGCGTCATAGACTTGTTGGGGCGGCAGTTTTAGTGTTAATTGCGGTGATTGGCTTACCTAAAGTTTTTGATTCACAGCCAAAGAAAGTTAATAACGACGTAGTCTTGCAAATGGTAGCTTCTGTTGTTGAGCCGCCAAAAGGAGATGAAAAGAAAGTTCCAGCCGAGTCAGTTAAGACTGAGGAAAAAGTGGATCCTGTGGCTAAAACTGAAGTGAAGCCAACTGTAGCTGAAGAAACGAAGTCAAAGACGGCAGATAAGTCAAATAAATCTGCTGAAAAAGGTTTAGATAAAGGTGAGGAAATTGTTGAGGAGGTAAAGCCTACTTCAAAGGATACTGACTCAAAAGTGGCAAATAACGCTTCCAAATTTATTTTGCAAATTGGAGCATTCTCTTCACAAGATAGAGCAAAGAATTGGATTTCTAAATTGAAGGCGGAAAAAATTCCGACCTATACTCAAGAGCGCAAAAAAGACGATGGCACTCTGTATTTGTTGAGGGCTGGCCCATTCAAGACGAGAGCTGAGGCAGAAGCTGCAGAGAAAAAAGCTAGAAATATGGGATTAACTCCTAAGATCGTTGAATCTAAATAAGCTGATTGATGATGAATACCTTTGCTTTTACCCTCGTAGATATTGCAGCAATTGGTATTTTGGCGCTATCGGCAGTTTTAGGATTGGTTCGGGGCTTAGTTAGGGAGTTGTTGTCGCTTCTTGGATTTGGTTTTTCAATGTGGGTAGCCTATCGATTTTCTCATCAGGTTGTTGGGATTGAATGGTTAGCAAAGTTGCCCGGTGGAGAGTTAGGTCGTTTGGGATTGGCTTTTGTTGCACTGTTCATTATTTCTTGGCTTGGGACCAGAATTTTGGGTGCCTTGATTGCCAAAATGATATCGAGTGCAGGGCTGTCGGTTGTCGATCGAATTCTGGGTGCGTTTTTTGGTGTTGCCAGAGGTGCTCTTTTAGTCGTGGTGTTATCGACGTTGGGGGCATTGACTTCGTTGCCGCAAAGTCATGATTGGAAGGATGCTTTAACGCGCCCTGCAATAGAAGAATCTGTAAGTATTGTTAGATCCTGGATGCCTGCTGATTGGGCAAAACGAGTAAGTGATGCGTCTGATATCCGTCAGCGTTGATTAAAAATGGAACTTTAATTATGTGTGGAATTGTTGGGGTTGTAGCGAATGGGCCGGTAAATCAATTGATTTATGATGCGCTTCTTTTGTTGCAGCATCGCGGACAAGATGCTGCAGGTATAGCTACACATAATGGACGTTCTTTCTATATGCATAAAGCAAATGGAATGGTTCGGGATGTATTTAGAACGCGTAACATGCGTAGCCTTCCAGGTAATTCAGGTATTGGTCAGGTGCGTTACCCAACTGCAGGGTCCGCTAG
>CAYFKO010000104.1:4349-5580 GCA_964343765.1 uncultured Polynucleobacter sp. | reverse complement strand
CCCCTAGAAAGCCCAATGTCTGCCGAGGAGCTCATTAACTTAGCTACGCAAGATGGCGTTGAGTCACGTCTAGTTCAAGCAAAGCCTTGGCGCTTAGGTCACGGTCCTTTTAATGCCCGTTCGATTCCAAAACTATCGAAAAAAGACTGGACTGTTTTAGTCCAAGGCATGGAGGCACATCATCCTGCCGCCAAAACCATCCTTTCTTGGTTTCGCTTTATTCCAGACTCTCGTTTGGATGACTTAATGATTAGCCTAGCCGGTCCTAACGGTGGCGTTGGCCCTCACCTTGATTCGTATGACGTCTTTCTTTTACAAATGTCAGGTCGTCGTCACTGGCGCATTTCTGAGCAAAAAGACCATACACTCATCGATGGCCTGCCACTAAAGATTCTGAAAAATTTTCAATGTGAACACGAATGGGTTCTCGAACCGGGTGATTTATTGTATCTACCTCCTAAAGTGGCACACGATGGGATTGCGCTAGATCCAGGAACACAAACTTGGTCAGTCGGCTTTCGCTCTCCTAGTTGGAAGGAGCTTCTACAAGAAGCCCTTTGGAAGCTTGCCGACTCACTCGACGATCTTCCTGAACTGAATCAGTTGATGAACGACCCAACTCAAATTGCCACAAGCTCACCTGCGAACCTTCCCGAACTCACGGTCAATGAATTTAAAAAACAATTTAGCAAACTACCTTTAAAGGGCAAACTAATTTCTGATCTACTGGAAACTACCCTTTGCGAAAGCTTGAGCGAACCCAAACCTCAAATTGTTTTTTCGTCACCGACCAAACCCTTAAGCCCTAAACAATTTAAAAAGGCTTGCGAACAATCCGGAATAAGCCCGAATAGTCAGACTCGTTTTTTAGTTTACAAACAGGTCGTGTACTGCAACGGAGAATTATTAGCCTCTAAAAAAGAATCGCCAATCGTATTTAAATACTTTGAACTTTTGGCGCAGCAAAAATTCTTAAGTCCATTGCAGTGCAAAAATGAACTTTCAGACCCGGATTTGGTCGATCGTTTATATGAAATGTACGAAGATGGCTGGCTTGAAATCGGGGCTAAGGAGTTGTAATTTCAGGGAAAATTCCCTCGACCTTAAGAACTTGGCATTAGTAGAAATACTTAGATATAATGTATTTGGATTTGAAAAAGTCCAACACCAATTACCGGTAATTGATGTTTATATTCTTTTAATTTAAAAAAGGAAACTACAAATGAAGAAG
>CAYFKO010000104.1:0-4339 GCA_964343765.1 uncultured Polynucleobacter sp. | reverse complement strand
AGTCATTACTCCTCGCTGCTATGTTGGCTGTTGCTATCGCTGCTTGCGGCAAAAAAGAAGAAGCTAAACCTGCTGAAGCTCCTGCTGCAGCTCCTGCTGCTCCAGCTGCTCCTGCTGCTGACGCTGCTAAAGACGCAGCTCCTGCTGCTCCAGCTGCTCCAGACGCTGCTAAGAAGTAATCTTCTTATCGCTTCGAAAAAGCCGCTCATTGAGCGGCTTTTTTTTATGACTTTCTATGTTGAATCTTTAAGCTCGGCTTAATTACTCCCCAAATACCTTCAACATAATCTTACCGATATGCTGACTACTCTCCATCAGCTCATGGGCTTTAGTCACTTCTGCCAAATCAAATGTCGCATGAATTACCGGACGACACTTACCAGCTTCTAATAAAGGCCAAACTTGCTCCTTCAAGGCTTTGGCAATACCCGCCTTATCCTCATTACTACGAGGTCGAAGGGTTGACCCTGTCAACACTAAGCGCTTCACCATCACCGGCGTGAAATCCAAGTTCTCAGTCTTACCACCTTGCAAAAATGCAATTTGGGCAAGACGCCCTTCTAGTGCTAATAAGCTGACATTTTTATTGATGTATTCTCCGCCAACCATATCTAGAACGACATTAACACCTTGCTTTTGAGTTAAGTTCTTAACCTCTTCAACAAAGTCTTGCTCTTTATAGTTAATGGCAACATCAGCACCCTTTGTTTTGCAAAATTCGGCTTTTTTTGCGTTACCAACCGTTGTGTATACCGTTGCACCAAATTGCTTGGCAAGCTGAATGGCTGTTAAACCAATTCCACTTGATCCACCATGAATCAAAATGGTCTCACCAGCTTTTAACTTGACACGCTCAAATACATTTGTCCAAACCGTGAAATAGTTTTCTGGAATTGCTGCCGCCTCAAGCATGCTCATTCCCTTAGGAATTGGCAAACAATGCGCTGCTGGCGTTACACAATACTGCGCGTAAGAACCCCCTGGGGTTAAGGCGCAAACACGATCTCCCACCTTCCATTGAGTCACTCCCTCGCCAAGCGCACAAACCTCGCCAGATAACTCCAAACCCAACACTGGAGATGCACTTGGTGGTGGATTGTAATTACCAGAGCGCTGTAAAACATCAGGACGATTAACCCCTGAGTAAGCTACTTTAATTAATACCTCGCCAGCCTTTGGCTCTGGGATTGACATGCTTGCAATCGCCATCGCACTAGCAGGACCCCCTTTAGAGTCATGTTGCACAAATTGCATTTGATTACTCATTTCATCTCCATTAAGAATTATTTTTGAATGCCTCCATCTTAACGACTATTGATGATTTATTCAGAAAGCGACTTAAGTTTTAAAGAGGCAATAAAAAACCCCACCAAAGTGGGGTTTTTTTGAGTGTTTTCAATCTCACTTAGATACTTGCTGATCTAAGAGATTAAGAATTTGCAACACCGCATCCGCTGAAGCTGGTTTACCTTCACCATCCTGAACCAATACAGCCGACGCATTTGGATTAGATCCGGCACGCACAAGAACTCGGTAACGTTTCGCACGCTTGAGATCTTCATCTTTACTCGATGATTTAAACAAGTTCGCAAAGAAACCTTCTTTTTTCTCTTGTTCCAAATCCTTCGGATTAACGAAGCGAACAAAATAAACACCTTGTGCACGATCGCGATCTTCAACGGTAAAGTTTGAACGATCAAGCCCTAATCCAACTTCACGCCATGCACGATCAAACGATTGATCCAAACTCAAGCTTGATTGAGCACCACTTGCTTGAACACGTGAAACTGCTTTTTCAGGTGACTTCTTGGTTTCACCTACCGCTTTCTTGGCTTCATCTAATGAACCTGAGCCCAAGAACACCATTAAGCGCGAAAGCATTTCAGCTTCTAATTCTGGATCACTTGGGCGACCTGTCCACATGGTTGAGTCTTTATTGGATCCTACCAGCTGCTCTATAGCACCACGATGACTGATATAAACCTCCGTCTCACCTGCAGCATTTTGCTCGACACGAGTTCTGAACTTATCGCGCTCACCTGTTGAGTAAATACTATCTAACACCTTACCTAGCGTACGGCGAATAAAGTCTTGCGGAATCTTGGCACGATTTTCAGCCCAATCGGTCTCCATAATGCCGGTCTTAGGAGAATCTGTAACCAATAAAAATCCTGTTTGCTCCCAAAACTCTTTAATTTTTGGATATAACTCGGCAGAGGATTTTTTAACCACTAACCAGCGTCTGTCACCGGATTTTTCAATACGCATCCCAGCTTGAACCAAGGTCATTGCTTGTTTAGTAGGCTCTTGATTTGCTTTTGGAGCATTCGCGTTGTAATTAGACAAAGTTGCTTTGCCATCCGCTACAGAATAACGCTTCTCACTTGGGGGAGCGGTTAAATCTGGAGGATAAGCAAGGTTAGGAATCTTTTTCTCGCCAGCTGATTTGTAATCGATTGAATCATTAGTAAAGGTGGTTGTACAGCCCGCTAGTAATAACGTCGCGGCAGCTAATCCACCCAAGCTTAATTTACCTACATTGAATTTCTGCATAGTATTCCTACGTTCCTAAAATTAAGCTAAGAGTCCTGCTTCCTTAAGCGCCTTTTTCAATGGCTCACGGAAATTTTCTGATAAAGGTGTCAATGGCAAACGAATACCTTCTGACATTTTGCCCATTTGATGTAAGGCCCATTTCACAGGAATTGGATTTGCCTCAACAAACATCATTTGATGGACATTAAGCAACTTATATTGAATATCGCGCGCTTTAGCTAAATCCCCCGCCATCGCTGCTACACATAACTCGGACATTAATTTAGGCGCGACGTTCGCAGTGACTGAAATGTTTCCTTGACCACCCATAAGCATGAGATAAATGGCCGTTAAATCATCACCTGAATACACTGCGAATTGATCTGACCCTTGGGCCTTGAGGCTTGCAATCAAGGATGAGCCACGCTCTAAATTACCAGTAGCATCTTTAATACCAATAATGCCCGGGACTTTTGCTAATCGAGCAATCGTTGCATTTGATAAATCCGCCACCGTTCTTCCAGGAACGTTGTACAAAATAACTGGCAAATCCACTTTTTCAGCAATCGTTTTGAAATGCTGATACATGCCTTCTTGCGTTGGCTTGTTGTAGTAAGGCACGACCTGCAAGCTCGCATCTGCGCCAACTTTTTTAGCAAACTCAGTGAGCTCAATCGCTTCACGAGTTGAATTGCCACCAGTACCTGCAATGACTGCAATCCGACCGTTAATATGCTCAACCGCAACTTTAATCAATTCACAATGCTCATCTACGGACACTGTAGGTGATTCGCCAGATGTGCCCACGATCACGATGCCATGAGTACCCTCCTGGACATGCCAGTCGATTAATTGGCGTAATTGATCAAAGTCTAAATCGCCATTTGCCTTCATTGGCGTAACAATAGCAACAAGACTGCCTTTAATGTTCTTGATTTGACTAGTTTTTGCGTTCATTCGTTAATTGTAGCGGAATGCTAGGCGACCTTACAGCACAGATTCTCTGAATTACGGCGGGTTTTGGATGGGCTATCTCGCCCTGTTCAAAAGCCACTATCTGATAACGGGGATCCGAGCGAATCCAGTCCAATAATTCATGGGGTTTTAATAAAAAATCAGGGTTAGAAGGCTTACCAAAGGCCTCATTACCAAGGGCAAAGGTTTCGTAGAGCAAAACTCCAGATTCACCCAATAAATTCAATAAGTTAGGCAAAAATGGGCGATATAAATAGTTGGTAACCACAAGGCCGGCAAAATCACCTCTCGAAATCGGCCAACTCTCACCCTCTAAATCTAACTTCTCGAGACTTAAACGCTCTTTCTGTGATTCAGGTAGCTCATCCCTGCGCCCAGCCAGAACCTGAAGATCTCGATCTACCGCTTGGACTTGATATCCCTGCTCGAGCAAATAGATCGAATGACGGCCCGACCCTGCTGCCAAATCCAATACAAACCCACCCGGGGCAATAAGGTGAGCAAAACGCTGCACCCATTCCGATGGTCCTACTGAATTAGGAATAATCAAGACCCATTGCCTCACGAACATCGCGCATCGTTTCTTGCGCAGTCTTGCGTGCTTTATCACACCCGTCAGCAATAATGGCTCTCAAAAGGGTTGGATCATCCAAATACTTCTGAGCACGCTCCATCATCGGTTGCTGCTCTCTCAAAATAGCTTCAATCACCGGCTGTTTGCATTCGATACAACCAATCGCCGCATTCTTACAGCTTTTTTGCACCCAATCTTTCGTGTTTTGATCTGAATACACCTCATGCAATTGCCAAACTGGGCAACGTGCAGGAT
>CAYFKO010000103.1:3775-5597 GCA_964343765.1 uncultured Polynucleobacter sp. | reverse complement strand
GCAGTTCGTAAACGCAACGAAGATATTCCCATTTTCTTGTATGGTGAAACGAAGACCTCGCGACATATCCCCAATGATATTTTGAGAGAGTTGCACGGTTTCATTCATATGAATGAAGATACGCCTGAGTTTGTGGCTCGCCATATCATTCGTGAAGCAAAAGTTTATTTAGATTCATTAGCGCCTCCATTCTTTAAATCGCTGATTCATTACGCATCAGAAGGTTCTTACTCTTGGCATTGCCCAGGCCATTCTGGTGGGGTAGCTTTTTTAAAGAGTCCTGTTGGGCAAATCTTTCATCAATTCTTTGGTGAAAACATGTTGCGGGCTGACGTTTGTAATGCAGTCGACGAGTTAGGTCAGCTTTTAGACCATACTGGGCCGGTTGCAGCGAGTGAACGAAATGCGGCGCGTATCTTTGGCGTTGATCATTTGTTCTTTGTGACCAATGGCACATCGACGTCAAACAAGATTGTTTGGCACTCCACAGTAGCTCCAGGCGATATTGTGATTGTGGATCGCAATTGCCATAAATCGATTTTGCATTCGATCATGATGATGGGCGCCATTCCTGTTTTCTTAATGCCAACTCGAAATCATTTTGGCATTATTGGTCCAATCCCGAAAGAAGAATTTGAGTGGAGCAATATCCAGAAGAAGATTGATAACAATCCATTTATTAAGGATAAAAAAGCGCTTCCTCGTGTTTTGACGATTACTCAAAGTACCTATGATGGGGTGATCTATAACGTCGAGATGATTAAAGAGATGCTCGATGGCAAGGTTGATACCTTACATTTTGATGAAGCTTGGTTGCCTCACGCGACATTTCATGACTTCTACAAAAATATGCACGCAGTTGGGCGTGATCGAGCAAGGCCTAAGACGAGTATGGTGTTTTCAACTCAGTCGACTCATAAATTGTTGGCGGGTTTATCTCAGGCCTCTCAAATCTTGGTTCAAGAGTCTGATGATCGCAAGCTTGATCGAGATTGTTTTAATGAGTCTTACTTGATGCATACCTCAACAAGCCCTCAATATGCGATTATCGCGTCTTGTGATGTGGCAGCAGCGATGATGGAGCCTCCAGGAGGAACTGCGCTTGTAGAAGAATCGATTGCTGAAGCACTTGATTTTAGACGTGCTATGCGCAAGGTGGATGAAGAGTTTGGTGCTGATTGGTGGTTCCAAGTTTGGGGACCAGATCATTTAACAGAAGAGGGTATTGGTTCACAAGAAGATTGGATGTTGAAGTCAAAGGATGAGTGGCATGACTTTGGTAATTTGGCTGACAACTTCAACATGCTTGACCCAATCAAGGCGACAATCGTGACCCCTGGTCTTGATTTGGCAGGTAACTTTGGTGAGACAGGTATTCCAGCAAGTATTGTTACTAAGTATTTGGCAGAGCATGGTGTGATCGTTGAAAAAACTGGTTTGTATTCATTCTTCATTATGTTCACGATTGGTATTACCAAGGGGCGTTGGAATACGCTCGTCACTGAATTGCAACAATTCAAAGATGACTACGATAAGAATCAGCCCTTATGGAGAGTGTTGCCAGAGTTTGCAGCAAAGCATCCGCGCTATGAACGCATTGGTTTGCGTGATATTGCTAATCAAATTCACTCTTTTTACCGAGAGCGAGATGTGGCGCGCATGACAACGGAGATGTATTTGTCGGATATGGTTCCAGCAATGCCGCCATCTGAGGCGTGGGCAAAAATGGCTCATCGCGATATCGAGCGAGTTTCGATTGATGAATTAGAAGATCGTGTTACTGCGATGTTAGTAACGCCTTATCCTCCGGGCATTCCATTAT
>CAYFKO010000103.1:0-3765 GCA_964343765.1 uncultured Polynucleobacter sp. | reverse complement strand
TCCTCTATTGATTCCTGGTGAGCGCTTTAATAAACGCATCATTGATTATTTGAAATTTGCTCGCGACTTCAATGAGCAATTCCCTGGATTTGAGACAGACATCCATGGCTTGGTTAAAACCGAAGTGAATGGTCGTAAAGAATACTTCGTCGATTGCGTGCGCAATTAAAAAACTGCGTGCGTAATTAACGAAGTACCAAATTAATCGCGGTCTAAAGCTTCCTTAGCTCGAGCAATCGCTAGAGTAACTTGCTCGGGGGCTGTGCCTCCGATGTGAGATCTTGAGTTGGCAGAACCGGTTAAGGTTAAGAACTCGAAGACATCATCACCAATTAACTCGGGGCGAGCATCTAAGCCGCAGGCAAAGCGAAGTTCTTGGAGGCTTAAATCAGAAAGATCGCATTGACGAGTGACGCAGGCTTTTACAGCATGAGCCACTGCTTCATGCGCATCTCTAAAAGGTAAGCCTTTTTTCACGAGGTAATCCGCTAAGTCAGTTGCAGTAGCGTAACCTTTCTTAACAGCTTCTAACATTGCATTTGGTTTAACTTCGATATGAGGGACCATGTCTGCAAAGATTCTTAGCGTATCAATGAGTGTCTCAGCCGAATCAAACAAAGGCTCTTTATCTTCTTGGTTGTCCTTGTTGTAGGCGAGCGGTTGGCCTTTCATTAGCGTTAATAGGCTAATGAGGTTGCCGTTTACCCGACCAGTTTTGCCACGTGCCAACTCAGGAACGTCAGGATTTTTCTTTTGAGGCATGATGGAGCTGCCTGTACAAAAGCGATCTGGTAAATCAATGAAGCCAAACTGAGGGCTCATCCAAAGAATGAGTTCCTCTGACAGTCTTGAAATATGTGTCATGACAAGAGAAGTGGCCGCACAGAATTCAATTGCAAAATCACGGTCTGATACGGCATCTAATGAGTTTCTACAAACGCCATCAAACCCAAGAAGTTCTGCAACACGCTCACGATTAATGGGGTAGCTTGTGCCAGCTAATGCAGCTGCACCTAACGGCAATTGATTGACGCGTTTGCGGCAATCAATTAATCGCTCAGTGTCGCGAGTAAACATTTCCACGTAGGCCATCATGTGATGGCCAAAGGTAATTGGCTGGGCGACTTGGAGATGGGTAAAGCCGGGCATGATGGTGCTGGCATTACGAGCAGCGACATCGAGTAGTCCGCGACGCAAGTTTTTCAACTGCACAATCGCGCCATCGATGGTACCTCTCATCCACAAACGAATATCGGTTGCAACTTGATCATTCCGAGATCTGCCGGTATGAAGGCGTTTACCTGCATCACCAATCAAATGCGTTAATCTGGCCTCAATGTTCAGGTGAACGTCTTCGAGAGATAATTGCCAAGTAAACTCTCCTTGTTGGATTTCTTTCAAAATTTGTCCCATACCTTGGGAAATTTTTTGGAAATCTTCTTGGGAGATGATCCCTTGCTCAGCTAACATTTGAGCGTGGGCTAAGGACCCTTGGATATCCACTTCGCCTAGGCGGTGGTCGAATCCAATGGATGCTGTATAACGTTGAACAAGTTCCGAGACAGGTTCGGCAAATCTTGCCGACCAAGCTTGGTCTTTATTATCGAGAGAGTGTTTGGAAGAAGACATGAGTACAAGTATATTGCCACCGGAGCGTTTAGTGATTGCTTCTCGCGAAAGCCGCCTTGCAATGTGGCAGGCAAAACACGTTCAAAGCGCACTCCAGAGGCTTTATCCGCGCTGTGAAGTCCATATTTTAGGCATGACGACCCGAGGGGATCAAATTTTGGATAAAACCTTGTCCAAAATTGGGGGAAAGGGCCTTTTTGTTAAAGAATTGGAAATCGCGCTAGAAAGCGGAGAGGCGGATTTAGCGGTTCATTCGCTTAAAGATGTCCCCATGGAGCTTCCAGAGGGATTTAGTCTGGCAGCCATCATGTCTCGAGAGGATGCTCGTGATGCCTTTATTTCGAATGACTATGCCTCTTTAGCAGATTTACCTGCAGGAGCGATTGTGGGCACCTCTAGCTTACGCAGGGAGGCTCAATTGAGGGCAGCCTACCCTAGCTTAAAAATCGAGCCTTTGAGGGGTAATTTAGATACTCGCCTAGCAAAATTAGATCGAGGTGAGTACGCGGCGATTATTTTGGCAGCTGCTGGATTAAAGCGTTTAGGTCTTGGTGACCGAATTCGAGCTTTTATAGAGCCTGAATTTAGTCTTCCTGCAGCGGGACAGGGGGCATTGGGTATCGAAATCCGACAAAATCGCTCAGATATGCAGGCTTGGCTAGCCCCTTTGAATGATGATGATGCGGCTTTTAGAGTTCTAGCAGAGCGTGAGGTGTCGAGAAAATTGGGTGGTTCTTGCGAGGTGCCTTTGGCGGCTTATGCTCAATGGGAGGCGGATACATTGAGATTACGAGCATTAGTAGCCAATAACGCTGGGACAGAAATTATTCGTTCTGAGCAGCGAGGCTCCATTAAATCAGCTCAGGAAGCGGTAGCTCTTGGATCGAAAGTTGCGGATGAATTACTTTCGATGGGAGCTCAAGCATTTATTCCAAAAGCTTAGAAATGCTTGTTTATGTCAATAACTTCTAGCGGCGTTCATTCAATTGTTGTGACTCGACCTCGGCAGCAAGTGGCGGGTCTGGTCTCAAAGTTGAAGCTTGAATTACCAGAAAGAATGCCGCCTTTGGAAGTTATCGAGTTACCTTTGTTGGAATTGCAGACTTTGGTTTCGCCGCAGTTAGCTTCTGAGTTGCGGGAAGCTCTATGTCAAGCGGATTTGGTTATTTTCGTGAGTCCAAATGCTGTTTCAATAACCGATTCACTTCTAAAAGATGCCCAATTGACCTGGCCAGATAAGATCCGAATTGGTTTGACGGGTGGGGGAAGTCAAGCTGCCATTGAAGCGCTGGAAATCAATGCACAGGTTGTACGCCCTCAATCAACTGACCAATGGGATTCAGAGGGTTTGTGGGATTGTTTAAAGCAAGAGTCCTGGCAGCAGAAGAATGTTGTATTTGTTCGGGGTGAAGGTGGTCGACCATGGCTTGCGGAACAATTTAAGCAGGCTGGAGCAAAAACAAAATCGTTTGAGGTGTATCGCCGAGAAGCTCTTTCGGTAAACGATCCTTGTTGGGTTCGGGTTTCAAAGATGCTTAGTCATCTTGATGCTAATCCAAAAGAGCGGCAGCTATGGTTATTAACTTCTTCCGAAGCCGTGTTAACGATTCCCAAAGCGTTTGAAGAGTTGTCACTCAATCCTAAACTTTTAACTCGTTTAGATGCCATGTGTTCACATACCCGTATTGCGCAGGCAGCACGAGAAGTTGGGTTTGGCCGGGTGATTGTTTGCTCAGCTGGCGATGAAAGCCTGATTCGAGCGTCCATTCAGTGGGCTAGTAACTTGCCCTAATTGAGGGGTATGATGAGCGCTCGTATCCTTTAGAATTAAGCTGTTATTAAAGATCTAAGAGTGAATCCATTGAATACCGAACCAATAGCACCTGCGCAAGCACAAGATTCTGCGACTAAACAAGCTGGAATGCGATTTCCCAAGAAAGTTGCGCAAACAGGTGTAGCACTCCTTATTATTTTGGTAGTGTGTTTGCTGGTGTTTGGGACTTATCGTTTACAAACGATTTCATCGAAATTGAAGAATCTTGAATCAATTTCAGAAACTAAAAAAGAGCACGCAATAAGCAATGTTGAGGGGGGTGATGCTCAGGAAGAGGAAGCGCTTTCGAGTGTTAAAAAATA
>CAYFKO010000102.1:0-5714 GCA_964343765.1 uncultured Polynucleobacter sp. | reverse complement strand
CTGAAATTCCAGTGATATCTGTCACTGAGCTTGGGATTGTGCGTGAGGTCAAACTCGATGGTAATGCGGTACATGTGGTGGTGACACCGACATACAGTGGGTGTCCTGCCACTGAGGTAATTAATCAATCGATTAAGGAAGCATTAGTTAACACTGGCTTTAAAGATGTTCGTATTGAGATGCGCTTATCACCAGCGTGGACGACGGATTGGATTGATGAAAAGACAAAAGAGAAATTAAGAGAGTATGGGATTGCCCCTCCTGGTGAGGGAGCTATGAATGCTGCGCAAGAGAAAGGAATTAGTTTTGTGCCTTATCGGCCAGCATGCCCAAGATGTGGATCAAAAAATACAGCTCGACTATCACAGTTTGGCGCAACAGCTTGTAAAGCTTTATATCGTTGCGATGATTGTCGAGAGCCATTTGAATATTTCAAGCCGATTTAAAGAGGAGTTCAGAATTGAAGCCAACGTTTCATTCATTAAAAATTGCTGAGGTGCGTCAAGAGTGTGCTGATGCCATCAGTATTGCATTTGATATTCCAGGAAACTTAAAAGAAGCCTTTAAGTTTCAGCCAGGCCAGCATTTGACATTAAAAGCCAAGGTCAATGGCGAGGAGCTTCGTCGCTCGTATTCGATATGCTCTGCGCCACAAGATCAAGAGATTCGTGTTGCTATTAAGAAGGTAAACGGCGGCGCGTTTTCAACATGGGCAAATCAAAACCTGAAGGCATCCGACACCATTGAAGTGATGACTCCGGATGGTAAGTTTGGTATTCCGGCAGGAAAAGGTAAAGGTAAAAGCTATGTAGCTTTTGCTGCAGGTAGTGGCATTACGCCGATTCTTTCGATGATTAAGACCACGTTGACTCAAGAGCCAGGTAGTCAATTTACATTGGTTTATGGTAATCGACGTCAAGGTACTACGATGTTCCAAGAGACGTTGGAAGATTTAAAGAATAAATTTTTAACGCGCTTTACTTTGTTAAACGTTTATTCTGCAGAAGAGCAAGAAGTGCCTATTTTTAATGGGCGCCTCGATCAGGCAAAAGTTGCTGAGTTCATTGATAAATTAATTCCGGTGGATTCGATAGATGAGGCGTTTATTTGTGGCCCTGGCGCCATGATTGACGATGTTGAAAAATGTCTGCTCGATAAGGGTGTTAAAGCCAACAATATTCACTTAGAGCGCTTTGGCGTTCCTACAGAGAAAAGCAATACGGCTGCATTGACTCAGGGAGATGCTCCGCAAGCTAAGGTTACGGTCATTATGGATGGCCTAAAACGCGAAATGGAATTCCATAAAGGGGATCCTTCTATTCTGGATGTTGCAATTAAACACGGTATGGACCTACCGTTCTCATGTAAGGGTGGGGTATGTTGTACTTGTCGAGCCAAAGTCTTATGTGGCGAGGTGCGTATGGATAAAAACTTCTCCCTTGAGCCTGAGGATGTAAAAGCTGGCTATGTGTTGACATGTCAAGCTCATCCAGTATCTGAAGAAGTGATTGTGAGTTTTGACGATCGCTAATTGAGGGTGCACTAAGCAATGGCTAGACCTCGTGCTGCTTCGTTTGATATTCAAAAAGCATTGATTCAGGATGCAGCCGCTAGCCTATTTGCTAGCAAAGGCTTTCATAATGCCTCCATGTCTGAATTAGCTGCGGTTTGTGAAATATCCAAGCCGCTTCTTTATCACTATTACCGGGATAAAGAAGAGATTCTTTTAGATATCTGTAATTCCTATGCGGATCAGTTGCTCACTATTAGTCAGAGTGAGGCAACCGATATGGAAGATGGTGAGCGACGTTTAAGAGCGCTCATTATGGAATTTATGAAGCATTACGAGCACTCTCGCTCCCGTCACATTGTTCTTATTCAGGACGTTAAATTTTTAAGTCAAGAAAAGCGCGAAGAGGTGCTTGATAAACACCGATTTGTTATTAATGAATTTGCCAAAAGTGTTGGAAAAATGTATCCCCAGTTGGATGGGACGAAACTTATAAAACCGATCACTATGCTGCTTTTTGGAATGATGAATTGGACATTTACCTGGATGCGGGAGGATGGCCCGGTAACCTATGAAGAAATCGGCCAGTTGGCAACAAAATTCTTTATTTCAGGGTTGAAAACCCTATTTGAAGATGAGGGGAGTTCCCCATTGACAGAAGATTTATCGGTAGTAAGCTAGCAGCACATTTCAATTAACTAAAAGGGAGATGGTATGAAGTTGTTTCAACAGAAAAAAGCAATTACGCTGGCTTTAGCGTCACTTTTTTTAAGTGCATCTGCATTAGCTGATATTAATATTGGTTTTGTGGTGTCGGCAACAGGGCCTGCAGCTTCCTTGGGTATTCCTGAAAAGAATACCGTTGAACTTTTACCTAAGAAAATTGGTAATGAAAAAGTTAATTACATTATTTTGGATGATGGATCCGACACAACCAATGCTGTTAAAAATGCTCGTAAATTAATTAGTGAAGATAAGGTTGATGTGCTGGTTGGGTCAACCATTACCCCAAACTCATTAGCGATGATTGATGTGGCGGCTGAGTCAAAAGTCCCGATGGTTTCGATGGCGGCATCTGCACGTATTGTTGAGCCGATGGATGCAAAGCGTCACTGGGTATTTAAAACACCGCAAAATGATAGTTTGATGGCAACTGCGATTGTTAGTCATATGACTAAGAATAAAATCAAGAATGTAGCATTCATTGGTTTTGCTGATGCTTATGGTGAAGGTTGGTATGCCGAGTTCTCAAAAGCTGTTCAAGCAGCGGGCCTTAATATTGTTGCTAATGAACGATATAACCGCCAAGACACTTCGGTCGTTGGTCAAGTGTTAAAGATTCAAGCAGCAAATCCAGAGGCAGTATTAGTCGCTGGTTCAGGCACTCCAGCCGCATTGCCGCAAAAAACCCTCAAAGAGCGTGGCTATAAAGGTGTCATGTATCAAACGCACGGTGTAGCTAACAATGATTTCTTACGTATTTGTGGCGCTGATTGTGAAGGAACATACTTGCCTTCTGGTCCAATGTTGGTAGCGAATCAGTTGCCAGGTACAAGTCCAGTAAAAGCTTCTGCGCTTGAGTATGTTCAAAAATATGAAGCTAAATATGGCAAGGGATCGGTATCTACTTTTGGTGGTCATGCATGGGATGCACTTCAGTTGGTTGTGAAAGCGGTTCCAAATGCACTTAAGGTGGCTAAACCTGGTACGCCAGAATTCCGTGCGGCAATGCGTGATGCACTAGAAAAATCTGGTGGCGTGAATGGTGCTCATGGTGTATTTACCATGACGCCGAATGATCATGCTGGTTTAGATGTTCGCGCACGCGTGATGGTGAAGATTGATAAAGGTACTTGGAAATTAGCTGAGTGATCAAAGTTCAATGAATTAAAAAGGCCCGAATAATCGGGCCTTTTTTTATAGCTTATTTGTAAGATAAGCCAACATAGTTTTCAGCAAGAACGCGTTGAGCGTGTTCTGAACTTGCTAGGTATTCAAACTCGGTGCGCTGAATTTTTTGATCAAATCCAGATTGATCCGGAAATTTGTGCAAAAGTGTAGTCATCCACCAGGAGAAGCGTTCGCCTTTCCAAATTCTTGCCAACGCTTTTTGGGAGTAGTGATTAATTCCGGATTCACTCTTTTCTTGATAGTACTCAATAAGTCCTAATGAGAGATATCGAATATCGGATGCGGCTAAGTTTAGCCCTTTAGCGCCAGTAGGGGGGACGATGTGTCCAGCATCACCCGCTAAAAACATGGTGCCAAAGCGAAGTGGTTCGGCTACAAAGCTGCGCAATGGTGCAATGCTTTTTTCGAGAGAAGGCCCAGTGACTAAATTAGCCGCTAGTTTAGGATCGAGACGACGTTTTAATTCGCCCCAGAAGCGGTCATCGGACCATTCTTCCACTTTTTCAGATAATGAGCATTGAAGGTAATAGCGGCTTCTTGTAGGGGAGCGCAAACTACATAAGTAAAAGCCATCCGCGTGATTGGCGTAAATGAGTTCTTCTTGAACTGGAGGGGTATCCGCTAATAGGCCGAGCCATCCAAATGGATAAACGCGTTCATATTCTTTAATTGAGTTCTCAGGCACCGATGCTCGGCAAACCCCGTGAAAGCCATCACAGCCGGCGATGAAGTCGCAGGCTAGTTCAATGGATTCACCATTATGTTTGAAGCGAACCTTGGGATTTTTGGTATCAAAATCATGAACGGTGACATCCTCAGCACCGTAGAATGTTTTTAATCCAGCGGCTTCGCGCGCATCCATTAAATCGCGGGTAACTTCTGTCTGGCCATAAACCATCACTGTTTTTCCGCCGGTTAATCCTTTGAGGTCAATGCGGAGGTGGTCAGATTCGTAGTTGATATCAAAGCCATCATGAACTAGGCCTTCCTTGTGCATGCGATTAGCAACACCTGCTTCCTCTAAGAGTTCAACGGCAACTTGCTCTAGTACGCCAGCACGAATGCGCCCTAAAACATAGTCGCCAGTTTGGCGTTCAATAATGACGGCATCGATGCCAGCTTTATGAAGAAGTTGACCCAATAAAAGTCCTGAGGGACCGGCGCCAATGATGGCCACTTGTGTACGCATACTTATCTCCTGAATGTAATGGCATATCTTAGGTAATTAACCATTCAAGGCAAATGGACAAATAAGTCAAAAAATGGTATTTTCTGAACATTCAATAAGCGTACTTGGGATGATGATTTGAAGACGGCACCACTTTATCAGTTGTATGGAGAGATTGCCTCAGGGGTATTTAATGATGGAATTCATATTGAATCAATTGCTGAGCGTAGCCAATTGTATGACTGGGAAATTACTCCGCATCGACATGAAGATTTTTTGCAAATTCTGCACATAGAATCGGGTAGGGGTAAGGTCTTATTGGGGAATGAGGAATCGCCCATTGAAACACCGTGTGTCATTGTGGTTCCACGATTATTGCCGCACGGTTTCTTGTTCCAAAAAAATATGCGCGGAGTGGTAATGACGATTAATCATGCGCATTTTCAGCGTTTGCTTGAGTTTGATCAAGCGTTATTCGAGCAGTTTGATCGAGGTATGCAAGTAAAATTTTCTGAACACTCGCGTGAGTGGGATGCATTGACTCGAGTAATTTGGCAACTGAGAGAGGAGTTTTTAGGGTCTGATTTGTGGCGTTCGAATTTGCTTGTTAATCATTTGGCAACCATCTTTATTCATTTGGCAAGACAAATTCCACAGCTAATGAATCCTTCTGAAAAAGGTGGTCGAGCGGTTGTGCATGTTATGCGATTTAAAAAACTTCTAGATGAGCACTATAGGGAGCATTGGCCAATTAGTCGATATGCTCAACAATTAGGGATTACTCATACTCAATTAAACCGAGTCTGCAATGAGGTGTTGCATAAGCCAGCGCTTGAAATTATTAATGCGCGAATTACCACCGAAGCGGAGCGTGATTTGTTGTATTCCAGTTTGGCAATTAAAGAAATTGCTTTCACCCTGGGATTTCAAGATGAATCTTATTTCACTAGGTTTTTTAAAAAACAGAAGGGCAAGTCTCCTAGTGAATTTCGGGCAACACTTAAAGACATAGGTAGAAAAAAGCCAGTCTAATGACTGGCTAATTGCTTTAATTAGATAGATTTAATGAGTACGCCAAGTGAAGTAATTCCTAGGGTCATGACTCCGCAAACCAGAAGTCCTAAT
>CAYFKO010000101.1:0-5850 GCA_964343765.1 uncultured Polynucleobacter sp. | reverse complement strand
TGGGTAATGCCTTAGCCAAGAAATTTGGCATTCAGCATCAATTTATCGATATCCTCAATCCAGTTTAATTAAATAAAGGACATTATTGATAGTAAGTATTTACTTACTATCAATAATTCTTGGATTTTATCTTGTAAAAGAGCCAAATTATTTTTTGAGGCTATCCCGGATTTCCCGTAAAAGGGCAATTTGTTCCGCTTCAGTTGACGCTGTTTCAGCTTGGCTAGCGCCTTCTGAGGATTGCAGGTTACGCAGGTGATTCATGAATTTAACTAGCTGGAAAATGACAAAGGCCAGCAGTAAAAAATTGATCGTGATGGTTATAAAGTTGCCGTAGGCGAAAAGTGGTACTCCAGCCTTTTTAAGAGCATCGTAGGTAAGCGCGGTGCCTTCCGGGACCTTACCCAAAATCATAAAAAGGTTAGAAAAGTCCAGATGACCTCCCAAAAGTGCAGAAGCCAGAGGCATGATGATGTCCCCCACAAGGGAGTCAACGATTTTGGCAAAAGCACCCCCGATAATGACACCCACAGCCAAGTCCATCACATTGCCCTTTAGAGCAAATTCTTGAAATTCTCGAAAAATACGCATAAGTCACCCCAAAACTGGAAACAAGTTAAGCTAAGTGTACAAAAAGTAAAGAAAATTCGGTCAACCTCTTTAAATTGGGTATCCCAGTTCGCTATAATCGGTGACGGACCAATTTAACTGGGATAGTAATGAGCGACCAAAATAACAAAACTGATCAGCAGAGCCTAGACAAAGAAAGACGTACGTGGTTAATCGCTACGTCAGTCGTAGGCGGAGTAGGCGGTGTTGCCACCGTTCTTCCTTTAGTAAACACATTTGCACCTTCAGAGCGTGCAAAAGCAGCGGGTGCTGCTGTGGAAATGGATATTTCTGGCATGGAGCCAGGAGAGCTCCGTACCGTTGAGTGGCGTGGTAAACCTGTTTGGGTTGTTCGTCGCACGAAAGAGCAAGTCGAGGCCTTAACCAAGATTGACGGTCAGTTGGCTGATCCAAAATCCGAGCGTAACCGTGATGCATTGACTCCTGAATATGCTCGCAATGAACATCGCTCGATTAAGCCAGAATATTTAGTAGCGGTTGGTATCTGTACTCACTTAGGTTGTTCTCCCTCAGCAAAATTTACAGCTGGACCTCAACCTTCGTTACCTAATGATTGGCAAGGTGGTTTCTTGTGCCCATGCCACGGTTCAACTTTTGATATGGCTGGCCGTGTATTTAAGAATAAACCTGCACCGGACAATCTTGAAGTGCCGCCTCATATGTATTTGAGCGACACAAAGATTTTGATCGGCGAAGATAAAAAAGCGTAAGGAGCGTACGAATGGCATTTCATGAAAAAGAAGTCCCAGCAGGCGCATCCGCAGGGCAAAAACTCGTTGCGTGGATTGATTCCCGCTTTCCTTTGTCGGCAACGATTAAAGGTCACTTAACAGAGTACTACGCGCCAAAAAACTTTAACTTCTGGTATTTCTTTGGCTCTTTAGCCATGGTTGTATTAGCGATTCAAATCATTACAGGCATTTTCTTGGTAATGCATTACAAACCGGATGCTGAAAAAGCATTCCAGTCTGTTGAATACATCATGCGTGAAGTTCCATGGGGATGGTTGGTGCGTTATTTGCATTCAACAGGTGCTTCCATGTTCTTCGTTGTGGTCTATATGCACATGTTCCGTGGCTTGATTTACGGTTCATATCGCAAACCACGTGAACTCATTTGGATTTTTGGCTGCGCAATTTTCTTGTGCTTAATGGCTGAAGCATTCATGGGTTATTTGCTTCCTTGGGGTCAAATGTCTTACTGGGGTGCTCAAGTGATTGTTAACTTGTTTGCTGCAATTCCACTCATTGGTCCAGATCTATCATTGTGGATCCGTGGTGACTATGTGGTTGGTGACGCCACCTTGAACCGCTTCTTCTCATTCCACGTAATTGCTGTGCCATTGGTATTAATCGGCCTAGTAGCTGCTCATATCGTGGCATTGCATGAAGTTGGATCAAATAACCCTGACGGTGTTGAGATTAAAGAAAACCTCGATGAAAAAGGCATTCCAGTCGATGGCATTCCTTTCCATCCTTATTACTCAGTTCATGACGTAATGGGTCTTGGTGTTTTCTTTATGGTGTTTGCATTCATCGTATTCTTTGCTCCAGAAATGGGCGGGTATTTCTTAGAATCTAACAACTTTATTGCAGCAAATCCACTGCAAACCCCACCACACATTGCGCCAGTTTGGTATTTCACACCGTTCTACTCAATGTTGCGTGCAACGACTTCACAGTTCTTGTTGCCAATGTGGATTTTTGCGGCGGTATTGTTAGGTTCAGTTGCAAAGGGTGGATCAACGAAAACAAAAGGTATCGTGGTTGCGATTCTTGCGGCACTTGGCCTTGGCTTCTTGTTGTTTGATGCGAAGTTCTGGGGTGTGGTTGTGATGGGTGGTTCAGTTGTCATTTTCTTCTTCCTCCCATGGTTAGATAACTCACCTGTCAAATCAATTCGCTATCGCCCACAATTCCATAAATACATATATGCCGTGTTCGTGATCTGTTTCGTCATTCTTGGATACTTGGGTGTTCAACCACCTTCTCCAGTAGGTGAAAAAGTATCGCAACTGTGTACGTTGCTGTATTTTGGCTTCTTCTTGGCAATGCCGTACTGGAGCCGTCTTGGAACATTTAAGCAAGTTCCAAGTCGTGTTAACTTTGTGGCCCACTAAAACGGATATGGCGATGACATTGATGAAAAATACAAATCGACTCCTTGCTGCTCTTCTAATGGCCGCAAGTTTAATGATGGCAACGGGCGTTGTTTCTGCGAACGAAGCAGGTTTTCCCTTAGATAAAGCGCCCAACCGTGTGAATAGCATGCCTGCGTTGCAAAACGGTGCCAAATTGTTTGTGAACTATTGCTTGAACTGCCATGCAGCTGCAAGCATGCGTTACAACCGTTTGCGTGATATTGGCTTAACAGATGAGCAAATCAAACAAAACCTTTTGTTCTCAAGTGAAAAAATTGGCGACTTGATGAAGGTCTCAATTTCTCCTAAAGATGCAAAAGAGTGGTTTGGGGCGACTCCTCCTGATCTTTCTGTGGAGGTTCGAGCACGCGGTGCGGATTGGCTTTATTCCTATTTGAGAACTTTCTATCGTGACGACTCTCGTCCGACAGGTTGGAACAATATGGTTTTCAAAAACGTAGGTATGCCTCACGTTTTATGGGAACTTCAAGGTGAGCGCGTAGCTAAGTTTGAAGAAAAAGCGGACGCACATGATCCAGAGAAAAAAGAACATGTGTTTGTTGGCTTTGAACAAGTCACACCTGGCAAGATGAAGCCACAAGAATACGACGACAACATTGGTGATTTGGTCGCATTTATGACATGGATGAGCGAGCCAGCGCAATTAGAGCGCAAACGCTTAGGTGTCATCGTATTAATCTTCTTGGCCATCTTTACTGTATTGGCTTGGCGTTTGAACAAGGCTTATTGGAAAGACATCCACTAAGTCGGTTTTAAATGCTCGATCAGGCAGATAACAGTTTGGTATCTGCCTGTTTATTTTTGTTTTTGAAGGAACTATTCCTATGATGGTGTTGTATTCAGGTACTAATTGCCCATTCTCACAACGTTGCCGTTTGGTGTTGTTTGAGAAGGGTATGGATTTTGAGATTCGTGATGTTGATTTGTTCAACAAGCCAGAAGATATTTCGGTTATGAATCCTTATGGGCAAGTGCCTATTTTGGTTGAGCGTGATTTGATTTTGTATGAATCAAACATCATTAATGAATATATTGATGAACGTTTTCCACATCCACAGTTAATGCCGCCTGATCCAGTTGCTCGTGCTCGTGCTCGTTTGTTCTTATTCAATTTTGAAAAAGAATTGTTTGTTCACGTAGCGACCCTTGAAAATGAAAAAGGTAAAGGCGCGGATAAAGTTCTTGAAAAAGCGCGTTTAGCAATACGTGATCGTTTAACTCAGTTGGCACCTATTTTTGTTAAGAATAAATATATGTTGGGCGATGAGTTCTCCATGTTAGATGTGGCAATTGCACCATTACTTTGGAGACTTGAGCATTACGGTATTGATTTATCTCGTAATGCGGCACCACTCTTGAAATATGCTGAGCGCATCTTCAGTCGCCCAGCTTATATTGAAGCGTTAACGCCATCTGAAAAAGTAATGCGTCGTTAATATGACCGAATCGTCAAATAACGATTTAAGTTCTAAAGAAGTACCAAGTACAAAGCCCTATTTAATTAGGGCTTTGTACGATTGGTGCGTTGATAATGGATTTACCCCTTATTTGGCTGTTTTTGTAGATGCTAACGTTCAAGTGCCAATGGAGTATGTGAAGAACGATGAGATCGTTCTTAATATTAGTCCCACTTCATCCCAGGCATTGGCGATCGATAACGATTGGATAAGTTTTAAGGCTCGCTTTGGAGGTGTTCCAAAAGAGATCATGCTCCCGGTCTCACATGTCATGGCAATCTATGCTCGTGAGAATGGTCAAGGGATGAGTTTCCCGGTGCAAATTATTCAACCACCAGAACCACCTAAAGAGAAGCAAGAAGACGCGCAAGCAAAGCGTCCTCATTTACGATTGGTTAAATAGGTTAGGGTCTTTTAAAGATTACTGCTGACAGATATGAAAATAACTAGGGGAGCGAAAGCTCCCCTAGTTATTTTTGGGCTAACAGTACAAGTTGTTTTATGAGATCTGCTGAATCCCGGCCAATACCCAACCAGATTGATTATTCGTAGGCTTACTCCAATTCCAAACCTCTTCAAAATGTTCAGGTGCGTTGTTATCTTCACGGATTTCGCCTGAAAATTTAACACTGGCTAATTGAGCGTTGCCTTCAGTTTCAAAGGCAATAATTTCAGCGTGAAGTGTTAACACTTGTGTAGAGCTAAATGGGTTATCGCGAGATAACATGTCACTTCTTAAAATGTCGAATAATTCTGGAGTTGTATATTCCTTTAATACATCGATATTTTGTTTATCAGATGCCTCTTGCAATTGAATAAATAAACTTTTTGCACTATTGAGAAAAATATCCTGATCTGCAAAGTAAGGAGTCGCTGGTGCAACGGCTGTTGTTGAGCTGCCAGCATTTGTTTGGTAACTAGGTGTGTCAGAGTAACTTGATTTGGTAGACCAATTAGGTTCATTTATAGGGCCGCTAGCAGGTCTTGCTTGGAAGGTGTTGCCGCCACCCGCAAAACGTCGGATTAACCACATGCCAACAACGGCCACGACCATAAAAATCAGTATGCCCATGAAGAAGGATGCGGCAGCATCTCCAAGTCCGAAATGAGAAAGTAACCAACCGAGTCCTAGACCGGCAGCAAGTCCACCCAACATACCCCCCCAACCAAATTTACGGGGTTGTTGAACGGGAGCTGGTGCGACCTGAGGTGCTGAAGGTGAGGCAGGCGCCGCTTGGGGTGGGTTTGCTTGTCTTTGAGTCACGGTATTGGACTGTTTGCCAATACTACGCGAACCGCCCATCCGTTTCGCATTGGCGTCGATTGCAAAACCAAGCAATAAAACAGTTGAAAGAACGAGGGTAAAAACTTTACTTGCAAATTTCATTGATGACCTCTTAGGTGAATGAATGCTCATATTACAGGTTAATATCGGGTCAAAATCAACAATTTCAAGAGTAAGGATATAAAGCTTAGCTATCTCCCAAATGCTCTTGGCGGAATTTCTAGAGTTCAAATCAAAAATAGTATAAAATCTCATTTCTGTTGCCCCATTAGCTCATCTGGTAGAGCAACTGATTTGTAATCAGTAGGTGGTCTGTT
>CAYFKO010000100.1:0-6000 GCA_964343765.1 uncultured Polynucleobacter sp. | reverse complement strand
AGGCTTTCGTAGGTTCTTAGTTATAGTAAATATAACATTTGCCTAGGAGTTGAGGCACTTATTTGAAAAGTGATGCAAATACTATAAGTAGCCCAATGAGGTGGGTAATTAGAATGGTTTGTTTAATGTTACTTTCTAGGGACGTATCTAAGTTTTTCTTGAGTCTAATGATTACATGAATAGTGAGTGGCAAAGGTATAAGCGTAATCAAATAAATTACAGGAATGAGTTTAAATAAGACACTGATTGTCAAAATAACGTAGGCTAAACCAGAAATAGCGGCATAGACACGCCATAGTGTCTGATCTGTAAATTGAACGGCTAACGTGAATTTATTGCAAAGTCGATCTGCTTCTTTATCGGGAATTTGATTAACAAACAAAATAGTGGAGACCATCAATCCGTATGCGATGGAAACTGGAATTAGAGATAAATTTATTTGAGATTTTGATAAAAAGGCAGCTCCAACGCAAATGAATGCCCAGCAGATCACAATAGCTATTTCGCCTAAAAGTCCTCGACTCATTAATTTCAAAGGAGGGGCGGAATAGCTCCAGCCAAGACCGAGGCCGATTAAGCCGACCCACAATAGATTCCACGTTGTTAAATATGCAATCCAAATTCCTGCAAGGCTTGTTAAGCAAAATAAGAAAATTCCAAGAACTTTAATTTCAAGTGGCGTAAAAATTTTATTTTGAATAAATCGACTACCGCCCGTAAATGGGAAGATGCGCGATTGATTAATATCATCGGTTCCATTTACTGAATCAAAATAGTCATTAATAACATTGGCAGCTGCGTGTCCCATTAAGGCTAAAAATAGTCCTGTGATGCTAATTAATAGGCGATCATTTCTAAATTCATCGGTCATGCCTATTAAAAAAGCAATTGCCGTAATGCTTAAAAATGCGGGCCTCGTTGCTAGAAATAATAGTTTGAGGCGTTTTGATGGTGTCATGGGTTGCAACATTAAACAATCCGGTTCGGATTAAGAAGGTTATGCGGATCCATTGCTTGTTTAAGTTGCTTGATAAGTTTTAGTTGTTCGGCATTTCTGGAGAGTTCTATAAACGGTTTTTTTATAAAACCGATGCCATGTTCAGCGCTGATGGTGCCGCCATAGCTTGCTAGTTCCTCGTAAACAAATTGTTCAATGGCGTGACGGTCAGCAATAGCATGGGGGCCGGTAATGAGATGAACATTGTTGTCGCCAAGGTGCCCAAAAAATAAATGGCTAGCCTTGGGGTTTAATTGATGAAGGCCATGTTCTAGTGTTTGGATGCAACGAGAGACGTGCTTAAGCGGTAACCCAACATCAAAATTAATGGTGGGTTTTAGATGCGAAAAAATTTCTGGAATGCTTTGGCGCAGTTTCCAAAAGCCAAGACGATCATTCTCATTTTTAGCAATGATCGCGTTGTTAATAATTTTTGACTCAAGAAGCTCTTGGAGCGCTTGCTCAACAAGTACTTGAACATCTTGATGTTGAGAGCCTTCAGCTTCAATCAAAATAGTCCATTGAGGATTTGGCGTGAAAGGGACTGGCGCCTTAATTAATGAACATGTCATGTCAATAAAGGCTTTGGACATAAATTCATAAGCAGAGAGTGTGCTGCCTAAGGATTGTTTGAGTTGTCTTAGTGCGTTGGGTACTTGATCAAAATCATCGATTGCCAAGAGGGCGGAGGTTGTTGGGCCTGGCGCAGGTTGAAGTTTTAGCACGAGTCGCGTAATGATGCCCAGAGTGCCTTCAGAGCCAATAAATAAATAACGTAGATCTAAGCCAGAACTATTTTTAACGAGTTGTGTCATTGAGTCGAGTACGGAGCCATCGGCGAGCACGACTTCTAAGCCTAAAATTGAATCACGTACAGTGCCATATTTAAGGACTCGTTCGCCACCGGCATTCGTGGCAGCATTGCCGCCAATTTGGCAGGATCCACGAGCACCTAGATCAACAGGGAAAAACCAGCCAGCTTGTTTGGCAGCTTCTTGAACTTCGATGAGTGTTGCCCCTGCCTCGACAATCATGATGCCTTCGAGGGTATCGATGTGCTCAATGCGATTCATTTTTTCAAAGTTGATGACGGTATCACCATCAGCAGGAACGGCGCCACCCGTTAGTCCTGTTAAACCACCTTGAATCGTGATGGGGCGTTTAGCTAGTTGACATTCTTTTACGATGTCGCTGACTTCCTGAGTACTTTTCGGAAAAAGTACTTCTGCAGGAACTCCGCGTCGAAGACCGCTCCAGTCAGAAAGGTATTTAGTATCGATGGACATCGTTTGAGGTAAGACCTTGTTATGATTAATCGTAGGTTAACGGCTAGCAATTCGAAAAGTATAAGGCCACTTAATAACGCGGAGATCACATGCATATCGGATTTATCGGATTAGGTAATATGGGCGGCCCAATGGCGCGTAATTTATTAAAGGCAGGACATCAACTCACGGTATTTGATGTTTCCGAAAAAGCGTTAAGTGAGATCAGAGTTGCGGGTGCTCATTTAGCGACTTCAGTCATGGAGGTGGCAAAAACGGCGGGTTTAGATATCGTGATCACGATGCTGCCGGCAGCGCCTCATGTTCGAAGTGTCTACTTGGGTGAGCAAGGATTATTGGCGCATATTGCAAAAGGTGTCATCTTGATTGATTCATCGACGATTGATCCGCAAACGAGTCGTGAGATTGCCAAGCTTGCCTTGGATCAAGGTAATCCCATGCTTGATGCCCCAGTCTCTGGCGGAACGGGTGGTGCGCAAGCTGGGACCTTAACGTTTATGGTTGGTGGAGAGGTGGTAGATTTCGAGCGTGTGAAACCTATGCTGATGCAGATGGGTAAAAACATCGTGCATTGTGGTGGTAGTGGGAATGGGCAGGTTGCCAAAGTAGCTAACAATATGTTGCTAGGTATTTCCATGATTGCCACCGCAGAAGCCATGAATCTAGGTGTGGCTTTAGGTATGGATCCCAAGGTGTTGGCTGGGATTATTAATACATCGAGTGGACGTTGTTGGAGTTCAGAAGTTTATAACCCTTATCCAGGGGTGGTGGAGACGGCGCCAGCATCGCGGGGCTATACAGGTGGCTTTGGCGTAGATCTCATGTTGAAAGACTTAGGTTTGGCGACCGAGGCTGCCAAAAGTGCTACGCAAACGGTCTCTATGGGAACGCTTGCGCAACAGTTGTATCAGCAATTCAGTGCCCAAGGTAAAGGTGGCTTGGATTTCTCGGCCATTATTCAATTGCACCAATCCTAAATTAAGCACTTTTGTAGTTGTTGCTAAATTAATAATACTGTATATTTATACAGTATATGAAAACTCATGATTTAGCCCTGATTTCAGAAGCATCCTTAGAGCAGATTCCTATGCGAGTCGCGGAGGATGCTACGCCAGAAGCTATGCGGTTTATTTGCCACCGTTTATCGGCAGGTTTTCCAAGCCCCGCAGCTGATTACGCGCAAAAAACGCTCGATCTCAATACTTACCTTGTTAATAACAAGACGGCGACCTTTCTGTTTAGTGTGAAGGGCGACTCAATGGTTGGGGCTGCGATTGAAGATGGCGACAAGGTTGTTGTGGATCGATCCGTGAAGCCGCGTCATGGCGATATTGTGGTGGCAGTAGTAGATGGTGATTACACGATTAAGCGTTTATATAAACGACAAGGGATTGTTGAGTTACGTCCAGAAAACGAGGCTTATGAGCCAATTCGTTTTACGGAGGGGCGTGATTTAGAAATTTGGGGTGTTGTAGTTGGGGTGGTGCGTAAATATAGGTCGAGTCTATGAGTGCGCAATTTGCATTGGTTGATGTTAATAATTTTTACGTATCGTGTGAGCGTGTTTTTCAGCCAAAGCTCGCTAAGCAAGCCATGGTTGTTTTATCAAATAATGATGGCTGTGCGGTTGCACGCAGTGCTGAAGTGAAAGCCTTAGGCGTCAAGATGGGAACGCCTTGGTTTCAGATGGCGGATTTGGCGCGTCAACATGGGATTCAAGCATTCTCGAGTAACTACACCTTGTATGGGGAAATGAGTGCGCGCGTTGTCGATGTTTTGCGAGAATTTTCACCAGAGATTGAGGTGTATTCGATTGACGAGAGTTTTTTACGCATCGAAAAGCAAGCGCATTTATATGGTGGACCTAGAGCAATGGGGACACAGATGAAAGAGCGCGTTCACCAGTGGTTAGGATTGCCGGTATGTGTAGGGATTGGCTCGAGTAAAACGTTAGCGAAGTTTGCCAATCATTTAGCAAAAAAGCACTCGGTCTTTGCTGGTGTCTGTGATGTCTCTAGTATGCCTCTAGATGTGTGTTTACAGTGGATGTCAGAGACAGAGGTGAGTGAGGTGTGGGGAGTAGGTCGACGTTTATCCATTAGGCTCCAAGAATGTGGGATTCGGACGGTCTTTGATTTGCGGTGTGCCGACGCAAAATACCTAAGACGTCTCTTTGGTGTGGTGATGGAGCGTATTTGCCAAGAGTTAAATGGTGTGTCTTGTTTAAGTTTAGAAGAGGTAACGCCAAACAAACAGCAAATCATTGCTAGTCGTAGTTTTGGAAAACCCATGACGAAGTTAGAAGATTTGGGGGAGTCAATTGCCACGCATGTCACACGCGCCTCTGAAAAATTAAGGCAGCAGCATTCGGTCACGAGCGCCGTTTGTGTTTATTTATTAACTAATCGTTTTCGGCGTGATGAGAAGCAGTACAACCCAAGTATCTTAGTGCCTCTTGAAAACCCAAGTGATGATCTGTTTGTATTGACCCAGCGCGCGATGGATGGATTGAAACAAATCTACCGTAGTGGTTATCGTTATAAGAAAGCTGGAATCATGCTGACATTGATTTCTGACAAAGAAACCTTGCAACAGTCATTGTTTGAAGATTTAGAGTTAAGAGGAAAATCTTCTCAGCTCATGCAAACGGTCGATGGGATTAATACCCGTTTTGGTACTGGATCCGTACGAACTGCAGCAACGGGAGTGAAACAGGTGTGGCAGATGCGCTCACAGAGTCGATCACCCAATTACCTTACATCATGGAATGAGTTACCGCAGGTTATTTAGTCAATTAATGAAATTAATTTGATAGTTATATGATTTAAATCATATGCCGATTGATGTAATTTCTTGAAAATAGTAACATCAGTGAGTTTATTGGAGAAAATCATGCAAACTATTCAATTCGAAGTTTCTGGAATGAGTTGTGGTTCATGCGTCAAGCATGTTGAAGCGGCGGTGAAAGAGGTAGAAGGTGTGGCGTCAGTGATTGTGGATTTGGCAAAAGCACAAGCCACCGTGACTATCGATCAAGCCGGTAAAGAAGCTGACATCGTGGCGCATTTAGAGGATGCGGGATATCCTGCGAAATTAATAGGCTTACTCTCAGAAGTAAAAGCATCTTCTGAGAGTAATGAGAAATCCTGTGGAGGCGGTTGCTGTTGTCATTAAGTATTCGTTTGTGAATTTCTTGATAAAGAGTTCATAATGAGTGCATACAAATTGAGGAGTGACTCATGACAATGACGCATTACATGGAATTATTGGCGGTTAATCAGCCTTGGAATTTATTTCTATTTATGGCTATACCAGTCGTGCTGGCCGAGACTTTGGCGATTACTGAGTTGTATTTGTTATTTACACGCCGTTTTGATGGGTGGGTTCAAAAACTTAATCGAGCAGCAGGCATCATTGTTGGCATTTATTTTATTGGTGTCATTGTTTATTTGATGATTAATGCTGTACTGCCAATTTCAAAGGCGGGTGAATGGCGCACGATCATTGATGTGGTGGCAGTGTTTAGTTATTTAATTGGTGGTTTACCTCTGATTTGGATAGCTCTACAAGAACTGGGTTTTGTGAACCGAAGCGCCAACGCCAATGACAAACTCAAAACGCATGCCGTATGTGTCGCACTTTTCTTAGTGTTTGGTCATATCGCCATGATTGCTGGCATGTTGGATCCAAGTTTATTGGGATATCAAGCCATGCCAA
>CAYFKO010000099.1:0-6003 GCA_964343765.1 uncultured Polynucleobacter sp. | reverse complement strand
CTATGTGCGCCATCACGATAAAGAATATCAACACTACCTTGAGGGACATTCTCGTTCTGGACGCAGCACCTACGTCGGTGAAGTGATTGCAATTGACAAGGCTTCAGGCAAAGTTCAGATCGATGTTAAAAATCGTTTCTCAGTTGGCGATACCATTGAAATCATCGAGCCATGTGGCAACACCGATATCGTTCTAGATGAACTCTGGAATAAAGATGGCGAACCTATTCGTGTAGCACCTGGCTCCGGCCATATCGTTTGGGCCAAAATCCCAATGAAAACGGATAAAGCTTTCTTGGCTCGCTACGTTAATACAGCGAATACCCCAAAGATCGAACAAATTCCGATCGTTGAGGCGTAAGCTCTACTTTCTAGCCAGTCGTGCTTCAATAGCTTTATGTAATTCTTTGCGAAAGCCAAGTTTAAAAGCCAACTCTGCAACCACAAACAAGGGCCCTATCATCAAACCCATGATGTCATCGACAAATGCAGGTTTGCGCCCTTCAAAATAATGGCCTACAAATTGGAATATCCAGCCAATTAAAAATAACCCCAATCCATAGCTTAACCATACCGTAGTGGATGCTTCTGCAATGTCTTGGCTAATCCATAAACAAAATAGTAAAAACAAAGACAATACGTAACCTAGCCATAAATCAAGTTTGATGTAATAGATGCTAGAAATAATGACAAGAACAGTCGCAATTGAAATCGGCAAGCCTGCCAACTCAAAAGTCACTCTCGCTAAAAGAATAACAACCGCTAAAACAATCATTGGTATTCCAACAAAATGAGTAGCAATATTCTTTTGATTACGATGATAACTAGCGTACTGACTCAAATGCTCTGTAATCGTTTTCATTTACCTAGTCTCCTATGTGAGTTTTTATCATCATAAGTGAATTCTGCAAATTACATAAAAAAGTACTAAAGTTTTGTAAATACCATCCTCTTATGGAATTTACTGAAAACTCACTATGACCCACTTCAAATATCTACTCTTAACAATTCTGAGTCTAATACACTTAAATAGCTTCGCCAATTTAGCGAATGATTTAACGGATGGATCCCATGTCTTATTGATGCGTCACGCTGATGCTCCTGGCTATGGCGATCCTGCTGGCTATCAATTAGGTAAATGTGAAACACAACGCAATCTTGGAGAAGCTGGCAAAAAGCAAGCCTCTCGAATTGGTCAATGGTTAAAAAATCAA
Organism: uncultured Polynucleobacter sp.; assembly: GCA_964343765.1. Taxonomy (GTDB): domain Bacteria; phylum Pseudomonadota; class Gammaproteobacteria; order Burkholderiales; family Burkholderiaceae; genus Polynucleobacter. The sequence goes on along the minus strand of CAYFKO010000099.1, from coordinate 4,789 downwards.
GGAATTCAAGAGGCTATTATTTTTAGTAGTCCTTGGTGCAGATGCCTGGATACTGCCTCCGGTTTAAATCTTGGCAAAGTAACTACCCATTCCGCTTTGGGCTCGTTCTTTGACGACATGAGTCAAGCAAAACCTCAAACGACCGCCCTTCAAAAAATGATTAAGCAAGCCCTTCTAAGCAACTCTAAAAAACCAATCATTCTCGTAACCCATCACGTGAATATCGAAGCATTCACCTCAAAAGTTGTCAGTGTTGGTGATATGGTTTTGGTTCACGTAAATCGCGATGGTCAGTATCTATCCCACACCCTTTATCCCGCACCCAAACCATGAACTCTATTAATTTCTTTAAGTTTTCTTCACCGACTCGATTTTTGTCACGTCTTGGCCTTTTTGCAGCGGTACTTTTATTGCTTAATTCCTGCTCTTCTATTTCGGTCGAAGAGTACAGCAACCAAAAACCAAACCTAAGACTCTCTGAATATTTCAATGGAAATATTAATGCCTATGGCATATTTACCGATCGCTCTGGCAAAGTAGTTAAGCGATTTACCGTAGTCATTAAAGGGTCTTGGGAAAACAAAAATGGCCGCCTAGTGGGAACACTAGACGAATCCTTTACCTACTCGGATGGATCAACCGATAAACGAATTTGGACCATCACCGAAACTAGCCCTAACCAGTATGTCGGCACTGCCAGCGATGTCAAAGGTCAAGCCACTGGTCGAGCCAGTGGAAATGCTCTGAATTGGACCTACACACTCAACCTTCCAGTAGATAAGGATGTTTATGAGGTTCAATTTAATGATTGGATGTACTTAATCAATGACAAAGTGATGCTCAACCGCGCAACAATGAGTAAGTTTGGGATCTACTTGGGTGAAGTAACGCTATCTTTTCATAAACCATGAAAAAATCTCCTCTAATTTGGAACATCCTGGCCTTCCAAATTACTTGGTTCAGTATCGCACTTAGCATTGCCAACGACCTATATTGGCCAGGAATTAGTTGTGCGTCCATTTTTATTCTTAGCCACCTAATCCACCACCCTCATCCCTTAGGCGAAATTAAATTAATCGCTCGCGTAACTGTCATCGGCGTCATTCTCGATTCAGCATTATTGTTCGCTAAGTTCATCGAATTTAAACAGGCTAACGCTTATGGATTAGATTTCATAACACCCTGGTGGATGATTATTTTATGGCTGTGCTTTGGCAGCACAATCTCAACCTCATTGGCGTGGCTGAAAAATAAACTTATTCTAAGTGGAATTTGCGGAGGGATTGGCGGAGTATGCGCTTATTGGGGCGGCTATCAACTTGGGGCTATTTCTCATATTGAGCAACCCTACGGGCTGATTGCCATTGGGGTTTTGTGGGCCATCGCCTTCCCACAAATGCTAAAACACTCTTAATTCAGATAATTACTTCCAACGCTCACAGACAATATCAAGACTCACTTGACCGTTACTCATGAGCAAATGTCCGTCCTGAATGGTTGCTTGCAATTGCATCGTGCGCTCTGCCATGCTTGCGAGTTGCTGTGATTGCTCATACGGAATTCGGTAAATCGACAGATTGGATAGTCGATTTATTTTGTTTTCTACACCTTTAAACCAAACGTCAGATGCATGATTAAAGGCATACACAATGACTTCGTCGGACTTGCCGCTCGCACGAATCATTGGCCGATCTTCCGGTTGCCCCACCTCAATCCACAACTGGATTTGATTAGAAAAATCTTTCAACCATACATCCGGTTCGTCTGGATCCGATAATCCGGCACCAAACGCTAAAACTCCATCACCATTGCATTTCTGATCAAGTTGATAGGCATTGAGCGCCAATGCAACCAATCTCACCATCATGCGCTCATCCGTTTCACTCGGATGCCGGGCAAGCGTTAGAGAATGATCAGCGTAATACCCATGATCAATGTCGGCAATACCTAGATTTGCCTTAAAAATGGTCGATTTAGTTGCCATAGGGTAATGGTGGTCGTTGCACGCTATAAATTCAGAGAATTAGCGATTATTTCAGATTAATTCCAAGAATCCTATTTTTTATTAGAATGGAACAAGCATTATTAATTAAAACTACCAAATAAGAGACATTATGGCCATCTCCTTAGCCCCTATTCGTGCTTCGATTGATTTCTTTCTATTCTCCTGGCTCAAGGCAGATGAGTTAAATAAACGTCCTCGTTTTGCCGATCATGAAAAAACTACCTACGAAGCGGTATTGGATCTCTGCCAAAAAATTGCTCAAGACAAATTTGAACCTTTTAACCGCTTAGCGGATATCGAGGAACCTCACTTTGATGGGAAAAAAGTGACGTTGCCCAAGGCAACTTACGATGCAACACGCGCTTATGTTGAATCAGGCATGCTGGCCTCAACCCAATCTTACGAACACGGTGGAATGCAACTACCTTGCTCGATTGACATGGCTGCTAACAGTTTCTTTGGCGCGTCCAGTGTAGGCATGAAAGGTTATTTAATGCTTACGATCGGGAACGCCAATTTATTAATGGTGCACGGCACCGATGCTCAGAAAAAAGCTTTTGCGCAACCCGAGCTAGAAGGTCGCTTTTTTGGCACCATGAATTTATCCGAGCCACAAGCAGGCTCAAGTCTGTCAGACATTTCAACTCGCGCTGTTGCCGACGGTCCTGATTATGAATCTGACCCATTAGGACCACGCTATCGACTAACGGGGCGAAAAATGTGGATTTCTGGAGGTGAACACGAACTTACCGAAAACATTGTTCATTTAGTCCTTGCGAAAATTCCAGATCAAGATGGCAAACTTCCAGCCGGTGTTAAAGGCATCTCCTTATTTATTGTTCCTAAAAACCTAGTCGATACTGAAGGTAAACTCACTGGCGAACGTAATGACATTGCATTAGCAGGACTTAATCACAAACTTGGCTATCGCGGCACAACGAATACCCTTCTCAATTACGGGGAAGGAAGCTTTCCTGTTCGAGCACCAATGGGGACTGACGGAAAAGGTGCAGGTGCAATCGGTTATCTTGTAGGCAAACCAGGTGAAGGTTTGAAATGCATGTTCCATATGATGAACGAAGCACGCATCAGCGTTGGGTTGGGCGCAACGATGCTAGGCTATGCAGGCTATGTTGCTTCATTAGACTATGCAAAAAATCGCCCTCAAGGCCGCCCTCTTGCATCAAGCAACAAACCTATTAAAGACCCTAATCAAGCCCAAGTGGCAATCATTGAACATGCCGACGTAAAGCGAATGCTCTTAGCTCAAAAAGCCTATTGCGAAGGCGCGTTAGCGTTTGAACTTTATTGCGCTTCACTCGTCGATGAATACCGCACCGGTGACTCAGAATCATCACAACAAGCCTCCCTACTTTTAGAGCTACTAACTCCGATTGCGAAGAGCTGGCCAAGTGAGTGGTGTTTAGAAGCAAATAGCCTTGCTATTCAGGTACTGGGTGGTTATGGCTATACACGCGATTTTCCAGTGGAACAATACTGGCGCGACAATCGCTTAAATATGATTCACGAAGGTACACACGGTATTCATGGACTGGATTTATTGGGTCGCAAAGTAATCATGCACGATGGCGCCGCATTCAAATTATTTATTGGGAAAGTTGACAAAACAATTGCTTCTGCAAAAACTGTTCCTGAGCTAAAAGGAATGGCAGAGTCACTTCAGAACGCACTTCACACATTAATTCAAAGCACCCAAGAAGCTTGGAGCACCGGCAATGCTCACGAAACCCTTGCGAATGCCACTTCATACCTTCGTGCTTTTGGTCATGTGACACTGGCGTGGATTTGGCTCGAACTTGCTAGCACCTCTAATCAACTATTGAGTGATAAAGCTCACGATACTGATTTCTTGAAAGGCAAATTGGCAGCAGCTCATTATTTCTTTGATTTTGAACTGCCATTAATTCATCACTGGTTAACACCGGTACGCCATCGCAATGCTATCTGCAACCAAATGAATCCAAATTGGTTCTGATTTCTTAACTTTTCCGGAGTCTTTATGTCCTCACCACGCTGGAAGCAAAAACCACCCGGTTCAACCTGGGGTGAATTTGGAGCTGATGACCAAAATGGTCGAATCAATCTCATTACACCTGAAAAAGTAAAACAAGGTATTGCAGAAGTGACCGAAGGTAAGACTTTCTGCCTTAGCCTGCCTTTAGATTTTCCCGGTGAAAGCGTACTAAACCCAAGACGCTTTCCACCTGTGCTGCGTCCGACTCTACGAGCTAAGCACCCTAATATGAATTACCAACTTTATAACGATGACCCAAACTGCACCGACGTCATTAGCGATGATCTTGTCATCATGCATTTGCAATACTCCACTCAGTGGGATAGCCTTGCACACGCTGGCTCAATGTTTGATGCCAATGGTGACGGCGTTCCAGAGGCGGTGTATTACAACGGCTTTCGGGCAGGCACTGATGTTATCGGCCCCACAGAACTAAGCGATGCGGGCGTCTTTGACTTTTCTGTCATTCCTAGACGATCAACTTCCCAAGCTAAAGTACTCGGCATTGAAAAAATGGCCGAACGTTGCATTCAAGGTAGAGCCGTCATGATTGACTTACATGCACACTTTGGAAGAAAACGCGTCAATGTTGGTTACGATCAACTGATGGAAGTTTTAGAAAAAGATAAAGTCGTGATTGAACCAGGCGACATGGTGTGTTTACACACTGGTTTTGCTGAAGTGCTTCTAGAAATGAACAAACACCCTGATCACGACAAACTTCAAGAAAGCTGTGCAGTGCTCGATGG
>CAYFKO010000098.1:706-6016 GCA_964343765.1 uncultured Polynucleobacter sp. | reverse complement strand
CGGATAACTTATGCGCATTACCGATCACGAAAGTAACCGCCATCGTTTCCCCAAGTGCACGACCCAAACCTAACATCACACCACCAATAACACCAGCACGTGTATAAGGCAAAACAATATTGCTGACCACTTCCCATGTTGTACAACCGATACCGTAGGCAGACTCTTTTAATACGGGCGGAACGATTTCAAATACATCACGCATCACCGATGTAATAAATGGCAACACCATAATCGCCAAAATTAAGCCCGCGCACAATATACCAATTCCGTTAAATGCGCCCGAAAACAAAATACCCAAACCAGGAATCTTTCCTAAAGTTGCTGCCAAGGCTGGCTGGATATATTCGGCAAATAATGGAGCAAACACAAATAAACCAAACATACCGTAAATGATAGAAGGCACAGCAGCCAATAATTCAACGCAAGTACCTAATGGCCTTCTTAACCAAATTGGACAAGTCTCTGTCAAAAAGACCGCAATACCAAAACTCAATGGAACCGCAATGAGTAAGGCGATTAATGCCGTCACAACTGTTCCGAAGATGGCAATCAAACCACCAAATTCACCATTCACCACATCCCACTCAATGGTGAAGAAAAAGCCGAGCCCAAATTTATGTAATGCAGGCCACGCATTAATGAATAGCGAAGCAATGATGCCAGCCAGTGTCACCAATACCGTTAACGCAAAAAGCAAAGTGGCTTTATGAAACAAATAGTCCTGCAATTTTTGCAGGCGAACTATTCGAATGGTTTCTTGATCTAGCCTCAGACCTTCACTCGCGTTAGTCATACTTTTTTCCATATCTCAATAACAACTTAAAAATACCCACTCTCATATATAAGAGTGGGTATCTGGCTTCTTATTACTTCTTAACTTGTGACCAAACGCTCTTAGCGATGTAATCCGTCACGCTCTTAGGCATTGGAACATAATCAAGCTCTTCGGCCATTTTTCCGCCGTTCTTGAATGCCCAGTCAAAGAATTTGAGTACTTCAGCTGAATTTGCTTTGTTCTCTGGGTTTTTATACATCAAGATGAATGATGCGCCAGCGATTGGCCATGAATTCGCGCCAGGCTGGTTAGTCAAGAAAATACCCATGCCAGGTGTTTTTGCCCAGTTCACGCCAGCCGCCGCTGCCGCGAATGTCAAATCGTCTGGAGATACGTATTTGCCATCTTTGTTGCGCAATTGAACAAACGTCATCTTGTTCTTTTTAGCGTATGCGTACTCAACATAACCAACCGCACCTTTAACACGCGTTACGTTTGCTGCAACACCTTCATTACCTTTACCACCAACTGACGAAGCTGCTGGCCATTTAACGGTTGCACCTGCACCAACTTTTTCTGACCACATTTTGCTAGCTTTAGTTAAGTAATCAGTAAAGATAGCTGTCGTACCAGAACCGTCAGCACGATGTACCACTGTAATAGCTTGATCAGCTAATTTAACGCCAGGATTTAATGCAGCAATTTTCTTGTCATTCCAGTTAGCGATATCACCAGAGAAAATCTCTGCTAATACTTCACCAGTCAACTTAATTTGACCAGGAGCTACACCCTCCAAGTTCAATACAGGAACCACACCACCAATAATGGCTGGGAATTGAATCATGCCATCTTGCTCGAGCTCTTCGAACTTCACTGGGTTATCCGATGCACCGAAGTCAACTGTCTTCGCACGAATCTGCTTGATACCACCTGAAGAACCGATGGATTGATAGTTCAAACCATTACCAGTTTGTGCTTTATAGGCTTCAGCCCATTTAGCGTAAATTGGATAAGGGAATGTTGCACCTGCACCAGTCATATCTGCTGCAAATGCTGTCACTGATGAAAGCGCTACCGCACCAGTCACTAAAATTTTGCTTAATTTCGAACGCATTTTTGTCCTCACAATAAAAAAGCCATATGGCTTAGGCATGACAGTAAAGAACAAATATGAAAGTTTTATGACAATTGTGAAAATTATGTGAATTTTGAATAAAAAATCAAATAATTCAACAACTTAAGATTTATTAGGCGACGGGAATTACTGCTGCAATTTCCTCTGCAACCTGGCGACCTAGCTTGGCATCCTGCGCCTCCACCATCACGCGAAGCAAAGGTTCCGTGCCTGATGCACGAATCAATATGCGGCCTGTGCCATTGAGTTTTTTATCACCCTGCAAATTAGCTTCTTGAAGTTTTTGATCCGCTTGCCACTCATAACCCGCCTTAAAGCGCACGTTAATGAGTGTTTGCGGGAATAAGCTAACTCCGTCTAATAATTGAGTCAGAGATTTCTGGCTTCGACGAATCGTGGCAAGAACCTGTAAGGCGGCGACAATACCATCACCGGTTGTGTGCTTATCTAGGCAAATGAGATGACCCGACCCTTCCCCACCTAATGACCAGTTTTTGGCTTTAAGCTGCTCAAGAACATATCGATCACCTACTTTAGCGCGCTCGAATTGAAAACCTTCTTTTAGTAATGCTTGTTCAATCGCAAGATTCGTCATTAAGGTGCCAACGACTCCTTGAACTGGTTTTCCAGACAACTTGTAGTCCATCGCAATTAAATAAAGTAACTCATCACCATTAAATAATCGACCTTGTGCATCAACCATTTGTAAACGATCTGCATCACCGTCTAGCGCAATCCCTAAATCCGCTTTCACTTCCTTAACTTTGGCAATCAGAGCATCTGGCGCAGTAGCACCCACTCCATCATTGATATTCTGTCCATTTGGCGCATTACCAATCGAGATAACTTCTGCACCTAACTCGTGAAAAACATGCGAAGCGATATGATAGGCAGCGCCATGCGCACTATCCACCACCAACTTCAATCCATGTAAATCTAATTCAGTTGGAAAGGTGCTCTTACAAAATTCAATGTAACGGCCTGGAGCATCATCCAAACGTTTAGCACGCCCTAATTTCGCAGAAGAAACACATTCCATTGGTTCTTCTAGAGTAGCTTCAATTTGCTGCTCCATCGCATCGGGTAACTTACCACCCTCTGCCGAGAAAAATTTAATACCGTTATCTTGATAAGGATTATGAGAAGCAGAAATAACTACGCCCGCTGAAAGTCTTAAAGCACGGGTTAAATAAGCAACAGCTGGAGTTGGCATCGGGCCGCACAACATCACATCCACACCTGCCGCAGAAAATCCTGCCTCTAAGGCAGCTTCCAATAAATAGCCTGAAATCCGCGTATCTTTACCAATCAGAACAGTTGGCCTTCCCGATGTATTTGCATTTTTAGCTAACACTTTTCCTGCTGCATATCCAAGACGCATCACAAAATCAGGGACGATAGGAAACTTACCTACCTCGCCTCGAATACCATCAGTGCCAAAATATTTACGGGTCATAGGCTCATTTTACTCTCTTAAAAACTAAGACTTTCAGCACTGGTTGCCGCCCAAATTTTCATAGCATCGACCGTCGGCCCTACATCGTGCACCCTAACAATCTGCGCACCTCGCTCAACCGCCATGAGTGCTGCCGCGACACTTGCCACCATGCGGTGATCCTTATCTTGCCCCGTCACTGCACCAAGGGTTGCTTTTCGGGAAATCCCTGCTAAAACTGGCAACCCATGATGGGTAAATACTGAAAACTGGTTGAGCATCTGTAAATTATGCTCAGGAAGCTTTCCAAACCCAAAACCGGGATCAATACATAAACGCGAACGCTCAACGCCCGCCTCTTCCAACTCAACGGCACGTTCGATTAAAAAGCCATTCACCTCGTCAACGACGTCCTCGTAATGCGGATTAAATTGCATCGTCGCTGGATCTTTTTGCATGTGCATCAGACACAATCCGATCGTTGGATTTGCTACCGCCACTTCGATCGCATGAGGCTGCCGAAAGGCCCAAATGTCATTCAAAATATCAATACCCGCATTAATCGCTGCCTGCATTGTCTTTGCTTTATAGGTATCGATTGATAAAGCAACTCCCTCATTCTTTAATGCTTCAATGACGGGAATGACTCGGTCTAACTCTTCTTGAAGACCTAGGGGCTCAGCTCCAGGACGACTTGATTCGCCGCCAATATCAATAATCTCAGCCCCCTCTTTGATCATCTGATGCGCATGAGCAATCGCTTGATCAACGAATGCATAACGCCCCCCATCCGAAAACGAATCAGGAGTTACGTTCAAGATACCCATGACAACGGGCATCCTACGTTTTGACCAATCAAAATTAAAACGCCCGCAGCTCCAAGCTACGGGCGAATGATGCAAGCGTGTCATTAGGCTGTCGCCGGTGCGCCGCCTTGCGCAGGATTCGAGGCGCCACCATCACCACCTGGAGGAGTACCTGGCGCTGATGAAGGCTTTGGTCCACGGGGTGGACGCCCTGCCATGATGTCATTCACCTGATCTGCATCTATGGTTTCCCACTCAAGCAATGCTGCAACCATCGCCTCAACTTTATCGCGATTTTGCTCAAGCAAACTTTTCGCAACCGCATATTGCTTATCAACCAAGGCACGAATTTCAGCGTCGACTTTTTGTTGAGTCGCTTCGGATACCGTTTTTGAGTTCATACGACCAAAGACACTATCAGACTCTGTATCAACATAAACCATGGTACCTAATGCATCACTCATCCCGTAACGGGTGACCATATCACGCGCCATCTTTGTTGCACGCTCAAAGTCATTGGATGCCCCAGTACTCATCGAATTTAAGAATACCTCTTCGGCGGCACGACCACCAAACAGAATCGCCAACTCTTCCAACATGCGATCTTTGTAAAGGTTGACTCGATCGAATTCTGGCAACTGCCAGGTCACACCTAATGCCATACCTCGCGGCATGATCGTCACTTTATGAACTGGATCTGCTTTTGGTAAAAGCTTAGCAACCACAGCATGGCCTGACTCATGATATGCCGTGTTCTTACGCTCTTCTTCACGCATGACCGCAGACTTACGCTCTGGTCCCATGTAGATTTTGTCTTTAGCATCTTCAAAATCCAACATATCCACCGAACGCTTATTACGACGCGCTGCAAACAATGCTGCTTCATTGACCAAGTTAGCTAAGTCAGCTCCCGAGAAGCCAGGCGTGCCTCTTGCAAGCACCGCTGCATCAACGTCTGAACTAATTGGCACTTTGCGCATATGCACTTTAAGAATCTGTTCACGACCACGAATATCAGGCAAGCCAACATGAACTTGTCGATCAAAACGTCCTGGGCGTAGCAATGCGCGATCAAGAACATCCGAACGGTTCGTTGCAGCAATCACAATGACACCACTGTTTGCTTCAAAGCCATCCATCTCGACAAGCATTTGAT
>CAYFKO010000098.1:0-696 GCA_964343765.1 uncultured Polynucleobacter sp. | reverse complement strand
GCAAAACACCATGCGGAATGTGCCCGCCAAGCTTTTGGAATTTTTGCGGATCCTTTAAGAAGTCCACTAACTCAGCAACCTCTTCTTTTGCTTCATCACATCCAGCGACATCTGCAAAATTCACTGGATTGGTATTTTCATCAACAAGACGTGCACGCGATTTGCCAAAGGAGAACGCTCCACCTTTGCCTCCTCCTTGCATTTGACGCATCATCAAGAACCAAAAACCAATAATCAATAAGGTTGGTCCTAAATAATAGAGCGCGGAAACCAAAATATTTGGCTCATCTTCGGCTTTACCAGTCACTTGAACCCCATATTTCATGAGGTCACCAACCATCCAAATATCCCCCGGGGAAATAATGGAGTATTTATTTCCATCAGCCGCTGTGACTTGCAAAGTACGTCCCTGCACGTCAACGCGCTTGACCTTACCAACTTTCGCATCTTCCATGAATTGCGAATACGTCACTTGATCGTTATTGCGTGGCTTATCAAACTGTTTAAACACAGTAAATAAGACCAGGCCAACAATTAGCCACACACCAATTTTTTGAATTAACTGATTATTCAAACTCGCTCCAAATACCGGTCTATCCGGCAGATACCTATTAAATAATTCTACTACCAGGCTTTTTCAAGTGCCTACCCATAAAAAGATATTACCACTCAGGGGGTGTTTTGAATATTTATTCG
>CAYFKO010000097.1:0-6284 GCA_964343765.1 uncultured Polynucleobacter sp. | reverse complement strand
TGATGTCATGTTTAACATTGAGGCCATCTTCTGCTTGCGCCATGGTGATGTGTTCGCGCATATCCCAGAAGTGCTTTGCTTGACTTAAGTTATTCGCAATGACGGCATCGAGTGCCGTTCCACTTTCAAGCGCGATTTCTAAAATTTGTTCCATTAAATTTTGAGCGTGTTCTTCGCTTTCAAAATCAGAAATTTCGACTAGAACGGTAAAGGGTGCAGTCTCGGCCATTGGATTGGCGAGTTGGGGATAGTATTGTTTTACTAAATGAAGTGAAACATCGGACATCACTTCAAATCCAGTAAGAAGTGCAGACGCTTTTTCCTGGAAGAGCGATAGTAATTTCACAGCAGATTCAAAATCAGGAACGCTCACCAGTCCCGTCCAGCGAACAACTGGCTCAGGAAAGAGTTTTAAAACGGCGGCGGTGATAATTCCTAGGGTACCTTCGGCACCAATATAAATATCGCGAAGATCATAGCCAGTATTGTCTTTGCGAAGGCTACGAAGGCCATTCCAAATTTCTCCAGAGGGGGTGACGACTTCAAGCCCTAAACAAAGATCGCGCATATTGCCGTAGCGTAATACGGCGGTACCACCAGCGTTAGTCGATAAATTGCCGCCAATGGTACAGCTGCCTTCTGAGCCGAGGCTCAGTGGAAAGAAGCGATTGATATTGGTGGCGGTTTCCTGAATAGTTTGCAGAACGCATCCAGCTTCAACCGTCATCGAGCCATTGTCAGCATCGATATGACGAACCCGATTCATACGACGCAAGCTCAAAATTAATTGTTTGCCACTATTGTCAGGAGTTGCGCCACCACACATACCTGTGTTGCCACCTTGAGGGACGATTGAAATCTTATGCTGAGCGCAGAGTTTGACAATACGACTAACTTCTTCAGTCGAACCAGGGCGCACTACAGCAAGGGCATTGCCAAAATAACGTTTGCGCCAGTCGGTGGTGTAGGTGACTAGATCATTTGCATCGGTAATGACATTGGTTTGACCAACAATGTCAGAAAGTTCTTTAAGGATTGTCTCGTTTGCCATTTTCTTGCGCCAATTTTTTAGCTTTTGCAGCTTTTTTTAAAGGTCGTAAATGTTTTAGTAAAGAAATAAAAATAATGAGAGATAAGCATAATTCAACTCCCGCAAGGATGGGGTTGAGTCCTGGATCGGAAAATCTAACTAAGGCTTCTGTCATATAGAGCAAGATAACCATTGTGCACGCTTGCATCGTGTAGTTGTCTGCGCGGTAGAGGCCTTTCATCGTAAGTAAAAGCGGTATTACTTTTAAAAACATCATAGAACCACCTGGACGTAAGGGTGCCAAAAACCATTCCCAAGCGATGCAAACAATAATCAACAGAACGCTAGACCAGAAAGCTAAGGAGGAATAGTTGCTTTTAACGTTCATTGGGTTTCTTTGAGTGCGCGTGCGAGGATTGCTAAACGTTTGCCTTGGGCGAGCGCCAATTTTTTCTCCTCCACTGAAATAGCGAGCTTTCCATCACTGCCTGCAAGATGGCTAACGCCATAAGGGGTGCCACCAGAGCTAGTTGTGAGAAGTTCAGAGTTGGTATACGGCAGCCCCGCAATCACCATGCCATGATGAAGAAGCGGAATAGTCATCGTGAGTAGGGTTGATTCATGACCACCATGTAAGCTACCGGCACTTGTGAACACGCAAGCAGGTTTATTGGCGAGTGCTCCTGAGAGCCATTGTGGCGTAGTGCCATCCAAGAAATATTTGAGTGGGGCAGCCATATTGCCAAAGCGGGTTGGCGAACCTAGTGCTAGCCCGTCACATGTTTCTAGGTCGCTGTACTCGGCGAAGGGTGGTCCTTCACTCGGAATGTCGCTTTCAGTCGCTTCGCTTACTGCTGAAATGTTTGGAACAGTTCGTAGTCTTGCGCTCGCGTGCGGGACTTGTTCGATGCCTTCGGCAATGAGTTCGGCAATCGCTCGAGTAGCACCGCCGCGGGAATAATAGAGAACCAAAATGTTAATTGCTGTCATAGCCCTTATGATAGGGGGAATTTGAAAAAAAAGACAAAATGAGCTTAAGTCCCCTTTGGCAAGAACGAATTGCCCGCCTAAAACGCATCGTTGGCATTGTCCAGCGTCGTTTTCTGCGTGCGCGATTAAACCAAGTCTCAGCAAGTTTGGCATTTACGACCACGTTGGCCATTGTGCCGATGCTATCGATTGCTTCGATGTTGATTGGGTACTTACCAAGATTTTTGAGTTTAAGAACCTCGCTTGAGGCGTGGTTATTGTCCAGCCTAATTCCAGGTGCTTTAAGTCAAAGCATCACGAAGTACATGACGCAGTTTTCCAGCAAAGCGAAGGGACTTACCATTTTTGGTTTAAGTGGCTTGTTAATTACCAGCTTTTTTATGTTGACGACGATTGAGCGTGCTTTTAATCAGGTTTGGGGGGTTAAAACACATCGTTCGTTCACAAAACGTATATTTATCTATGGTGGTGCAACCATCTTAGGGCCATTTTTATTGGGTTTAAGTGTGTATTTAACCTCGATGGTGGTCAGTGCCTCGCAAGGTTGGATTAAGCATTTGCCCATTGGTGTCGAGTTATTGGCGACCTTGTTGCCGATTACCTTAACGGCGTTGACCTTCTTAGTTGTCTATAAGTTAGGGACGACAGCAATAGTTCTCTGGCGTGATGCCTTGGTGGGAGGCTTGTTTGCTGCGGTTATTTTTGAGTTGGCGAAGCTCGGATTTGCCTACTTTGTGACCCAAATGCCTGTATATAAAACCCTCTACGGTGCTTTTGCGATTGTCCCTTTATTCCTTTTATGGATTTACCTAACCTGGTGGGTAACGATGGCGGGTGCGGTCATTACGGCAACCTTGCCAGAAATTAGGGAGACTCAGGCTTTACAGGCGTAATAAGTCGTTATAGACTGCACCAACAAACTATAAAACGAGGGGCATCATGAAAGTCAGCGATATTTTGCGAGTCAAGGGTAATACCCTGTTTACAGTAGCTCCCGATACCAATTTATCGGTTGCCGTTCATGTGATGGCGGATAACGATATTGGCTCATTGGTCGTGATGAACTATTCTGATTTGGTCGGCATTTTGACCTTCCGTGAGGTCATTGGGACCTTAGCTCACAATCATGGTTCCTTAGAAAATGTCACGGTCGGATCGGTAATGGATGAGTCTCCGTTGACTTGTGCCCCTGATACTGACTTAGATGAGGTGCGACGCATGATGCTCGATCGTCACGCACGTTATTTGCCGGTGATGGATGGCAAAGTATTGATGGGCGTGATTTCGTTTTACGACGTTGCAAAAGCGGTCGTTGAGGCTCAGGGCTTTGAAAATACAATGCTCAAAGCCTATATTCGTGACTGGCCGCAAGAAACCAAATAAACCTCAATTTTCCAATGAGGCACTTCTAATGCCATAATGTAGGTTATGGCTGGAAGCACACTAGGACATCTATTTCGAGTTACCACCTTTGGTGAATCCCACGGACCTGCAATAGGTGCCGTGGTGGATGGTTGTCCTCCAGGGATGTCACTCGATGTGAGTGATCTTCAGCCTGATCTTGATCGACGCAAACCAGGTACATCGCGACACGTTACTCAGCGTCAAGAAGCTGATCAAGTTGAAATTTTGTCAGGTGTTTACCAGGGTAAAACGACCGGGACTCCCATCGCTTTATTGATTCGTAATATGGATCAGCGTAGCCAAGATTATGGCAACATCACAGAGACGTTTAGACCGGGTCACGCAGATTATGCGTATCAACAAAAATACGGCATTCGGGATCCGCGAGGTGGTGGTCGCTCATCCGCACGATTGACTGCGCCGGTAGTAGCAGCAGCGGCGATCGCTAAAAAATGGTTACGTGAAAAATATCAAATGGATTTTGTGGGGTATATGACGCAATTGGGCGAACTTGAAATCCCCTTTGAAGATTTGTCACATATTCCCAATAATCCATTCTTTGCTGCGAATGCCAGCATGATTCCAAAACTCGAAGAGTATATGGATGCACTTCGCAAATCTGGTGATTCTTGTGGGGCGAGATTAACCGTGAGAGCGCGAGGCGTTCCTGTCGGTTTGGGGGACCCATTGTTTGATAAGTTAGATGCTGACATTGCACATGCCATGATGGGGATTAATGCCGTGAAGGGTGTTGAGATTGGCGCAGGTTTTGGAAGTGTTACTCAGCATGGTAGTGAGCATGGTGACGAATTGCATCTGAATGGTTTTGCATCGAATAATGCTGGCGGCACGCTTGGTGGCATTAGCTCAGGACAAGATTTGGTGGTATCCATTGCAATCAAGCCGACCTCAAGTATTTTGACACCGAAAGCATCGATTGATACGCAAGGTGAAGCGGTGATGGTCCAAACTAAAGGTCGCCACGATCCATGTGTGGGTATTCGTGCAACACCAATTGCAGAAGCAATGCTCGCCCTTGTGGTGATGGATCACGTCATGCGTCATCGTGCACAGTGTGGTGATGTGGTTGCCCAAACCCCAGTCATTCCAGCGCAGCGTCCATAGGCTGGAAGCAGTTGTGCAAGGACGCAGTCATACCACGTTCGCCTTATTCTTTTTAGTTTATTACGGCTTTTTGGGCTTTGTGACGCCCTATATGAGCCTGTATTTTTCTGACCTGCAATTTAATGGTATTCAGATTGCGGTGCTCATGTCGATGTTACAAATTACGCGCATTCTTGGGCCTTTTGCTTGGGGGTGGTTGGCTGACCATCGGCAAGATCGGATCGGCATCATGCGGGTTACCTCAGCGATCACCACCATCTTATTCACAGGCTTATTTTTCTTTGATAGCTTTATACCGTTATTAATTTGGATGTTTGTTCTCAATACGTTCAGTAGTAGTTTGACGCCATTGGGTGAGGCGGCAACCTTACATGCTTTAAATAAGACCAATGCTTTTGAAGCGAAGTATGGGCGCTTGCGTTTATGGGGTTCAGTTGGTTTTATGGCGGCCGTACTTTTTGGCGGTTATTGGTTTGAGCAGCAGGGCATTAAAACCTTGCCGTGGATTGGTTTAATTTGTTTAGCTTGCGTCACGCTGCTTGCTTGGCAGTTGTGGGAGCCGCCAATTGAAGGGCATCCAGTCAAGCGTGGTCAGTTACGCGCCATCTTAAAAGAGCCCAAAGTTTTATGGTTTTTTTCATCGACCTTTTGGATGGTCTTTGGTCATGCAAGTTTGTATGTGTTTTATTCGCTTTATTTGGAGAAGTTAGGTTTTCATAAAACCCTCATCGGATTATTTTGGATGTTGGGTGTTGGGGCAGAAGTAATTTATTTCTATTATCAGAAATATGTCTTTGATCGTTTCTCGATTAAAAAAATTCTTCGCTATTCCTTTGTTATTGGCGTTATTCGTTTTGCAGCGATTGCCTACATTCCAGAGTTCTGGCCTTTGTTAATTGCTCAGTTATTGCACGCGTTTACATTTGCCGCGCATCACAGTGCGAGTGTTCGTTTGATGCAAGATTGGTTTAAGGGAGCTACGCAAGCGAGAGGGCAGGCGCTATACACTTCGATTTCCTATGGCTTAGGTGGCACGATAGGTGGATTATGTGCTGGATGGATTTGGGAAAATTTAGGGCCGAACCATGCGTTTGGCATGTCGGCCCTAGCTTGCGTCTTGGCGTACTTGTCGATACGACAAGTCCCCGCCAATTGATGAGATGGATTACATACCAGAGTAGTTTGGACCTCCTGTACCTTCTGGTGTTACCCAAACGATATTCTGAGTCGGGTCTTTAATGTCACATGTTTTGCAATGCACGCAGTTTTGCGCATTAATTTGCAAACGCTCAATACCTTCTGTAGAAACAAACTCGTAAACACCTGCAGGGCAATAGCGTTGTTCAGGACCTGCGTAAATTGCCAAGTTGGTATTAACTGGTACATCAGGATTTTTCAAGGTCAGATGTGCCGGTTGATTTTCTTCATGGTTCGTATTGGAAATGAACACAGAAGACAAGCGATCAAACGTTAATTTCCCATCTGGTTTTGGATAGTTAATGGGTTGATGTTTGCTAGCAGGCTCTAAACACTCGTGGTCTGCATGAGTATTGTGAAGCGTCCAAGGCATTTTGCCGCCAAGTAGTTTCTGTTCAATGCCAACCATGAGTGTTCCAAGGTAGAGACCTTTAGCCATCCATGGTTTGAAATTACGTGCCTTGTTAAGTTCAGTATGTAACCAGCTCTTTTTAAATGCTTCAGGGTAAGCCGATAACTCATCACCTGAACGCGAATT
>CAYFKO010000096.1:0-6309 GCA_964343765.1 uncultured Polynucleobacter sp. | reverse complement strand
ATTGGATTACGTGCGCATGGATTTGTCGGATAAAGGATTTGAAGAGAGCCCTCAGAACTATGAGTTCTTTAAAAAGAGTGCGCAGAACCCAGTGGTATTAAAAGCAGCATCTCATTTGCCGCAACATCCTTTATTTAAAAAAGTAACGGCTGCTATTTTGGAAAATGCCCCGAGCATTGTTCAGGATGAAACAGGGATTGGTTATCTTGCTTTAAATGAAGTTTATGACACTGTCTTGTATGGAGACTTTAAGCGAGCCTATAAAGTATTTGCGAATTACAACCGTGATTTAGCAAAAGCATATGAAGCTCGCAATGACGAAAAACCATTGCCGTTTCGGGTTGGGTATTTTAAGGGTGGTACTTATGCACTTATTGTTGCCAAACGAAAGTCTGCCAACTAAATTATTTGCTTAACTAAAGTTGGAGCCCGATATATTGATCGATATATCGGGCTTTTTATTACCTTGTTTAATAGTTCTGATAAAGTAATTAAAAATAAATAAAGGAGACGATAGATGGATTCTTCACGACGTAAATTAGTTAAAACTGGTTTATTAGGCGGGGCAATGTATGGGCTGGGAATTGCGCCTCAAGTTTGGGCTGATCAGTTTCCTTCGCAATCAATTAAATTGTCTGTAGCTTTTACAGCAGGTGGTCCCACCGATATCACTATGCGGGTTTTGGCAGATAATGCCTCAAAAATATTGGGTCAAACCATTGTGGTTGATAACAAGCCGGGCGCTGGAGGAACTCTTCCAGCGCAAGCTATGCAATCTGCGAAACCTGATGGTTATTCTCTTGCTCAGACTCCCTTAGGCATCTTTCGTTTGCCGTTTACAACAAATGTCAATTGGGATCCTGTAAAAGATTTAAGCTACATCATTAACATTACGGGTTATTCTTTCGGCATTGTGGTGCCAGTCGATTCACCATTTAAGACGTTCAAAGATTTCATTGCCTATGCCAAAGCGAATCCAGGTCAACTTTCATATGGTTCAACTGGCGCGTTAACATCACCTCATTTAACGATGGAAGATATTGCAATTCGAACTGGTGTTCAGTTGTCACATATTCCATATAAGGGTAGTGCTGATTTAATGCAGTCCTTACTTGGTGGTCACATTATGGCGGCGGCGGATTCGACGGGCTTTGCCCCTCATGTGCAATCCGGAAAATTGCGAGTGTTATGTACTTGGGGTGATAAGCGTTTAAGTAAATTCCCAGACGCCCCAACATTAAAAGAATTGGGTATTCCTATCGTCCAAAAATCTCCTTACGGTTTAGCAGGACCAAAAGGTATGGATCCAGCGGTAGTTAAAAAATTACATGATGCATTTAAGGTTGCGATGGAAATGCCAAATCATCGAGAAATACTTGCTAAATACGATCAGGAGCTGATTTACATGAGTAGTTCAGATTATCGTAAATTTGCAGAAGAAACCTTTAAGCGTGAGAAAGCAATTATTGAGCGTTTAGGTTTGGCAAAGCCGAGTTAATCTATTTAGCTTAAGCAAAACGCTCTTTTAAAGCCTCAAGGTTTAGGTCCGTTAAAAGGATATTTAGTTTTTCCCGAGCTCGCATGGCGAGTTTGGGATCTTTACCCTTACTAGCAATAATCAGCTCATTTTTCATGGAATGTTCCCAGCCAACGAGTTCGGTTACGGTGACGTTGTAGCCATGCGCTTCTAGTTGGAGGCAGCGAAGAACATTGGTGATGTGACTGCCAAATTCTCGCGTATGAATAGGGTGTCGCCATATTTCAGCGAGCGTATTGCGTTTGAGTTCGATACCTTTGTTGGCGCGCAATGCACCAGCAACCTCAGCTTGGCAGCAGGGTACTAGAACGATGTGTCGAGCATTTTTACTAAGGGCAAAACGAATGGCATCATCCGTAGCGGTATTGCAGGCATGAAGTGCAGTGACAATGTCGACTTGATTGGGTAGGTGAGCAGAGTTAAGAGACTCCTCAACGCTCAGTTGGAAAAACTGCATATTCGAAAAGTCTAGACGCTGACTTAACTCTTTTGAATGTTGAACAAGATCTTCGCGAATATCAATGCCAATAATGTGACAAGGTTTCGTTTCAAGTTTGCAGACTAAATCATTAAGGATAAAACCAAGGTAAGATTTTCCTGCGCCATGATCTACTAAGGTGAGTTCAGATTGACTTTCAAGAACATCTTTAATTAAGGGCTCGATAAATTGAACGAGGTGGTACACCTGTTTTAATTTGCGACGACTGTCTTGATTCAGCTTCCCATCCCGCGTCAGAATATGAAGCTCTTTTAAGAGTTCAACCGATTGTGTGGGTTTGATTTCGTATTTACTCGAAGAGTTCATGACGCAGGTTGTTCCGTGAGAAGTTGAAGCTCAGCATTGTCTAGATATTTCCATTCACCTTCACTCAACTGAAGACTATCAAGCGTTAGTTTGCCAATAGCAATTCGTTGGAGTGCAGAGCAATGGTTTCCGGCAGCAGCTAACATGCGTTTTACTTGATGGTATTTGCCTTGCTCGATCGCGATATCAATCGTATGCTCGCCGATCTTTTGACACAGGGTAGCGCAAAGAGGTTCGGGCTCATCGATTAATTTAACTCCATTAATAAGATCGCTCACCAACTTCTCGGTGACGGGATCATGGGTTGTTGCTCGATAGAGTTTTGGAACATGCTTTTTAGGTGATGACAGGGAATGAATAAAAGCGCCATCATCTGACATCAATAAAAGTCCAGTAGTGTCGTGATCTAAACGGCCAACTGGTTGCACATCACGCCAAGTAAATTGTTCAGGAAGAATAGTGAGAATGCCGGGATGGTGGCTTGGTTTACGTGAACACTCGACATTGCTTGGTTTATTAATGGCTAGGTAGATTTTTT
This sequence comes from uncultured Polynucleobacter sp., assembly GCA_964343765.1. Classification (GTDB taxonomy): domain Bacteria; phylum Pseudomonadota; class Gammaproteobacteria; order Burkholderiales; family Burkholderiaceae; genus Polynucleobacter. The sequence goes on along the minus strand of CAYFKO010000096.1, from coordinate 3,429 downwards.
CTCGGTACTGCCACTCTTCTTCGAAAATTGTGAATAACAATCCTTCAGTCTCAAAAGATTCTTTACAGCTGGTGATTGTGTTGCCTTGAATCGTAACTTCGCCGGATTCGACGAGTTCTTTGCACCATTTACGCGAGCCAAACCCTTGGCTTTGCAATATTTTGTCCAGAGTTTTTTTCGGCATTGGCTTAATTAATTAGATAACTGTCTAATTTTATTAGATTTTTCGCTTGATAACGAAAAAGGTGTGGCGCGCATGCTAATTCATCATGGATGTGTTACTATTCAATCATTGACTAGTCAACTATTTATCAATCAATTATTTATGCCTTCCATAAAGACCCCATCAGTTAACGGTAAAAGCGACAAGAATCGCTTTGCGGAAAGCCTTGGTTTTATGTTGGTCAAGAATGCGCTGATTTTCGAAAAGTTGGCAGACATTCGCTTAGCACCGTTGGATATCACGTCTTCACAAATGCGCGTTCTGATGATGATTGGTTATGCTGGATTTACGATGGCATCCACCATTGCTAAGAAGCTTGGAAGTAATGCCGGTGGGGTGGTTCGTTCTTTGGATAAGTTAGAGGCAAAAGGATGGATTGAGCGGATTCGATCTGAAAAAGACCGACGTGAAGTTCATTTGCGTCTTACTAAAGAAGGCGAAGTATTGATTGATAAGATTCCTGATTATTTGAAAGAGCCTCTAAATCGAGCCCTAAAAGGAATTTCACAAGAAGAGCATCAGCAGCTCATGCGTTTGTTGGAACGAGTAGCAGAAAACAATATCGAGCAGTTGCACGAACATGAAAAGACAAGTAATTAAGAGTTAACAATGAAGCTAAGAATAAATCGCATTGCCAAATACCTCTTGCTAATAGCGCTGGCATCTTTCTTGAATGCTTGTGCATTGTGGCCAAGAGACCATTTGCCTGAGCCAAAGTTATTGGACGTAGGTGGCTTAGAGAAGAATGTCCAAGAAGCAGCTCCAGTCATTCAGAAAGATTGGTGGTTAGCTTTCGGCGATGAGAACTTAAATAAATTGATGGATAAGGCGTTGAAAGGTTCGCCATCTTTGACTGCAGCAGATGCTCGAATGAAATCAGCGCAAGCATTGTATGAAGCAAATCGAGCAACCTTAATACCTCAAATTGGAGCTGGAGCTCAAATTTCAAGGCAACAACTATCGCAAAACTATATCTTTATTCCAGGAGTGATGGATCCCTATGTAAGCTATGGAATGATTGGAGGATCTTTGCAATGGTCGCTCGACTTGTGGGGTAAGCAAAAGAAATTAATGAGCGCTGCTGGTAAGCGTTTTGATGGTGCGAAAGCAAGTTATGAGGCAGCGCGATTAAATTTGGCGTCAACTTTAGTAAATGTCTATATTGACTATGATCGAGCAGTTAAGTCTTACGAATTTGCTAAGCGTGATGCACATGCTCGCAAAATACTCTTTGAGATTGCTGAGGCACGTAGCAAAGCAGGAATAATCGACACGATTGGCCTAGAACAGAAGCGAATTGATTGGACTGCTGCGCAAGTGCGCGAAGGTCAAGCAGAGCTTGCAGTTAAACAATTTCAACATCAGTTGGCAGTTTTGGCAGCCGAAGGTCCTAGCTGGGGTGAGCAATTACCCGCCCCGCAATTATCGGCAACAAAATTGACGTCTGTATTTCCAGACAAAATCCCTGCGGATTTATTAGCGCGTCGACCAGATTTGCAAGCACTGTTGAGTCAAGTTGAGGCTAGCCGTATTGAGGTCGGGGCAGCTAAGTTAGATTACTTGCCAAACTTTGACTTGCAGGGAAATTTTGGTTTTCAATCGTATGGCATATCCAATTTATTGACTTTGCCAAGTCAGATGTTTGGTATTGGACCGGTCATGAGTCTGCCAATTTTTGATGGTGGTCGTATTGATGCAAACGTTGCAGCTAAAGAAGCAGGAAGAAACCAAGCAATTGCTGATTATCACGATGGGTTACTTCATGCACTTAAACAATCTGCTGACGGTATTGCGGGTTTTAAAAATGCAAAGAATGATTTAAATCATCTAGAAGATGGTGCGAAGAGTATGCGCAAAATTAATGATGCGTTTATAGAGCGCGGCAATCGAGGGATTGTCTCAAAAGAGCAAATTGAAATTTCAGAAACAAATTTGTTAAAGCAAGAACAAGCTTTGGCTGATGGTCAAGCTCGTTTATTTGCGGCACATGTTGGGTTAATTCAGGCATTAGGCGGTGGTTATAGCCAAGTGGATGTTAAGAATAAATAACGAAAGAGTGATTATGGATACAACGATTACAACCGAAGAGCAAAAAAAGCCAGCGTTTGACCGTAAAAAAAGCTTCAAGATTTTCTTTGGAGTGGTGGCGGCCTTAGTAGTACTAAGTCTCTTATATTGGGTTTTTATTGGGCGACATAGCGAAAGCACTGATAATGCTTATGTTTCAGCGCCTCAATTACAAATTAGTTCCCAGGTGGAAGGAACAGTTAGCCAAGTACTGGTGGCTGAAACTCAAGCTGTAAAGCCGGGAGATTTGTTATTCCAGATTGATACAACGGAAGCAAAAATTGCATCAGAAATGGCGGATGCTGAATTAGTCAAAGCAATTCGTTCTGTACGCGCTTTTATTACTCAAGCAAAACAGCGTAAACAAGAATACGAGCGCGCTAAATCTGATTATTCGCGTCGTGCAGGATTAAAAGGCCCTGCAGCTTATTCGCCAGAGGAGTTGTTGGCATCAAAAACTCAATTGCAATCCGCGGAAGCTGCCTATACACAAGCCTTAGAAAATGCAGACAATCGTATATCGCTTGACGAAGCCAATGAGCATCCCGATGTTCTCAGGGCAGTTGCAGCGGCCAAACGTAGTTATGTTGCTTTATTGCGTGCCGAGGTTAAATCGCCTGTTAATGCAGTGGTTGCGAGACGCGCAGCGCAAGTTGGTCAGCGTGTATCGCCAGGTGTGCCACTAGCTACCTTAGTTATTGGCGACTCCATGTGGGTGGATGCTAATTTCAAAGAAGACCAGTTAGCAAAGATGCGTATTGGTCAACCAGCTAAATTGGAAGCCGACATTTACGGTGGCAAGGTTACCTATACTGGTAAAGTGGCGGGCTTTTCTCCTGGCACAGGTTCATCGTTATCCCTTTTACCTGCGCAAAATGCTACAGGTAATTGGGTGAAGGTTGTTCAGCGTTTGCCGGTTCGCATTGAAATTGATCCCGAGGCGTTAAAGAAATATCCTTTACGTGTTGGCCTCACGATGTCAGTGACGGTCGATACATCAAAGTCAGATGGTGTTGCATTGCAGTCCATGCAGGTTAATGAGGCAATCAAAACCGATTTATATGACAAGCAAAGTGAAGAAGCTGTCGAACACGTTGAGGCCATCATTAAAAAATCATCTAAATAATGAGTGAACCTAC
>CAYFKO010000095.1:0-6342 GCA_964343765.1 uncultured Polynucleobacter sp. | reverse complement strand
AGAAGCAGTGGGCAAAGTATCGCTTAGATAAGTCAAATGTTGATTGTTACAAGAAATTTTTTACAAGCTCTTGCCTAAAGGATAATCGAGCAGTTTATAACCAAGAGTTAAAGGTTATTCGAGACCAAGAATTGCCAATGCATGATCGCCAACGAGAGCTGAAAGAGGCTCTTAAAACTGAGCGAGATAAAGAACGTGACGCAGAGCGTAATGATCCGTCAAAAGCTAAAGAGCGAGCAGATAATCGACGTGCTTTTGAAGAGAAACAGGAGAAGAGGGTGCAACGCGCTCGCGACCTAGAAGAGCGTCGCAAGGATGCTGATAAGCGATCTAAAGAAAACCGTAATTCCTCTCCATTTTAATCTTAGGTAATTGTGGCAAAAGTAAAAACGTTATATGTTTGTCAGGCCTGTGGAGGGACTCATCCCAAATGGCAGGGCCAATGTTCTTCATGTGGAGCATGGAATTCTCTTGAAGAAGCTGTGGCTGAATCGACTACAACTCATCGTTATCAGGGTGTTGCTCAGGCAGCGCCAAGACAAAAACTTTCTTCGATAGCGATTGAAGAGTCGAGTCGGATATCGAGTCAGATATCCGAATTTGATCGAGTGTTAGGTGGCGGTTTGGTCGAGTCAGGTGTTGTTCTCATTGGCGGCGATCCAGGGATCGGAAAGTCCACATTACTGCTTCAAACCTTGGCTGAGTTGAGTAAACATGAAGTGCCTGTGTTGTATGTTAGTGGAGAAGAGTCTGCTGCACAAATTGCGATTCGAGCGCAGCGCTTAAGCACTATGTCTCCGGATCTAGAAGTACTGCCGGAGATTCAGTTAGAAAAAATTATGGCTGCCATAGAGTCGGTTAAGCCAGCGGTAGTGGTTATTGATTCGATACAAACCATTTATTCTGAAGCCTTAACTTCGGCGCCTGGGTCGGTAGCCCAAGTGCGAGAATGTGCTGCTCAACTAACTCGATTAGCAAAGAGTACGGGTGTTTCATTGATTTTGGTAGGGCATGTTACGAAAGAAGGAAATTTAGCAGGTCCTCGAGTTTTAGAGCACATTGTTGATACGGTTCTTTACTTTGAAGGGGATACTCATTCTTCGTTCCGCTTGATTAGAGCAATTAAAAATCGCTTTGGTGCAGTCAATGAATTGGGTGTATTTGCTATGACCGACAAAGGGCTTAAGGGTGTGAGTAACCCATCTGCTCTCTTTTTATCGCAGCATGCCGAGACCGTGCCGGGGGCATGCGTATTAGTTACTCAAGAGGGGTCTAGGCCCTTATTGGTAGAAATACAAGCATTGGTTGATACCTCCCACGTTCCCAACCCAAGGAGACTTGCTTTAGGGTTAGAGCAGCATCGCTTAGCTATGTTGTTGGCTGTACTGCATCGACATGCAGGAGTGGCTTGTTTTGATCAAGATGTATTTTTGAATGCTGTAGGAGGTGTTAAGATTTCTGAGCCAGCTGCTGATTTAGCAATTCTGATGGCTATACAGTCTTCTTTAAAAAACCAAGCCTTACCTAAAGATTTGGTGGTGTTTGGTGAAGTGGGACTTGCTGGTGAAATTCGTGCTTGTCCAAGAGGTCAAGAGCGGCTTAAAGAAGCAGCAAAATTAGGTTTTAAGAGAGCAATTGTTCCTAAAGCAAATCTTCCTAAGGGGGGAATTTCAGGGTTTGACATTTATCCGGTTGAGCGGATTGATCAAGCGATTGAGCTTTTGAGGCAGTTCAAATAATTAGGAATGACAATCGTGACAGATAGACTGGTTAAATCGGATTTTTCGAAGTTTATTCAAATTACAACGCGTTGGATGGATAACGATGTTTATCGTCACGTGAATAATGTGGTCTATTTTTCATTTTTCGACACCGCGGTTAACCAAAACTTAATTGAAGAGGGTGTGCTGGATTTAGATAAGAGTCCTGTGGTTGGATTAGTTGTGGAGAATGTTTGCCAATATTATTCGTCTATATCCTTTCCTGATGTTGTCCAGGTTGGTCTAAGTGTCATCAAGATTGGCAATAGCAGCGTGCAATATCAGCTGGGTATCTTCAAAAATGATGACCCAGAAATTTGTGCTTTAGGTAGATTTACGCATGTGTATGTTGATCGCCAAACTAATAAATCTGTACCTATACCAGAAGACTTAAGGCGAGTTTTTGAGTCTATGCAATAAAAAAGGCGCTTTAAGCGCCTTTTTATTAATCAAGATTAAGGTTTACTCAATTGAAACTTTTGCTGCTTTTAGGATAGGGTCCCACTTTTTAATTTCAGCATCCAAATGCTTTTGTAACCCTGCTGGAGTTACTTTATCTGGGGAAACAATATCAACACTTTGTTCGTTAAGGCGACTTTTCACGTTTGGATCGCTTAACGCAACTTTTAATGCGGCATTGATTTTGTCGAGAACAGGTTTTGGTGTGCCTTTTGGGGCATACATACCATGCCAAACAACAACCTCAAAACCTTTCAAGCCGGCTTCATTCGCTGTTGGTAAGTTAGGAAGGGCTGAGAGACGTTTAGATGTTGTAGCTGCATAAGCTTTGATTGAGCCTGCTTTAATGTTCGCAACCGTATTTGTTGTTTGGTCGCATAGCAAATCAATTTGACCGCCGAGTAAATCTGTCATCGCAGGACCGGTACCTTTATAGGAAGCGGTAGTGATATTAACGCCAACTTTACTCTTAAATAATAAGCCGCAGAGCTGAGAAACCGCGCCTGAGCCGGCGTCACCCATTGTGACTTTATCCTTGTGGGTTTTGATATAGGCTAATAATTCTTTGAAGTCTTTTGCAGGAAAGTCTTTTCTTGCAACGATTGTCATAGGAACGTCAGCGACTTGGCCGATATATTCAAAGTCAGTAAGAGGGTTGTAAGGTAATTTTGGATAAAGAGCCGGAGCTGTTGCCATGCCCATGTGATGTAAGAAGATGGTATAGCCATCTGGAGCAGCTTTTGCAACTCGGTTTGCGCCGATGGTGCCGCCTGCGCCGACAGTATTTTCAACGATGACTGATTGGCCTAATGATTGACCCATAGGTACTGCAATCATTCGGGCAACTGCATCTGTTGGGCCGCCAGCAGCAAATGGAACCACAAGAGTTACTGGTTTCGCGGGGTAATTTTGTGCGAGTGCTGCGCTAGAAATAAAGCCGCAAGCAACCAATAACGTAGATACATTAAATAAGCGTTTTAAGCCTGTATTTTTGATTATTTTCATTACTGAATCTCCTTTGGTTTTTTTGAAATTATAAGTATGGATTCGATATTCGCCAATAAGGGAACTACCTATTTAAGGTAGGTTTTCTGCTTCAATTAGTAAAACCTGTTGCTCACCTGCGGAAACCTCAAGCCAGATGGTTGAAATCTCAGGGAAGGCGGCGCAAAAGTTCTCATATTCATTACCAATTTCTATAACTAATGCACCTCTCTCTGAAAGGAAAGACTTGGCGCCGAAAATAATTTTTCGAACAAGGTCCATGCCATCTTGTCCTCCAGCTAAAGCAAGATTTGGTTCGAGTAAAAACTCGTTGGGAAGTGAAGCCATTGAATCAGCGTTGACATAAGGTGGATTGCTGATAATTAAATCAAAAAGATTTTCTTCATTAGGCTCGGGTAGAGGATCCCAAAGATCGCCTTGATAAACCTGAATTCGATCGGTAAGTTGATGTCTATCAAGATTTTTGGCCGCCAAAGCGAGCGCTGGAAGGCTAATGTCGGTAGCGCTCACCTCAATGTCCGGACAATTGAGTGCTAAAAGAATTGCCAAAGAGCCATTGCCAGTGCAAAGATCAAGAGCTTTGCCGCCAGCTGGAAGCCAAGGGTCAAGAGAGCCATCACTAATTAATTCAGCAATAAATGATCTAGGGATAATGCTGCGGTTATCAGAGAAAAACGGTACGCCCATCAACCAAGATTCGCCAAGAATGTAGCCTAAAGGTTCCCTGGAAGTTATGCGTTTAGAGGCAATTTCTATCGCTATATTGCGAGCGTCATCAGGGCAAACTTCCTCAATATTGTCGATGACTTCGATGGGAGGAATTTTTAAGCAATGAGAGAGAATCCATACTGATTCGCTGGAGGCGTCGATTGCGCCTTGACCATAAACTAGATTAGCTTGTTCTAGTTTCTCTGTGAGTTCATCTAAAACTAATTGAATATTCTGAGGCTCGGGGTCCAAGATTTTTCCTTGTAATACTTAAGCGACTAGTTGTTCCAAAATTTTTCGGTAAATATTTTTGAGTGGTTCAATTGAAGCAATGTCAACGTGTTCATTCACTTTGTGAATTGATTCGTTACATGGACCGAATTCGACAACTTGAGGGCAAATTTTTGCTATAAATCGCCCATCACTAGTGCCGCCGGTAGTCGATAATTCGGCTTTAACATTCGTTACTTCAAAAATAGCGTTTTGGACGGTCTGACATAGGTCGCCGTCTGGTGTTAGAAATGGTTCTCCACCTTGAGTCCAGGTGATATCAAAATCTAGTTGATGTTTACGCAAAATAGATTCGACTTGAGATTTAAGACCTTCTGCAGTACTCGCTGTGGCAAATCTAAAATTAAAGTCAATGATTGCTTCCCCTGGAATAACATTAGTTGCCCCAGTGCCCGCGTGAAAATTAGAAGTTTGCCAACTTGTTGGGGGGAAGTATTGATTGCCGTTATCCCATTTAACAGAGGCTAACTCTGCTAATGCTGGGGCTACTAAATGAATTGGGTTTTTTGCAAGGTGTGGATAAGCGATGTGACCTTGAATTCCTTTGATGATAAGTTTTGCTGACAGAGAACCTCGACGTCCATTTTTAATGGTGTCGCCAAATGTGTCTGAGCTAGTAGGTTCGCCAATCACACAGTAATCTAGTTTGATATTTTGCTCTTGAAGCCAACGGCATACAACAACCGTGCCATCGGTATTGGATGGGCCTTCCTCATCGCTTGTCAAAAGGAAAGCGATTGATTCATTGTGATCAGGGTTGTTTTTGATAAATTCTTCAGTCGCAATAACAAATGCGGCAAGTGAAGTTTTCATATCGGCTGCGCCGCGGCCAAAAAGTTTTCCATCGCGAATTGTTGGTGTAAAAGGGGCGCTTTCCCATTTTTCGATTGGGCCAGTTGGTACTACGTCTGTATGGCCTGCAAATGTCATTAATTTGGCCTTTGAAGACCTACCATTTTTAATGGCCCATAAGTTGGTAACACGAAATTCCTCTGGGCCACTCATAATCGTTTTGCATTCAAACCCCAGATTCGCTAATCGCTTAGCTATTAGTTCTTGAATGCCCCCATCTTTGGGTGTAATTGACTCATGAGCTATTAAGGCTTGAGTTAATGCTAAGGTTGGATATAAATTGGGGTCAGAGTAGTTATTCATGCTGGTTAATCATACGACGAATTAGGTGTTGGCAAAGATATTTTCGTAAGCCTCTACGTTAAATCCGAGGAGCAGATTTTTTTTGAAAATCAGGATGGGGCGTTTTATGACGGATGGTTTCTCAAGCATTAACGCCACAGATCCCTTGAGGTTAGTTGCCTTATTTTTTTCTTGATCAGTTAGAAGGCGCCAAGTAGTACCTTTTTTATTGATCAAGCTATCAAGATCAGTAGATTTAAGCCAGTTGTTAATTAACTCTTCGGAAATACCTTGTTTTTTGAAGTCATGAAATTCATATGAAATTTCATGACTATCTAGCCAATCTCGGGCTTTTTTTACGGTATTGCAATTTGGAATACCGTAAAGCTTTACGCTAATACTCATTAGTCTCTTAAAAGGTCGTTGATAGCAGTTTTAGCGCGGGTTTGAGCATCCACTTTTTTGACGATTACAGCTGCGTACAAGCTATATTTACCATCAGCTGATGGGAGAGAGCCTGGAACAACCACGGATCCAGCTGGAACTCTGCCATAGTGAATTTCACCAGTTTCGCGATCATAGATTTTTGTACTTTGGCCAATATAAACGCCCATGGACAGAACGCTATTCTCTTCAATGATGACACCTTCTACGACTTCGGAGCGTGCGCCGATGAAGCAGTTATCTTCAATAATGACTGGGCCAGCTTGAATAGGCTCTAAGACGCCACCAATACCAACGCCCCCAGAAAGGTGAACATTTTTACCGATTTGAGCACAAGATCCAACCGTTGCCCAGGTATCAACCATGGTAGCCTCGTCAACGTAGGCCCCAATATTGACATAAGAAGGCATTAAAACGACGTTTTTGGCAATATATGAACCGCGACGAGCTATGGCTGGGGGGACGACTCGGAAGCCGCCTTTGGCAAAATCTGCTTCTGTGTAATTGGCAAATTTGCTTGGGACTTTGTCATAAAACTGGG
>CAYFKO010000094.1:1632-6363 GCA_964343765.1 uncultured Polynucleobacter sp. | reverse complement strand
TACCAATGTGGTATGGCAATGACATAGATGTGTAACGAATACGTGTTGGGAACAATTCAACCAAGTAAGCTGCGATTGGACCATAAACCATCGTTACATAGATCACGAGGATCACTAACAAGAGCAAGACCATTGGGATATTGATTTGTGCTGGGTCAGCCTTTGTTGGGTAACCAGCAGCATTCAAAGCCTCACGAATATCTTTCTTGAATGCGGCATCTTTTGCTTTTGCCTCATCTGCTGAAAGACCTTTTGATGTGTAGCCCTCGATCTCTTTATCACCAATCTTGACTTTCGCTACAGTACCAGCTGGAGCAGGAACTGTGGAGTAACTAGCAGAGTTACCTGCCATCACTTGTTTAGCGATATCGCAAGAGCTTGTGAACTTCGCAGTACCTGTTGGGTTGAACTGGAAAGTACATTCTGAAACGTCAGCAGTAATAGTTGCTGGCGCTGTAGCCATTGCTTTTTCTAACGCTGGGTTTGCGTAGTGTGTCAATGCATTGAAGATTGAGACTGGAGTGTTAGGGATATAAGTAATGATCGCTAACAATAAGCCCAACATAATCACCAATTTACGGCCGATCTTATCTGAGAGTGAGCCGAAGAAGATGAAGAATGGTGTGCCGATTACCAATGAGCCTGCAATCAAAAGGTTGGCGGTCTTAGCATCTACTTTCAACACTTGCGTGATGAAGAAGAGAGCATAGAACTGACCTGTATACCAAACCACTGCTTGACCAGCAACAAGACCAATCAATGCCAAGATGACAATCTTCAAGTTTTTCCATTGACCAAATGCTTCAGTCAAAGGTGCTTTAGAAAGCTTGCCTTCAGATTTCATTTTTTGGAATGCTGGTGATTCGTTCATCGATAAACGGATGTAAACAGAAACAGCAAGCAAGAGGATTGAGACGAGGAATGGAACACGCCAGCCCCAAACATCAAAATTTGGTCCTGTGAATTCACGTGTGAACAAAATCACAAGCAATGACAAGAACAAACCTAAAGTAGCTGTTGTTTGAATCCAAGCTGTATAAGCGCCACGTTTGCCTTGTGGAGCGTGCTCAGCAACGTATGTTGCAGCACCACCGTATTCACCGCCAAGCGCCAAACCTTGAAGCATACGTAAAACAATCAAGATGACTGGAGCTGCAACGCCGATTGTGTCGTATCCAGGTAACAAACCTACGATGAATGTCGAAGCACCCATCAGCAAGATTGTGACCAAGAATGTATATTTTCGACCAATCAAATCGCCTAAGCGACCGAATACCAATGCACCAAATGGGCGCACGATAAAGCCTGCTGCGAACGCTAAAAGCGCGAAGATGAACGCAGATCCTGCATCGAGTCCTGAGAAGAACTGTTTAGCAATAATTGCTGCGAGTGAGCCATAAAGATAAAAGTCATACCACTCGAAAACGGTACCGAGTGAAGAGGCAAAGATAACCTTGCGTTCTTCTGCCGTCATTGGGGCGGCTTTTTGTGATGTTGCCATGGTTTACTCCTAACTAAAGTTTTACCAAAATAAGTACTACGAGGGCGATTATGCGGTTACTTTTCTCAAGTAAATCAACAAATAAGGGTAATTCCTGAGCAATTTACCTTAAATTGAGCGTTCCTTTGGCTTCAATCTGACAAACGATTCAGAAAATTCTTAAGTGTTCTAAGGTACTTAGAGCCTTTTGATTGGTTATATTGACGTAAATACAACGAAAAACCTGTTTTTGGGGTAATTTGTTAAATAGGTTAAAAATACTTGCATTGAGTACTGTTTTTATATACAGTACTTACATCGTAACTACTGTATTAACGTAACTTTCGGAAACTATTAGGGAAAATCATGGATAACAAAAAATCTAAAGCAGCAGCTTCATCTCAGGGGACAGAGTTTGCGGGGATGACGGGCGACAAGCAAAAAGCGTTGTCAGCTGCACTTGCTCAAATTGAGAAGCAATTTGGTAAGGGATCAATCATGCGCTTGGGCGATGCAGAAATTGCTCAAGATATTCAAGTCGTTTCTACAGGCTCTTTAGGTTTAGATATTGCTCTTGGTGTTGGTGGCTTGGCACGTGGTCGCGTGATTGAGATTTATGGCCCAGAGTCTTCCGGTAAAACAACCTTAACTTTGCATGCCGTTGCTGAAATGCAAAAACTAGGTGGTACCTGCGCGTTTATTGATGCGGAGCATGCCCTAGATGTTCAATATGCTGCCAAATTAGGCGTGGATATCAATAATCTTTTAATTTCGCAGCCAGACACAGGTGAGCAGGCTTTAGAAATCGCTGACGCACTGGTTCGTTCAGGTTCGATTGATTTAATTGTGATTGACTCCGTAGCGGCCTTGGTTCCAAAAGCAGAAATTGAAGGTGATATGGGCGACTCATTGCCTGGATTGCAGGCACGTTTGATGAGTCAGGCTTTAAGAAAATTGACCGGCACTATCAAGCGTACGAATTCAATGGTTATTTTTATTAACCAAATTCGTATGAAAATTGGTGTGATGTTTGGATCGCCAGAAACTACGACGGGCGGTAATGCGTTGAAGTTCTATGCCTCGATGCGTTTGGATATTCGTCGTATCGGCAGTATTAAAAAAGGCGATGAAGTGATTGGTAATGAAACGCGTGTGAAGGTTGTGAAAAACAAAGTTTCGCCGCCATTTAGAGAAGCTATTTTTGACATCATGTATGGACAGGGTATTTCACGTGAAGGTGAGATTATCGATATGGGTGTTGAAGCTGATATTGTCGATAAATCGGGCGCCTGGTATGCCTATAACGGCGAGAAGATTGGTCAGGGTAAGGACAATGCTCGTGAATTCCTTCGTGAGAATCCAGCATTGGCAAAAGAAATTGAAGCCAAAATTCGCGAGAAACTTGGTGTTAAAGGCGGTGCTGTGGTGTTGACAGACGTTGATGAGGATGTTGTCGAGCCAAGTGACGTCTGATAGTTCAGAAACACCTCTAAAAAAGAAGAGCCAGCAGCCAAGTCTGCTGGCTCGTGCTATTCGCTTTCTATCTAATCGCGAACATAGTCGTGAAGAGTTAATTCGGAAATTAAAGCCTTACGCAGAATCAATCGAAGAGATTGAGGAAGTGTTAAAAAAATTACAGGCGAAAGATTTGCAATCCGATGCTCGCTTTGCAGAGAATTTAGTTCGAAGGCGTGCAGAACGCTACGGTCAGTTACGAATCATTCAAGAGCTTAAGCAAAACAAAATTGATTCGGCGACTAGTCAGGAGTTAATTGAGCAATTAAAGGCTACTGAATTTGATCGGGCAAAGGAACTTTGGGAGCGAAAATTTGGTACGCCTGCATCTGAGCCCAAGGAATTAGCGCGTCAAGCTAGGTATTTGGCAAGCAAAGGTTTTAGTTCAGAAGTTGTGTCAAAAATTGTTCGAGGGAAAACCCTAGTTTAGCTACTCTAAAGTGCTAGACTAGAGGGATGTCAAACGCTAGTTCCCCAAAAGTAAACCGTCAATCTGTTCAGAAGCGGACCATTCAGGCAGAAGTTTTCCGTCGTGATGATGATTTGTGGGACATTGAAGCGGAATTACTGGATGTCAAAGGGATTGAGTTCAAATTGGCAGCGGGCCCAAGGGCTGCTGGGCTGCCGATCCATCGCATGCGTCTGACCGTCACTATTAATAATCAGATGGACATTTTGGCAGCTAAGGCTGAGTCCTTGGATGTGCCATACCCGGGGCAGTGCGACACAATCGGCCCACAGTATGAACAACTGGTAGGTTTAAACCTGATGAGAGGCTTCAGATCCGCAGTAAAGGAGCGATTTGCTGGGATAAAGGGCTGCACTCACATTTCTGAGTTATGCAATATATTGCCTACAGCAGCAGTTCAGGCTTTTGCAGGAATTCTTTACAAAATAGCCGACTATCACACAGAACATGAAACTGCCGAAAAAAAGCCTCAAGCAGCACAAATGCCATTTCAGTTGAACCGATGTCATGCACTTCGTACAGATGGTGAAGCGGTCAAAAAGTACCATTCTGTATGGTACGGAGCCCCACTTGAACCTGTTGAAATGCCAAAAATGTCGAGTGCATCTAAAAAAACAGGATAATTTAGGTTTCCAATATTTGAAATAAATTTAAGCGTTCAATAAAAGGGAGTTTCAATGAAGATCCATGAGTACCAAGGCAAAGAGATTCTGCGCCAATTTAACGTGCCAGTACCTAACGGTATTCCCGCATTTAGCGTGGACGAGGCTGTCAAAGCTGCTGAAAAATTAGGTGGCTCCGTTTGGGTGGTTAAAGCCCAAATTCATGCAGGCGGTCGCGGCAAGGGCGGTGGCGTGAAAGTAGCCAAGAGCTTGGATGAGGTTAAAAAATATGCAACCGATATTCTCGGTATGCAATTGAAGACACACCAAACTGGACCAGAGGGTCAATTAGTACGTCGCTTGTTAGTTGAAGATGGCGCAGACATTAAGAAAGAGTATTACGTTGGTATCTTGACTGACCGCGCAACTCAATCCGTAGTGGTCATGGCTTCAAGTGAAGGCGGTATGGATATTGAAGAAGTTGCTGCTAAAACTCCTGAAAAAATTATCAAAGCTTTCGTAAATCCATTGGAAGGCTTGACTTCTGCTGACGCAGATAAGTTAGTAAAAGGCATTGGCGTTCCAGAGGCGTCACAAGCTCAAGCTAAGGAAGTGCTTGCTAACTTGTACAAAGTTTATATGCAAACAGATGCATCACTCGTTGA
>CAYFKO010000094.1:0-1469 GCA_964343765.1 uncultured Polynucleobacter sp. | reverse complement strand
CCAGAAATCGTCGCCTATCGTGACTTAGATGAAGAAGATCCAGCTGAAGTTGAAGCTTCTAAATTTGATTTGGCATACATTTCACTCGACGGCAACATTGGTTGCTTAGTGAATGGTGCTGGTTTAGCGATGGCAACAATGGACACCATTAAGTTGTTCGGTGGCGAGCCAGCAAACTTCTTGGACGTTGGTGGTGGTGCAACGGCTGAGAAAGTAACGGAAGCATTTAAGATCATGTTGAAAAACAAGAGTGTGAAAGCAATCTTGGTGAATATTTTCGGCGGCATCATGCGTTGTGACGTGATTGCTGACGGCGTGATCACTGCATGTAAAGCAGTGAACTTATCTGTTCCTTTAGTGGTCAGAATGAAAGGTACAAACGAAGAGTTAGGCAAGAAGATGCTTGCTGAATCTGGGTTGCCAATCATCAGTGCTGACACGATGGCAGAGGCTGCAACTAAAGTTGTTGCCGCGGTTAAATAAGGTCGATAAAGGAATACATAATGTCTATTTTGATCAATAAAAATACACGCGTAATCACACAAGGGATTACAGGTAAAACAGGTCAGTTCCATACTGAGAAATGCCAAGAATACGCAAACGGTAAAGAATGTTTCGTAGCAGGTGTTAATCCGAAAAAAGCTGGCGAAAAAATCTTTGATATTCCAATCTTTGGTTCAGTGAAAGAAGCTGCTAAAGAAACTGGTGCAACGGTTTCTGTAATTTATGTTCCACCTGCAGGTGCTGCAGCTGCTATTTGGGAAGCTGTTGAAGCTGACTTAGATTTAGCAATCTGTATTACTGAAGGTATTCCTGTTCGCGACATGTTAGAAGTTCGCAACAAGATGAAAGAAAAAGAAGCTAAAGGCGGCAAGAAAACCTTGTTGCTTGGCCCTAACTGCCCAGGTTTAATCACTCCAGATGAAATCAAGATTGGTATCATGCCTGGCCACATCCACCGTAAAGGTCGTATTGGTGTGGTTAGCCGTTCAGGTACATTGACATACGAAGCAGTTGCTCAGTTAACTGAAATTGGTTTAGGTCAATCTTCTGCTGTTGGTATCGGTGGCGATCCAATTAATGGCTTAAAACACATTGATGTGATGAGAGCGTTTAATGATGATCCAGATACAGATGCAGTCATCATGATTGGTGAAATCGGTGGACCTGACGAGGCAGATGCAGCTCGTTGGTGCAAAGAGAATATGAAAAAACCAGTCGTTGGCTTTATCGCAGGCGTAACAGCGCCAGCTGGAAAACGTATGGGCCATGCAGGCGCATTGATTTCTGGTGGTGAAGATACTGCGGATGCAAAATTGGCAATCATGGAAGAGTGCGGATTCAAGGTAACACGCAATCCTTCAGAAATGGCTAAATTGCTTAAAGCAATGCTGTAATTTCCAATGACATTGGAGCTAAACGGGAGTTAAACTCCCGTTTAGTTTTTGTAGAATCTGATAAATTAATTA
>CAYFKO010000093.1:0-6375 GCA_964343765.1 uncultured Polynucleobacter sp. | reverse complement strand
CCCACGACAACAGGAATCACAATCCTGGACTCTACCAACTGAGCTACAGCCACCGCAGAATCCGATATTCTACAACGAATTGCATTCGTTTCTTAAGAATCCCGTTACTGCAGGGTGTAGGCAGTTAGTTCTTAATACAAAACGTGAAACAAAAACGGTGGATCTTGAAACTTATCGTTTTGAACTACAAACCCACTCTTTTTGTTGCCACTCACCCATGCCCTCATCAAATACCAACCAAACTAAAAATGATTTGAGGCTAAATGTCATTGATTTCATATTAAGGTCTCCCGTGAAGAATTAAAAACAGAATACTGTATATTTATACAGTATGTCAAGGGAGATAGGCACTAATTGTTGTAATTCCACTAACTATATGTTTTATATAGATAAATTATCTACCAGGGGGTCGCCAAAATACAATTGGCGCCATGTGATGCTTATGAAATCCCTCTTTATGCTCGTAATAGTCTTGCAGAGTCTTTAAGTCCTCCACCTCATCCCCAGTAGCCTCAAAGAAGTCCGTGATACCAACCTCTTTCTTGCGGTAATCAATAAAGGCCATGCCCATCGGTACCTTTGCCTTGCAGGCTAACCGATAAAAGCCACTTCGCCATCCTGGCGTTCGCTTGCGCGTGCCCTCTGGCGTAATTACCACCCAAAAATACGGAGCGTCATGCATTTCTTTTACGAGTCCATCCACATAACCTTGTGGACTAGAGCGAATAACGGGGCGACCGCCCAAATAACGCAACCAAGGACCTACCAAAGGGATTTTGAACAAACTATCCTTCGCTAAATAGTGCAACTCAATGCCAATCGCCCATTTAGCCAAGATGCCCACAAAGAAATCAACGTTCGAAGTGTGTGGATAAACTACCAATACACCATGCTTTCCTGGCAAACCACGAAACTTAACAGTCCATCCAAACAGACCTAAGATCCACCTAGCTAGACGACTACCTTTAAATTGAACTGGAAATTGAGTTGTCATTGTTTTACTTGTCTATTTCGATTGATAGTTCTAAGAATAATGCCTTAAGGCGTCCCGTAATTCATTTAATAAGTTTAAACGCTGCTCTACTCTTAGATATTGCCCCAACTGCCATTCATGTCTTTGGTAAGAAACTGTAATTAATTGCCGTTTATTCAATTCTTTACCGATTCTGACCCAAAGTGGATTACAACGATGTTCAGTAACACTCCCTAACGAGGAAATTCGAATGATCAAAGTCCCTTCGCTGAATTGAATACATTCATAATCCGTTGTGTGCCTTGCATAAATAAGTAATGCAATCGCCAAAACCGTTAACTCAATCGCTGTAAAAATAGAGACTACCCATGCCCCTCTGAGGTAAAAAAAGAAGGCGACGGACAATGCAAATGCTGACTGAGCCAAATAAAATAAACCTAATTGTTTAGGGGAAAATGAACAATTACGTTTTAGCATCCACGTAGATTTGTCATTTAACTTTGTATCCATATGAAAATTTTAGTAAAAATTAGCGTTTTGCTAAGTTTCGTTTCTTGCTTTGTTTTTTCCATGACTGCCTGTAGTCGTCATGATTACACAACTTGGCATTGCAGTTCAGACGCCACGCCTAAATTGAGCATGGTTCTCGATGGAAGCCAAATGCGCATTAACCAGGAAACATTTCTTTTTTGCGGCAGCCTTGGTCCAAAAAGTTATTTTTCAAGCTCTTGTTCAGCTCAAACTCAAGATGCCCCTATACGTTTTACGCCAAGCCAAGGCATATTAGAAATTCAGTCCGTGCTATACGAATGCAAAGTCCTATAAATCAAATTCTTGTATAAACTTGTAGCTAAAGACTTAAAGGAGTGATTATGCGATTCGCTATTTTCTTTATCCTAGTGGGCTTAGGCGCTTATGTTACCCACTGGGTAATTCAGCGTGTTCTAGGGCCCGTCATGGAGGTTTACTATAAGCCGCTTGATAAAGCCAAACGAATCGCCTTAACGGTGATTGGCACCCTGATTTTTATTTTTAATATCTTTTTCTGGATCGTGATTATTGCGGGTATTTTCGTATTTGCTTACCTCAAACGCAACGGCAAGAACTAAACCCAACCTATTTTCCACTTCTCTAAGTTCGCAAGTTCGCGCCAAGCGATTTGATAAACATTATTTGAATACACAGCCTGCAATTCGATAAACTCAATCGGCGACCCGTCCTCTGGCTCGATCAATTTAATCACCAAAAAATGCTTTTCCTTTTTGGTCGGCTTAGTTGCCGTCCACTTACTCAGCAACAACTTTTTGGGATTAACAGGGTTCATACCAAAACTGTATCAAATTAAATCGATTAATTACCCTAATGAAAATAGGGGTAACGAGGGGAGCTTTCTGCACGTCATTTCATTTCATGATTAGATATCGGTCATGCGCACACTGTTATCTTCGTCTGATCGCCAACAACTCAAGAATATTCTTCCGGGCTGGGAACCTATTCCAGGTCGCGACGCGATTTATAAGAAATTTGTATTTTCTGATTTTGAGCAAGCGTTTACTTGGATGACTAAAGTTGCTCAAGTCGCTGAACAAATCAATCATCATCCTGAGTGGTTCAATGTTTGGAATACCGTTGAAGTTACCCTATCAACACATGATGTTCAAGGACTCACTCAGTCCGACATTGAACTCGCAAAAGCGATGGAAAAAATTCTTCAAGAATCTCTGGCAGTGACAAATTAAGCTTTAAGTTGCGCCCCAGCTTTTTCTAGCCAAAATTGAAAAGAAGCACTTAAGTCTTGCCGACTGAACGAACAACTTTCTTCTGTAAATAAAGAGGCTGATTCAATACGCTCGAGTAAACCCTCTAGAGCAGCTCCGTATTTTTCTGGCAATTGGCTTGTTTTATAAAACGTTCGAAATGCTTCGACCATCTCACTCGTTTCGACTTGATTAGCAAGCCAACCATCTAAAAGGATCTTCAGTTCGTCAATCGTCATAATGAACACTTATTGATTAGGCCTAGATTGAGCAATCCCCATCTCTTCTAAAAGCTCAGAAACTAGATCAAGCCGCAACCGTGGGTTTTCCATCGATAACAAATGTTGACGTTGTCCTGGCGTTAACGGCAACAACTCTGCCCATCGATTAGCTACCCACGCACAGTCCTCAAATTGATACGGGGGATTAAAAGGCAAAGGCGGAACAGATCCTGCTTGATCTTCGTGAACCTCAATCAAATCTTTGAGAATTTCGACCGATAAATTGAGTTCAGGTGGAATTGGCGTCACGGGATCAGGCTCTAAATACTCCACATTTGCAATCCATAAACCATTAGCTTGCTGCTCTTTGTGAAGGACTTTGAATCGCTTTGTACCTTCGGCCAAGATCATATACAGATTAGGCTTGATAACATCGAATTGCGCCAATGTCGCTAAAGTGCCATGTTCATAAATCGCCACTTTCTCTTCTGGCCTTCTAACTTCAGACCCTGTCTCAATCGTCACCACACCAAATCCCGTGTCATTTTTTACACATTGATTAATCATGTCGAGATAACGCACCTCAAATATCTTCAAGGGCAATAATCCCATTGGAAATAAGGTCGAACCTAAAGGGAAAATTGGGATAATTTCTTGCATTGCCATTAATGAGTACTTTCTTTCCAAGTAGGATATTTTTTCATGACATCCAAAAATAAATTGGACTCAAGCCAGTAATTAAGCCAACGCTTGATTGATTTATATGGTGAACCTAAAAACCAAACATCATCGACCTTCGAAAATTGTCGTATGAATGGGAAAATGGCCAGATCTACCAGACTAGCTTGATCACCTAGCAGATACGCATATTTACTTAATTGATCCTCTAGGGGTTCTAAGTGATTTTTTTCAATGTCAGCGAGCGTTTGTTCACGCGTAGTTTCGGGGTATCGCTCTGGGTACTTATAACAATCCAGTAAGCGCTTGAATGCCCCATCATTCGCTGCAATAACTTGATTCATTAATGCTTGATCGAATTTATCGTAATACATTAACTGAAGGCCAGGATCCTCTGCATTGATTAATGCCCACTTCATAATATCGAGACTTTCATCGATCACTTGCCCATCGCTTAAGTGCAAAACTGGCACCGTGCCTTTAGGCGATAAGGCTAGCATCGACCTTGGTTTTTCACGAAGTGAAATCTCCCGAATTTCGACAGAAATTTGGGCAAGCCGCAGAGCCATTCGGGCTCGCATAGCATACGGACAACGTCGATACGAATACAAAACTGGGGGATTCATAGTGGTTAACTTTAAAGCTTCTTTGAAGTTTTCGCTTTTACAATGCCAATATGTCTAAATCCTCCAAATTAGCCTGCCCTTGTGGCTCACCGCTTTATCAGGATTGCTGTGAATTGCTCCATAAAGGCCTAAATGTGGCACAGTCACCTGAACAGCTCATGCGCTCGCGCTATAGCGCCTTTGCCCTTGGATTAGAACCTTATCTACTGAGTACTTGGCATACCAGCACTCGACCTCCACCCCCCTTATTTGATAATCCACCTTCGCAGAAATGGATTAGTTTGACGATTAAACACGCCAGCGAATCCGAGACATCTGGCACCGTTGAATTTATTGCAACGTATCGCTTGAGCGGTCGCGCACATCGCCTGCATGAAATCAGCAATTTCGTGAAAGAGGACGGTCGTTGGTATTATGTCGATGGAAGCTTCCCGAATGAGACACCATGAATAATCCAGAAATACTTCAAAAACTACGTGATATTTATAAAGACTGCCAACAGGAAGCCGTCAAGCTTATGCAACATCACCCAAGTCAGCATCATGGGTTTGTCGCTGATATGCAGTTTGCGAGCACCTATGGTGCTTTTCTGGCTAAAATCAAAATGACCTATGGTGTGGATATTGAAAACGATTCGATTGCTCAGAAATTAATCAAGGCAATGGAAAAAACTGATACGCATACGATTAGTGAAGTTCGCAAAGAAATTTACGCGGCCTTGGATGATATGAAGCCAGAACAAATGCCTAGTTATATTTTCTTGAGCTGCTTTCCGAGCGTTTATAAAGCGATGGCTGACGAAGGTAAATAAAACTGGCGGAGACGAGAAGATTCGAACTTCCGATCCAGGTTTTGCCCAGATGCTCCCTTAGCAGGGGAGTGCCTTCGACCACTCGGCCACGTCTCCTAAAACATAAGAATGTTTTACATGCGACATTCTAATGGATTTTGGTGCTCTGGCTTTTAAATTGCGCCACGAATGCCCGAGCGCTTAATTAAATTAGCTACAAATCCTGACTCTATCTGCTTTTTAACGAAGGCATTTAGATAATCAATGGTGCCTTTATTATCTTTTACTACCCCAGCAGAGAATTGCTCATAGCCCCAAGCTCCTTCGAGCACTTTGGAATTTGGCAACTTATCTGACAATTCAAACAAAATCGATTTATTGGTAGCAAATGCATCAATTTCACCTTGACGAAGTTGAACTTCAGCCTCTGCCAAACTTTTGATCGGCAAAACCCTTGCCTCTTTGAGGGTCTTACTCAAAAATTTTTGAGAAGTACTTCCAATACTGACACCAATTTTTATGTCTGGTTGATCAATGTCTGAAATACCTTTGATTGAACTTCCCGGCCTGGTTAGATAACTCTGCTCTACTCGTAAAAAATAATTGGTAAATTCAAATTGCTGGGCTCGATCTGGGGTGGCATTTGTAAAGAGTACTTGTACCTCCCCTTTTTTCATACCCTCAAACACATCAGCATTTTTAGAATAAATTACAGGCTCATAAGACACGCCAAGTTCTTTCGCAAGTTGAGCACCAAGCTCATAACCTAATCCTCGATGATCTTTCTCTGTTCTACCCCTCAGAAATGAAGTAGGACTACCTTCATAGAGCCCTACTTTTAGGACACCTTTTGGTGCTAATCGAGTAAGAATTTCCTGCTGATTTAGCTTAACCGGTGCTCTAACTTCTTGGGTTTGAAAATACCCCTGACAGGCACTCAGTATGAAAACCAGCCCAAAAATTGAAACTAGCTTTTTCAGCATAAGTGGACTTTCTCGACTAAAGAATCTCACAAATTAATCGGGCTTGATGTTTGCTTCACGTACCAATTTCTCATAACGAACACGCTCATCATGAATTAATTTACGAAACATATCGACAGAACCAGGATTTACTTCCCCACCAACAGACGCCATGCGCTCTTTGATTTCTTGAGTACCTAGTGCTTTTTGAACTTCCGCATGCAATCGGTCAACAATCGCCTTAGGCGTTCCAACTGGCGCTACGATGCCATACCATACGGATGCTTCAAATCCAGGAAAACCACTCTCAGCAATAGTGGCGACATCTGGAAATATGGGTGAGCGCTTAGCACTTAATACCGCAATAA
>CAYFKO010000092.1:0-6436 GCA_964343765.1 uncultured Polynucleobacter sp. | reverse complement strand
AGCCACCCGAACTTGAAATGCGCGTTGCTATTTTGATGAAAAAAGCGAATGCAGAAGCAGTACCGATGTCTGAAGATGTTGCATTCTTTATTGCAAAACACTTAAGAAGCAATATTCGTGAATTAGAAGGGGCTTTAAGAAAGATTTTGGCCTTTGTTCGCTTTCACGGTAAAGAGGTCAATATCGATGTGGCTCGTGAGGCCCTTAAAGACTTGTTGTCTATTCAAAATAGGCAAATTTCTGTAGAAAATATTCAAAAAGCGGTGGCAGATTTCTACAACATTAAAGTTGCAGATATGTACTCTAAAAAGAGACCGGCAAATATTGCAAAGCCGCGTCAAATTGCGATGTACATTGCGAAAGAATTAACTCAAAAAAGCTTACCTGAGATTGGAGAGCTCTTTGGAGGAAGAGACCACACCACCGTTTTACATGCCGTACGTAAGATTGCAGATGAACGATTACACGATAGTCATCTAAACCATGAATTACACGTACTTGAACAAACTTTGAAGAGCTAATGGCCCTGTGTATAAGGCTGTGGATAAGTTATGTATAAGTATGTGGATAAGCCCTGTATAAGCTGTTGACTATTTGTGGATTACTTCGAGTTTTAATGCAAAATAGGGGTATTGAAATAGTTATTCAGAAGTTATCCAAGAGTTATACAGATGTTATCAACAGACTTTGTTTTTTGTAACCCGCTGTTTTAAAATGTATTTCTTAGTTATCCACTGAAAAAGCGCGCTTTATTACTACTACTAATTTAAAAATATATTCTTATTTAGGATACTTAATATGCAATTGGTCAGCACATCACGTGACACACTTTTAAAACCACTTCAAGTTGTAAGTGGCATTGTTGAGCGTCGTCACACATTGCCAATTCTTGCAAATTTATTGCTTAGAAAACAAAAAGACAAAATTGCATTTGTTTCTACTGACATTGAAATTCAAATCACCACATATGCAGATTTTGGTGTTGGTGATGATGATGCAAGTACAACGGTTGGTGCAAGAAAATTATTAGATATCTTGCGTGCATTACCAGAAGGTCCTGTTAATTTGAGTTTGAAAGACAGCCGCATGGTTGTTCAAAGTGGAAAGAGTCGCTTTACTTTACAAACATTAGCAGCTAATGAGTTTCCGACGATGCAAGAGAGTTCAGATAATGCATCTTCTTTTTCAGTCCCTCAAAAACTGTTTAAACAACTTATTAGCCAAGTCTACTTTGCAATGGCACAGCAAGATATTCGTTATTACTTAAACGGTATGTTGTTTGTTTTGGAAGGAAAAAATTTAATTGCTGTTGCAACCGATGGTCATCGTTTAGCGTTTGGTCAAATTATTCTTGAACAAGCAGTTGCAGGTAATACAGAACGTTTAGAAGTAATTGTTCCAAGAAAAACAATTTTGGAGTGTCAACATCTTCTTGATGATTCTGATGAACCACTTAATATTCAATTAACGTCAAATCAAGTTAAATTTACATTTGGATCTATTGAGTTGTTATCAAAATTAGTTGAGGGTAAGTTCCCAGACTATCAACGCGTAATTCCTAAAGGACATAAAAATTCTCTAGTGGTTAAGCGTGATATTTTGCAAGCAGCTCTTCAACGTGCTGCAATTTTAACGACGGATAAATTTAAAGGTATTCGTTGTTCTTTGAAAAATAATTGTTTGACTGTTCAATCAACCAATGCAGAACAGGAAGAAGCGCAAGAAGATATTGAAACATCTTATTCTGGCGACGAAATCGATATTGGTTTTAACGTCTCATATTTATTAGACGTATTAGCTAATTTGAAAGCAGAAGAAGTTCAAATTAGTTTGGGTGATTCTAATAGTAGTGCTTTGATCACTCTACCAAGTGATGACAATTTCAAATATGTAGTAATGCCAATGCGCATCTAAGTAAGAAAATAAATGACCACAGATATTAAATCAGCATCAGATCAGTACAGCGCATCCTCAATTCAGATTCTTGAGGGTTTAGAAGCAGTAAGAAAAAGACCAGGTATGTACATCGGAGATACTTCCGATGGAACGGGTCTTCATCATTTGGTTTTTGAAGTTTTAGATAACTCAATTGATGAGGCACTCGCCGGTCATTGTTCTGAAATTACGGTAACAATTCATACAGATAACTCTATTTCCATTATTGATAATGGTCGCGGAATTCCGACTGGAGTTAAATTTGACGATAAACATGAGCCAAAACGAAGTGCAGCTGAAATCGTTATGACTGAGTTGCATGCTGGTGGTAAGTTTGACCAAAATAGTTATAAAGTTTCGGGCGGCTTACATGGCGTTGGTGTAAGTTGCGTTAATGCATTATCTAAATGGTTACGCTTAACAGTTCGTCGTGATGGTCACACACACTTTATGGAGTTTGGACGAGGAATTGTTCAAAACCGAACCATTGAAGTTGAAAATGGCGTTTCAATTTCTCCAATTCCTAAAATTGGGACAACCGACACAAGAGGTACAGAAGTTCATTTTATGGCCGATGAAGAAATTTTCGGCAAGATTGAATTTCATTATGAAATTCTTGTAAAACGAATTCGTGAACTTTCTTTCTTAAATAATGGTGTTCACATTCGCGTTGTTGATGAACGATCTGGGAAAGAAGAAGATTTTGCTTTCTCTGGTGGTGTTAAAGGCTTTGTTGAATACATTAACAAATCTAAAACAGTTCTTCATCCGAATATTTTTTATTCAACGGGTGAGCGTCCATCCGATATTGGTGGCCAAATTACAACTGAAGTAGCAATGCAATGGAATGATGGCTATAACGAACAAGTTTTATGTTTTACCAACAATATTCCACAAAGAGATGGCGGTACACATTTAACAGGTTTGCGCGCAGCTATGACGCGTGTCATCAATAAATACATTGATGAAAATGATTTAGCTAAAAAAGCAAAAGTTGAGATTTCAGGCGATGATATGCGTGAAGGTTTGACGTGTATTTTGTCTGTAAAAGTGCCTGAGCCAAAATTCTCAAGCCAAACTAAAGATAAATTGGTTTCAAGTGAAGTTCGGGGACCTGTTGAAGAAGTGGTGTCTGCGGCATTGACAGATTTTTTGGCAGAAAATCCACAAGACGCCAAAATTATTTGTTCAAAAATTATTGAAGCGGCTCGTGCACGAGAAGCTGCTCGACGTGCTCGTGAGATGACGCGTCGTAAAGGCGTATTAGATGGGCTTGGTTTACCTGGAAAGCTTGCAGATTGCCAAGAAAAAGATCCCGCCAACTCTGAACTATTTATCGTGGAGGGTGATTCTGCGGGTGGTTCGGCTAAGCAAGGTCGTGATCGTAAATTCCAAGCAATTTTGCCTCTAAAAGGAAAAATCTTAAACGTTGAGAAAGCGCGTTTTGACAAGATGCTTTCAAGCCAAGAGGTTGTTACTTTAATTACGGCTTTAGGCACAGGTATTGGTAAAGAAGAATATAACGTTGAAAAACTACGTTATCACCGTATCATCATCATGACCGATGCTGACGTTGATGGTAGCCATATTCGTACGCTCCTTTTGACATTCTTCTATCGTCAAATGCCTGAGTTAATCGAGCGAGGTCATATTTATATTGCTCAACCACCTTTATACAAAGTTAAGCATGGTAAATCAGAGCAATATATTAAAGATGATGCTGCGCTTTCGACGTATTTAATGCAAATTGCATTGACTGGTGCACAAATAACAAACGCTAATGGCGATGTTTTTGAAAATGTAAAACTTGAAGAGTTAGCAAATAGCTATCAATTAACTCAGCATGTAATTGATCGTTTATCACGCACAATGGATGCGGATGTTTTGCGTTCTGTTAGCGAAGATGTTGAATTAGATTTAGACACAGAGGTTGCCGCAAACACCTCAGCGAATAATTTAAAACAATCCTTATTAAAGCGTCTTGGAGACGATAGTCAAAATCTAGACATCATTGTTCAAAAAGATGAGCGTACGGAACGATTCCGTTTACTTGTTTCAAGAAGGGTTCATGGCAACGTGAAAATCTCTGTTGTTAATTCAGATTTTGTTCATGGTGCCGACTATCAATCGATTAGAAGTTTCTCAAATTCATTAGCGAGCCAAATTGGCGCAGGCTCTAAAGTAAGGCGCGGAGATCCTGAGAAAAACTTTAAAGAAATCGCCGTTTCAAGTTTTCAAGAGGCAATTGCATGGTTGCTATCCGAGGCCGAGAGAACGGTTTCTCGCCAGCGTTACAAAGGTCTTGGTGAAATGAACCCAAGTCAACTTTGGGAAACAACGATGGATACGCAAACACGTACTTTATTAAAGGTACAAATTGAAGATGCTATTAATGCAGATTTAACGTTTACAACCTTAATGGGTGATGATGTTGAACCGCGTCGTGAATTTATTGAATCTAATGCGTTAATTGCAAGAAATATTGATGTCTAATTTAGCAAAAAAAATAATTGATTCTTCGAGAATCAAAGTTAAAAATTCACCCATTCATGGAAGAGGTGTTTTTGCAGAAACCAAGCTCAAAAAGGGCGAGTGTTTAATTGAGTACAAGGGGGAACGAATTTCTTGGAAAGAAGCAATTCGTCGTCACCCACATGATCCATTACAGCCTAACCATACCTTTTATTTCTCTTTAGAAAATGGCAACGTCATTGATGCAAAAAATAAAGGTAATGCTGCACGTTGGATAAATCACTCTTGTAAGCCAAATTGTGAAGCTATTGAGATTGATGATGCTAAATTGGGCTCAAGAGTTTTCTTGGTGGCTAAAAAAAATATCAAACCTAAAGAAGAACTTTTTTACGATTACAGTTTAAGTATTGATGGAAAAATTACCAAATCCATCAAAAAGGATTACGAATGTCGTTGCGGTAACAAAAAATGTCGCGGCACGATGTTGCAGTTGGATTAATCAATGTTGTTTATTAGTATTTCTGAACTAGAGGCCGCCATTAACTACTGGCGCACTCTGTCACCTACTCAAGGCGATGCTTTGGAGCTTTGTAAGGAAGTAACCGCATTGTCCAAACCTTATGCAATCTTGATTATTCAAGGCGCACAAAGACTGGCAATCGATCATTTAGATGCGGAAGCATTAAAAGCTTGGAATGTTTATCAGGCGTCAATAAAAAAATAATTAAGACGCTACGAATTAGGAGACACAAATGAATCATGGATCATACGATTTCATCATCGTCGGCGCTGGAAGTGCGGGTTGTTTGTTAGCAAACAGGTTAACTGAAAATCCTGACGTGTCAGTCTTGCTAATTGAGGCGGGCAGAAAAGATGACTATTTGTGGATTCATGTTCCTGTTGGCTATTTGTACTGTATTGATAACCCTAGAACAGATTGGCGTTTTAGAACAAAAAATGAAAAAGGCTTAAACGGCAGATCTTTGCTATATCCGCGCGGAAAAGTATTGGGTGGGTGTTCCTCCATCAATGGCATGATTTACATGCGAGGACAAAAGCAAGATTACGATGCTTGGGTTGAAGCTACTGGAGATAATGCCTGGTCTTGGGAAAGCTCTTTAGAGCGTTATAAGCAATTTGAGGATTATCATGGTGGCGCAAATGCTTGGCATGGTTCTGGAGGTGAGTGGCGCGTTGAGAAGCAGCGTCTAAATTGGAAAATTCTGGATGAGTTTAAAAAGGCCGCCATTGAGCAAGGTATTCCTGCGAATGATGACTTCAATCGAGGCGATAATTTTGGTGTCGGCTATTTTGATGTTAACCAACGTAAAGGTTGGCGCTTAAACTCTTCTAGGGCGTTTATTAAGCCGGCGGCTTCGCGTCCTAACCTAACCCTCATTACCGGTGCTTTGGTAAATCGCGTAACTTTTGATGCTGCTACAAAAAGAGCGACGGGAATAGAGTTTTTTGCCGATGGTAAAGAAGGGCTTCATGTTGCCAGCTGTAACAAAGAAGTTATTTTGTCTGCCGGGTCCATCGGATCGGTTCAAATATTAGAGCGCTCAGGGATTGGTCAGGGCGAACGTTTAAATCAATTAGGCATTCCTGTAATTTCCGATTTGCCAGGTGTTGGTGAAAACCTTCAAGATCATTTGCAATTACGAATGGTGTACGAGGTACAAGGCATTTCGACCTTGAATAAAAAAGCTAACTCATTGATTGGTAAGGCTTTAATTGGTTTGGAGTACGTGTTTAAGCGTACTGGACCAATGTCAATGGCCCCATCACAATTGGGTGCTTTTGCTTACAGCTCATCTTCTAACACGAGAGCCAATGTTCAATATCACGTTCAGCCTTTGTCTCTAGAAAAATTTGGGGACCCTTTGCATACGTTTAATGCATTTACGGCGAGTGTTTGTAACTTGAGGCCAACCTCTAGAGGTAGTGTTCACATTACCTCTAAAGATCCTGGGACTCCCCCAGAGATTGCGCCAAATTACCTGTCTACCCAAGAGGATCAACGAGTTGC
>CAYFKO010000091.1:0-6502 GCA_964343765.1 uncultured Polynucleobacter sp. | reverse complement strand
TTTTGGTTGCCTCAATGTAATGTGATATCAATGCCTCTGGAATGCTATTTCCAGTCGCTTTTGCAACCTCTACTACTTCATGCATCAAATCACTAATTAATTTTTCTCCTTCAGAAAAATTCAAAATTTGATGTGTATCAGCAGGCCCACCGATAACGGATACCGGATTGAAGGAAGCATTCCAGACACACTTCTGCCAGCGTGCGTTAACAACATCCTGCACAACTGGCGCATTGATTCCACCTTGAGCTAAATAATCTGAGAAAGACTGACACTCTTTAGATACGCCTTTAGGATAGTTACCGATGGTCAAGTCTCCAAATGCATAATGCCGAATCACACCAGGAGAAATTCGACTGACTTGAACAAAAGCTAAACAGCTAATCAGAGGATTATTTGGAAATGCTTGCGCTATTTCTTCCTCAATTTCAATCCCATTTTCAATCAAAACAATAGTCGTATTTGGACCTACAGCTGACTTAATTAGGTCAACGCGCTTAACACCCTCTGTGACTTTAACAGTCAATATCAAGTAATCAGGGGCACCTCCTTGATAATCAATGACTGACTTAATGGTTTGCTGCGGCGCAAAAATTACATCGCCACGCTGCTCGCTCAAAATTGAATATCCTTTGGTACTAACTTGCTGGTATTCAGATCGACAAACCACAGACACATCGATACCAGCCAGCGAAAGAGCATGTCCATAAAAAGCGCCAATTGCTCCAGCCCCAACCACCAAGGCTCTGGGCATCGGTTTTTGAATACCCTCAACTAATTCTTGTTTACTCAATGAATATCTCCTTTGCATTCCCCAAAAAAACTAAAAAGTTGGGTAATATGTACCTAATTATTAAAAGTACATCTATTTTTACAGAAAAGTGGAGACACAATATGAATGCACCTGAAACAAAGTCCGGCATGGAAAATTTTCAATCAAAGCTCGGTGCATCACCAGCTATGCCAAGCCCCCCCACCTTCACTAACAAGGCTGACGAGCGCCTGCATAGAAAGCAACGACTTGCTGCAGCTTTTCGTTTATTTTCCAAATTTGGATTTGATGAAGGTGTTGCCGGACATATTACAGCTCGAGATCCTGAATTTACGGATACCTTTTGGGTTAACCCTTTTGGCGTCCACTTCAGTCAAATCAAAGTATCTAACTTAATTCGGGTTGATCACAAAGGCAATGTAGTCGAAGGAAATCATCCCGTTAATGCAGCTGCCTTTGCCATTCACTCAAGAATTCATATGTTACGCCCCGATGCAGTGGCTGCAGCACATACCCATGCCCCGAACGGGCGAGCCTGGTCAACATTAGGCAGGCCTTTAGATCACATTACACAAGATGCCTGCGCATTCTACAAAGACCATGCCGTTTATGACGACTTTGGTGGAGTAGTAGTTGAACTTGATGAAGGTACGCGCGTTGCAACCGCCCTAGGAAAAAATAAGGCAGCAATTCTTCAAAATCACGGCCTCTTAACAGTTGGCGAAACCGTTGATGCTGCGGCATGGTGGTACATCGCTATGGAACGTTGCTGTCAAGTTCAATTAATGGCAGAGGCCGCAGCAGGAAATAAAAAACCAATCACGATTTCCGATGAGGCAGCAAAACAAGCCTACTCAATCGTGGGATCTCCATTTGCTGGTTGGTTTCAGTTTCAACCTCTCTACGACAGAATATTAAAAGAACAACCAGATTTTTTAGATTAAGCTAATCTTGTAGCTTGTAGTTCGTTATTTTTAGATTTAAGTAAACATATATAAATATAAACCTCACTAAATGAGGTAAAGGAGACAAGTAATGGCTCAAACATTATTGTTTGAACCAATTCGCTTACGCGAATTGGAACTTCCAAATCGCATTGTTGTATCCCCAATGTGCCAATACAGTGCTATTGATGGCGTCGCTAACGACTGGCATCTCGTACATCTTGGCAAATTTGCGCAAGGTGGCGCTGGAACCATCATGATAGAGGCTACTGCCGTTGAAGAAATTGGCAGAATCACTCACGGAGATGTTGGGCTGTGGAAGGATGAACAAATTGCACCATTAAAACGCATTACTGACTTCATGAAATCGAATGGGGCAGTACCTGCGATCCAACTTGGTCATGCCGGAAGAAAAGGAAGCATGCAACGTCCTTGGTTTGGCAACGGCCCTCTTACCAATGACGACACAAAACGAGGTGATCTTGAATGGCAAACTGTAGCCGCATTTAATAAACCTGTTGACTCTCATTGGCTGACTCCTAAAGCCGCATCCAAAGAAGATTTAGAGCGAATTAGAATGGCTTTCACTGCGGCTGCTAAACGCGCGCTAGATGCAGGATTCCAAATTGCTGAAGTTCATGCAGCACACGGTTATCTACTTCACTCTTTCTTATCACCATTAGCGAACTTCAGAGAAGATGAATACGGGGGCTCTCTTGAAAATCGGATGCGCTTCCCACTGGAAGTGGCAAAAGCAGTTCGAGAGGTATGGCCAAAGGAATGGCCTCTATTTTTTAGATGCTCTGCTATTGATGATTACGATGGCGGATGGGAAATCGAAGATAGTCTTGTCCTAGCAAACGCCCTAACTAAGATTGGGATCGATGTCGTCGATTGCTCATCCGCAGGTATTTTTGATTCCGCAACTGGTGCCTCAAAGAATATGCCGCGCGCACCGAGGGTTCCCGGCTTCCAAGTTCCTCTGGCGGAAAAAATTCAAAAAGAAACCGGCCTTAAAACAATGGCGGTTGGTCTAATACTGGATGGCTATCAAGCAGAAGCTATCCTAAAAAATAATCAAGCTTCACTAATTGCGATCGGTCGCGAATTTCTTTACGACCCTAATTGGGCTCTTCATGCTGCCCTCGATTTAGGCGTCGACCCTAGCTATGAAAAATGGCCTAAGCAATATGGATGGTGGTTAACTCGTCGCGAGTCCATGTTATCAAAACAATCCATCAAACATACTCATCGCATCATTCCTTAAACAAATGGAGACATTCATGAAAATTAATAAACATAAAGTTTTTAAACGAAGTATTGTCAGCATAATTACAGCTGGTTTAGTAATGGGATCAATGTCCCCCGCCTTTTCTCAAGGCTCTAAAGGATATTCTGACGGCATCGTCAAGATTGGTGTTATACCAGACATGACCGGTCTTTATTCTGACATTACCGGGACTGGTAGCGTGACCGCTATGAAAATGGCGATAGAAGATTTTGGCGGAAAGATTAATGGAAAAAATATTGAATTCGTTTTTGCTGACCACCAAAATAAAGCCGACATCGCCTCTAGCAAAGCTCGCGAATGGTTCGATAATGAAAAAGTAGACGCCATCATGGACGTAGCTGCGAGCGCTACCGCACTTGCCGTTGTCAAAGTAGCAAAAGAGAAAAATAAAATTGCATTCTTTAGTGGGCCTGGCGCTCTTCGAATCACTAATGAGGACTGCACGCCAAATACCATTCATTACGCCTACGATACTTATGCAATGGCTAATGTAACCGGCAATGCCGTTGTAAAACGCGGCGGCAATACTTGGTTCTTTTTGACCGCAGACTATGCCTTCGGAAAAAGCCTAGAACAAGATACTTCCGATGTGGTTAAAGCTAGCGGTGGAAAAGTTCTCGGCGCCGTCAAGCACCCTTTAAGCGCCTCTGACTTTTCTTCTTACTTATTCTCCGCACAATCTTCCGGCGCCAAAGTAATTGGACTAGCGAATGCAGGAGGTGACACTATCAATTCGATTAAAGCTGCTAAAGAATTTGCTATTACCAAAAACGGTAAACAACAAATTGCTGCTCTATTAATGTTCATTAGTGATGTCCATAGTCTCGGACTTGAGACTGCACAAGGACTGTTACTTACGGAATCATTCTACTGGGATATGAATGACGAAACTCGTAAATGGTCACGACGTTATTTCGATAAGATGAAGAAAATGCCGGGAATGGCTCAAGCTGGCGTCTATAGCGCAACACTTCAATATCTAAAAGCAGTTCAAGCTGCTGGCACTGATGACACAGCAACGGTAATGGCAAAATTAAAATCTACACCACTAAACGACATGTTCGTCAAAAATGGACGTATTCGCGATGATGGGCGCATGCTTCGTGACATGTATCTTTTCGAAGTTAAGAAACCGTCTGAATCCAAATACGCTTGGGATTACTACAAATTATTAGCCACCGTCCCAGGTGACCAAGCATTCATGCCTGTATCAAAGAGCGTTTGCCCTTTACTTAAAAAATAAGCGGCAGCCATAAATTAAAAGGCCCCAATCAAGGGGCCTTTTTTATATTTCGATTTTCGCTCCTAATTCAACCACTCGATTAGTTGGGATTTGGAAAAAATCAGAAGGCTTAGCGGCATTTTGGAACATCCATGCAAAGATTCGCTCTCTCCATAACGCCATTCCTGGTATAGCAGACGGTACTACAGTATCTCTCGCCAAAAAGAACGACGTATCCATTAAGTCACACTTAACCTGATACTGTTCAGCTAGCAAATCTAACACTTGATTCACGTCCGGAGTTTCTTTAAATCCATACATTGCACGAACCAAATAGACACCGCCGCCCATATCCTTAAAAGTAAGCCGATCTGAATCTTGAACGTATGGCACGTCCCACACACTTACTTTCAAGAAGATTACGCGCTCATGTAAAACGCGATTATGTTTTAAGTTATGGAGCATCGCAACCGGAACATAATCCACGTGAGCAGTCAAAAATACAGCAGTACCTTCAACTCGATGTGGCGGATGAGCCAATAATGCCTCCACAAAACTCTCTAAAGGAATACCATTCTCAATAGCTTTCTCTCTCAATAACTTGCGGCCTTGATACCAAGTCATCAGTAACAAAAAGCAGAAAAAACCTAGAAGAAGTGGAAACCAACCACCCTCTAAAATTTTCAATAAATTAGCTGCAAAGAAAGCAACGTCGACCGCTAAAAATAATGAAATAACAACGGTAACCAAAAGCGGGTTCCATTTCCAAACAACACGCATCACAATGGCAGCCAAGAATGTTGTAATTACCATCGTTGTCGTAACAGCTATACCGTAAGCTGCCGCAAGATTTTCTGACTTCTTAAATGCGGCTACTACTGCAATCACAACAATTAACAATGTCCAGTTAATAGTTGGCATATAAATTTGCCCAACCTCATTATCAGATGTATGAGATATACGCATCCTCGGCACAAATCCTAAAAGAATCGCTTCCTTAGTCATGGAATATGCACCTGATATGACCGCTTGAGATGCAATAACAGTCGCAAGAGTTGCCAAGATCACCAACGTAAACGTGTAAGACTCAGGCACCATCAAGAAAAATGGATTAGCTATCGCCTCAGGATTACTTAGCAACATTGCACCTTGCCCAAAATAATTCAGAAGCAAACACGGCATCGTAATAAAAAACCAGGCGTATTGAATTGGACGAATTCCAAAATGCCCCATGTCGGCATATAAGGCCTCCGCACCTGTTAACACCAAGAAAACTGCACCAAGCACAATAAAAGCTTGTAATGAGTGCTCCAACATAAAATCAATTGCATGAATGGGATTTATTGCTAGAAAAATTGATGGATTTTCAATGACATTAAAAAAGCCCATTAACCCAAGCACAAAAAACCAAATTAACATCACAGGACCAAACAGGATACCCACCACCGAGGTACCAGTCCGTTGCAATAAAAATAACAAAATCAAAATGATTAATGTGATTGGAATCACAAACCGAGTGAAATCCTTCGAAACAATTTCTAAACCTTCAACCGCAGATAAAACTGAAATGGCCGGCGTGATAACTGCATCACCATAAAACATGCATGCTCCAAAAACCCCCAGCATCATGATTCCCATTGCACGCTTGGAGCCATTAGGTGCAGTTCGCAACGCTAATGCCATTAAAGCAAGAATGCCACCCTCACCATGATTGTTTGCTCGCATCACAAACAAAACATATTTAAGCGAAACTACAATTAGAAATGCCCAGAACACCATTGAAATGACACCAAATACGGCTTCGCTTGAAAATGGAATCCCGTGATCTGGACTAAAGCACTCTTTAAGAGCGTATAAAGGACTAGTCCCAATATCTCCGAATACAACACCAATCGCTGCAAGTGTTAATGCTGCAATACTTCCTTTAGCTTGCGTATGAGGCGCTTTTTTTATATCAATTGGCCTCAGAATTTTTGATTCTGAATACTCAGGATTACTTAAAGACATAACAAACCTGTCAAGTGAATGAATATGTCATGATTGTAGTCACTTGCTGTTATTTAGCCTAGCCAAATACCCATTCCTTGAGCATTCAATTCAACATCTAATGCTAATAATTCCTCAATTTGGTGCCTGGAAAGCTTTGATCCATGTTTTCTCAAAGAGCTTTCATAAATGTCAAAAAGTCCCTTTTTAATCATTTCATGCCGATTTTCGGCATTTTTTAAGCGATTTCCTAATTTTTCGACTTGATCCAATATATCTATAAATTG
>CAYFKO010000090.1:0-6536 GCA_964343765.1 uncultured Polynucleobacter sp. | reverse complement strand
GAGTTGATTCACTCCATTCTTATTAATACTAGATGGTGAAGAATAGAAGTCAATCTCTGCTAAGGATGATGGAATGAGCACTGCGAAAAAACTTCATAAAAAAGAAATTTATGGCACCACGATATTCGATGGCCAACAAGCTCAAAAAGGCTACGCCCTTAATGCAATGTGCTATTCGTTTAATTCTCAAGAGAATCGTGATCGCTTTAAAAAGGATGAACTCGCCTATATGCAAACTTATGATCTAAATTCAGAACAAACATTAGCTATTCAAAATCGAGATGTTCTTGGATTAATCAAAGCAGGCGGAAATGTTTATTACCTCGCCAAATTTGCTGGCATTTTAGGTCTCGACGTTCAAGACCTTGGAGCACTTCAAACCGGCATGACTAAAGAAGAATTTAAGGCTAAATTACTGAAAGCGGGTGAATAACGATGGCTAACATTATCGGCTCCATTACAAGCTCACACGTCCCAGCAATTGGTCGTGCAATTGCCCAACAATTACAAAACGATCCCTACTGGAAACCTTTCTTTGATGCGTTCCCACCGATTCATGAATGGTTAGCAAAGAAAAAACCCGATATCGCCATTGTGTTTTACAACGACCATGGCTTAAATTTCTTTTTGGACAAAATGCCAACCTTTGCAGTGGGAGCTGCAAATGAATATCGCAATGCCGATGAGGGCTGGGGAATTCCAACACTTCCACCCTTCAAAGGATCAGCTGAATTATCTTGGAGCTTAATCAACGGCCTCATTGAAGCTGAATTTGATTTAACTACCTGCCAACAAATGTTGGTTGATCACGCCTTTACAATCCCATTGAAATTATTGTGGCCAACTGAAGCAACTTGTCCAGTCATCACCATCCCAATCTGTATCAATACAGTGCAATCTCCTCTTCCTTCAGCAAAACGTTGCTTAAATCTTGGGAAAAAAGTTGCAGAAATTGTTTCCAACTGGGATGATGATTTGAATGTCTTAATAATTGGAACAGGCGGCCTTTCCCATCAATTAGATGGTCAACGTGCAGGCTTTATCAATAAAGAATTTGATTTGAAATTTATGGACAGCCTGGTCAATCATCCCGAATGGGCAACCCAATACTCCATCGAAGAACTGGTTGAACTCACAGGAACTCAAGGGGTTGAACTAGTTATGTGGCTGGCAGCTCGCGGCGCCCTGAATGGCACAGTCTCGGAGCTTAGTCGAACCTACCACATTCCAATTTCAAATACCGCTGCTGGCGTGCTTCTGTTAGAAAATAACTAACCCATAACCTCGGGGAAACCACGAGTCATTTTCGCTTCACGCCTGTTTTCTCATTTGTTATATTAACTGTAACTAATGAAAAGGAATGACATGTTAATTGGCCTAGCACTCACCTTTTTCAGTCTTTCCGTATATTTCGGCAAAAAGGGATTGAAAACGTTAATAGACAATAATCAATTACCACTGGTTATCTTGACGATTCTCGGATTAATCATCGCCTGGAATTTTCGCGCGTTCATGAGTAAGTCATCAGCAGAAGCTATGGTTGGACTCTCTTTTCATTTTTTCGGCGCATCTCTTCTAGTAGTAATGTTTGGTTTATGGGAAGCTATTGCACTATTGTTTATCACCTCCCTATTTGCAGTTCTTCTAGTGACAGCTGACATACAAGAAACTGCCACTCATTTCCTTCAAGTTGGCGTCTTGCCAGCTTTTATCTCGGCATGCATTATTTCAATCATCAACCGAAATTTGCCTAAACATTTGTTTGTTTTCATTCTCGGACGCGGTTATGTTGCAGGACTGGCAAGCACACTTATTTCAGGCCTTCTGATTGCAACCTATTACGCCTTTACCAACGACACGCCCTTTGGAGGAAAAGATCCTGCCGGTTGGTTTGTGGGACTTCTAGTACTTTCCTTCACCGAAGGTTCTTTATCTGGCATGCTGATTGCCATCTTTACAATCTATAAGCCTCAATGGGTTAACACCTACAGCAGTAAGTCTTATATGGGCATTGATCTTTAAATGATTTCGTAACAAGTCTATTTACTTTTAACTTTAGATAGCCACTTATTATTGTCTTGCCCAATCGAGGGAGCATCTTTTCGAATCGCTGGTCGAACGCCATTAATTTTGTATGGTGTTGCATGAATCAGTAGTTCTTGACCCTCTGGCGTTTTGGCATTTACTAACATTTGTCGCGCCTGCATGTAGGGATGATCGATTAAATCCGCTATGTCACATACTTGCCCGGCAGTAATGTCGCGTTCTTCAAAAAAAGCTAATGCCTCGCTTAAATCTAATTTAGCAAGATGCCCCTGAATCAAATCATCTAATGCATCAATATTAGCCAATCTTGCCTCATGGGTAGCAAATCGAGGATCCTTTAATCCTTCAGGATAGCCAATCCCTTCAATCAACCTCACTAAAGTACCTTCCATTCCCGCTGATAAGGCAATCCACTTTCCATCTCTTGTTTTATAAACATTGCGTGGAGCATGAGTAGGGGAACGGCTACCAGATCGTTGAGTCACCTCTCCAGTCAACTGATACTCTGCAGCCTGAGGCCCAAGCACTGATAGCAGCGGCTCAAATAAAGTTAAATCAACTTCTTTTACCGAGGGAGACTCCGCACTTCGCTGCTGATGCAATAAAGCTAAAGCAATCGATGAACCATAAATACCGGCAACGCTATCCGCCATAGCAAAAGGCGGCAATACAGGTGGTCTATCTGCATAACCATTCATGGAGGCAAAACCACTCATAGCTTCTATCAACGATCCAAACCCACCTCGCTCTGAAAAAACACCTTTTTGCCCCCACCCTGAAATACGCATCACAATTAATTTTGGATTGATTGTACTAAGAGAGTTTTGATCGAGCCCCATTTTTTCGAGAGTACCGGGCCTAAAATTTTCAACCAGAATATCGGCATCTTTTAATAACGCTTTTAACGCGTCTAGATCCGCAGCTTCTCTTAGATTAAGACAAACACTGTCCTTATTTCGAGAATAAGCCATCCAATAAGTACTTACCCCCTTACGCTGCCAAGCTCGCAACTCATCGCCCTTGCCAGGGCTCTCCACTTTTATAACCTCTGCACCTAAATCCGCTAAGACATGAGTGAGCATGTTTCCTGACACTAAACGGGATAAATCCACCACTCGAACATCACTCAATGGCAACGATGTGCTTTGCTCAGGAATTTCTTTTAAATTTTTCATTTTTATAGTTAATTTGTCTCTTACATTGGAATGCTAAACCAAAATCCTTCTGCCCGCTCCAAAGTAAAAACCCGCCATAAGGCGGGCTTTTACTGAAAAAAATATACGTTACTGCGCTTCTAAATTAATTGATTTAGCAATCGATTGATAGCGTTGAATTTCTTGTTTATAAAACTTGTCCAAATCCGATTGATTTAAATTTTGCTGGGGCTGACGTCCACCCATATCTTCAATCGCTTTTTTAACATCTGGACTATCTTTTAAATCGGCAACAGCTTGATGCCATTTTTTCATGACTGGCTCTGGTGTTCCTTTTGGCAATTCCACTCCAATCCAAATGTCAAATAAAAAATCCTTAAGTCCCTTCACTTGACTAATTGGCGGAATTTTTGGGAAGTTTGGATGCGCACTTGCAGTAGTAATGCCAAACGCTTTAATCTGACCAGACTCAATTAAGCTTGGCAAATTACCTGCCAATGGGAAAAATACCAAATCGATTTGCTCACCAATCAAATCTTGCATAAGTGGTGCACCGCCCTTATAGGGAACATGTAGCATATTTACTTTGGTTTGTTGCTTAAAGCGCTCAGCTACCAAGTGATACATTGAACCTGCGCCTAAACTTCCATAACTTAACTCTTTGTTATTCGGGTTTTTGGCGTATTTGATTAATTCATCAACTGTGTTGAAAGGCAAACTTTTACGCCCAACCAATACCATATTGGTATTCATCACAATACCAGCCAAACGCATGTCTTCGGGCTTGTATTTAACCGCAGCTAATGCCAAAGGCGCTTGAACCAACTCCATTGGAGTGCCTAAGGATGCGGTATAACCATCAGCGCCTGCATTAATCACTCGTTGAATACCCAATGAACCATTGGCACCACTCGTGTTATCGACAATCAGGTTTTGACCAAGTGACTTCATTAGCTGAGGTTGAATTTTTCGACCAACCACATCAGATGGTCCACCCGCTGGATAAGGCACAACCAAGGTAATCATTTTGTTAGGAAATTCCTGCGCATTGACTTGTAAAACTAGTAGCCCAATAAGACACAGTATTGATTGAATAAATCGCGCCATTAACATCTCCTCTTTAAAATTAATCGGATAAACCCTGCCATTTTGGCAATTTCCAATCTTTATAAATCGCCAATAATCGTAAAACCGTAATTAATACAAACGAAATACTGACTGCCAGTAATTCAAACACACCTACACTTAATAATCCAACTAGCACAAACCCGCCCATAAATCCCAAAATCGCATTCGGACGATGATCTGAAAACACCCTTGGAATCTCATTGCAAACAATATCCCGAAGCACTCCTCCAAAAACAGCCGTCACGACCCCCATAAGCACCGCAACAATCAATGGCATCTCATGCTGCAATGCAATTTGCGTCCCCAACGTGGTAAATATCTAATAATTGCTTAATTAAAGATGGCTCACCTCTAACTGCTCTGACAACTGGATGTGAACGGTAAGGAGCAACCGCCTGAAGGGCAGACAAGATAGACCGAACATCATTAGGCGCATGCTCTCCATCAATTAATACCCAATCAAAGCCTGCAGTAGCACTAACCTCAGCTAAATAAGAATCTGCCATCGACAACCATAGGCCGATTTGCTGTTGGTTTGCAATAAGTGCATTTTTAAATGGATTACTTGTGATCATAAAAACTCATCATTGAAATGGTTAATGCCTGCTGGATGTATCGAATTTATATATGCTAAAAATTACTTCATTGTGTCCGCTTTAATTCCAATCCTTTATAGTATCGGCATGTATTTTCGCTGCCCCTCATTTACCCTTTTCAAACGCGTAACCTACCTACTATACCTAGTAAGTTGCACGACTTTTGCCGCCCCTTTTGAAATCAAAGTCCACGATGAGCTGATTGCCGACTACCAAGAATCCACCTACGAAATCGAAACGAATGTATTTCAAGGTCAGGCTTCACAAGGTCTTAAATCCAATGTTTTTCAAACTAGACTTGAATATGGCTATGGAATTACCAAAAAGAGTGAGCTTGGTGTCAATCTTTATCTAAGTAATTACAACGGCGAATACACCATCAATGGCGGGAAAATTAGCCACATGTACATACCCACTCATGATGAAGAAGGGTTGTGGCACTACGGCGTCAAAAATGAGATTAATTACATTAAAGATGAAAGTGGTATTGAATCTACCTTTTATGAGTTAACTCCCATTCTTGCCCTTCAATTGAAAGATTGGCGATTCACAATCAACCCAAGTATTGACATCACACTTAATGGCAATAATACGGTCAGTTTTTCTCCATCAACCAAAATTTCCTATCGCTTAAATAACATCCTCGATGTTGGAATGGAATATTACGCCGACAACATTCCAATGAGAGGTCTACATCGCGTTACACAACAACCGAATACTGCGTACCTCATCATGGATGCGAAGGTAGGAAAATCATCTATCAATCTTGGGATTGGCAAAGGCGTTTCCTCAGAAAGCGATAACTGGGTATTGAAACTTATCGCCTCTCTTAATTTTGACTAATTTTTTACCCAAAATAGGCTGTTAACGGATTTCTGGCCTGCCCAGAGAGATTCGAACTCCCGACCCACGCCTTAGAAGGGCGTTGCTCTATCCAGCTGAGCTATGGGCAGTCTGAGAAGCAGTAATTATAACAACTTACCTCTACCGCCCTTCTGCGCTTAAAAGAACCTTTGCTGAGCCTTGCTTAATGAAAATCCGTTCGAACTTTGATTAGAGCAAGTCAATCCGGTTTTTTCGCTTTCACAAATCAAACCATTTTTTGACCACTTTGCCCCATAAGCCAGCGTTGGGTAATTTCCCATAATCGTATCGCCATAACACAAGCGTTTTGCTCCACCTTTTGGAGGTAACTCAAATGCATTTCCCCAATCTACTGGACAATCTTTTGGTTTAGGCGGGGGTCGATTAGTCGTTTGACTAATATCGCAGCGCAAACTACCGCCACTATACAAACACATAATATTTCCAGAGGGTGTTTGAAATCCATCACTAGACAATACACTTTGGGACCAAGCAGGAAATGTTGCTATTAAAACTAGGGCTAAACCAATCTTTTTCATGAATTTCTTCCAATAAACTTTCATATTTATATCGGCCAATATACCGTAGTTTATGAAAAATATAATGATTTATTAGGTTGGATCAATATCTACAGCCTTTAAATTCAAGCTCAAATATGAATCGATTATGAAATTTTCATGAATCGCCTTATTTCTATTGAATTCCCCTGATGCAGACCTCAGAATTCCCCTAAAAAGGAGCTCTCATG
>CAYFKO010000089.1:0-6583 GCA_964343765.1 uncultured Polynucleobacter sp. | reverse complement strand
CTAGTTACTTCATAAAATTCCTCCTTAGTTAAGAATTTTTTTGCGGCTTCATAAAATTCCTCCTTAGTTAAGAATTTTTTTGCAGCCTCATAAAATTCTTCTTTAGTTAAAAATTTCTTAGATGCTTCTTCAAAATCAGATTTGGTTAAAAAATTTGATGATGCTATTTCAAAATCTTTTTTTGATAAATAATCGCAGTTCTGACTAATTTCCTTAATGCCATTGCTTATGACAACTGCTTGTTGTTCCGATAGTCCTGTTGCTTTTAAATTGTTGATAAATTGATATGTGTCTAATGCCATGATGTTCATTTCCTCTCCTTATTCGGATGAGAATTCTACGTATCAATTTTCTTTAAATCAAATCGACAAAATCATCACTTACTTTGAATGTGGGTATTAAATTTGGAAAATAAAAAAGCCCGCAGATGCGGGCTTAGTGTTTTGATTAGCTAAAGATTATTTGGCGTATTTTTTGAGAAGTGCGCGAGCATCTTCTAAAAGTTTTTTGCCATCAGCACCTTTGGCACTAACTTCTTTAACCCAGTCATCATCAACATTTTCACTAGCTTTTACCCAGCGCTCTAATTCTGCGGGTGGAAGTGTGCTAATCGTGTTTCCGTGATCACGTGCCATTTTGCTGAATGGCTCAACAATTGAATCAAAGCCAACTTCACCAGCCCATGCAGATGTCTTAATGCCGCTGTTGTTATCAATCACTTTTTTCAAGTTTGCAGGTAACTTGTCATAAGTGCCTTGGTTCATGCCAAACAAGAAGATAGAGTTTGAAAAGCGTGGGCTACCTTTTGGAGCATCTAAGTGATATTTAGCAATTTCATGAATCTTTGTTGCTGGAACACCTTCCCATGGAACCATCGCTGCATCGATCACGCCTTTTGAGAGTGAGTCAGATACTTGAGGTAGTGGCATTTGAACAGGAGTGCCACCTAACGAGGCAATCAACTTCGCATTAATACGTGTTGCACTACGAATTTTCATGCCCTTGAGATCTTCCAAGGTTTTAACTTGTTTGTTTGAGTGCAATACATAACCTTCAGCGGTATGCATGAAGATTGGTTTGATGCCTTTAAATTCATCCAAGGCATTTTTCTGAACATATTCCCAAAGTGCTTGGGAGCCTTGTTTTGAGCTAGATGTCAAAAATGGCAATTCAAACACCTCAGATTTTGTAAAGCGGCCAGCTGCATAAGTTGGTATTACCCAAACCAAATCAACAACGCCGTCACGAACTTGGTCAACGAGTTGTGGAGGTGTACCCCCCAACTGCATTGCCGGATAAATTTGGCAAGTTATCTCATTTTTGGATTCTTTGGCAACCTTATCGCACCATGGTTGAATAATATTCTTATGCGCGTTTGATGCTGCCGGCAAGAAGTGGTGTACTTTAAGTACAACGGCTGCATTTGCACTGGCAATCGATAAGCCACCGATGATGCCAGCTAATAGCAGATTAATTTTTTTCATTGCAAATCTCCTCTTGTAGTAATGAGAATTTAAGTTAAACGATGAACAAGCCACAACGTCATACTCGGGAAGCTTATCAGAATTGCCATACGAATGGCGTCTGAAATTAAGAAAGGCACTACACCTTTGTAGGTTTCTGTCATAGGCACATCTTTTGCGAGACCATTCATGATGTAGACGTTTAGACCAACTGGCGGGAAAATCATGCCGATTTCACAAACCATCAGAATCAACACACCAAACCACAAAGCTTTATCTGTCGGTGGTAATCCAAAATAATCAAGTCCCACAATCACAGGGAAAATCACGGGAACCGTTAACATAATCATCGACATCTCATCCATGACGCAGCCGAGAATAACGTAGAAAATCATGATCGCTACCATCACGGCAATTGGTGAAATTTGTGCGGTAGCAACAGCAGCAGCAAGTTCATTCGGTAGTTGGGAAAGCGCAAGGCAGGCATTCATCATGTCTGCCCCTAAGAAGATCATGAAAATCATGCCACTTGTCTGAGCGGTCGATAGCATGCTCTTCTTCATTTTCTCGATGTCCATTGTGCCTTTGGCTAAGGCAATCAGGAACGTCATTGCAGTACCAATTGAGGCTCCCTCGGTAGGGGTGAAGATGCCGCCATAAATCCCGCCAAAGACAATTAAGAAAATTAGTAGGATTGGCCAAACACTTTTTGCAGCTCCCCAGAATTCTTCGGAGCTAGCTTTTTTGGCTTCTGGAGCGTGCTCTGGGTAGATGCGAACGTAGATTGCAACGGCAATTAAATAGCCCATCGCAGCCAAGAGTGCTGGGATGTAGGCCGCTAAGAACATCTTCGTAATATTTTGCTCAGTAATGATGGCGTAAATCATCAACGTTACTGACGGCGGCATCAAAATACCCATCGTTCCGCCAGTGGCCAATGCTGCAGTCGCTAAGCGGCCAGAGTAATTTAAGCGACGCATTTCAGGGTAGGCTACTTGAGCAATGGTCGCAGTCGTCGCCACAGAGGATCCTGAAATGGATCCAAACGCAGCACACGCCAAAATTCCTGCCATTGCCATGCCACCTTTGAACCGTCCGAGGATTGCATTGGAAAAATCAAACAATGCCTTTGATAAACCGGCGTGCATCGCAAACGCACCCATCAACATAAATAATGGGATTACAGAAAGGTCATAAATAGACAGGCGAGCAAAAGCAGCCCCTTTGAGATGATTTAGAAGAGGACCTTCACCTGCAATCATGAAATAGCCAATAGCTCCAGGCAAGAACATGGACATGGCAATAGGTACACGGATCGCCATTAAGGCGAGCATGAAGCCAAAGACTGCTAAGCCGATTGATAAATTGCTCATGCTTGCACCCCTTTAGCTGCTTTTG
Source organism: uncultured Polynucleobacter sp. (assembly GCA_964343765.1). Taxonomy (GTDB): domain Bacteria; phylum Pseudomonadota; class Gammaproteobacteria; order Burkholderiales; family Burkholderiaceae; genus Polynucleobacter. The sequence goes on along the minus strand of CAYFKO010000089.1, from coordinate 3,722 downwards.
AAAAATATTGAATAGTTTGATAAATGCCGACAATTGTCGTAAGTGCTAGACCGGGGATCATCAAAAAGTAAGGGATCCATACTGGGATTGCCATGAGCATCGATGTTTCGCCATTTTCCTTAACAGTCATTCCGCCTAAAGTTAAGCGCCAAGTTACTAATCCCATGGAGATGGCAAGAATTAAAGTGCCTAAGCCATCCATCCAAGATTGAGTGCGTTCAGATGCATTCGCAGTGAAGAAGTCAACGATGATGTTGGCTCGTTTGTATTGGGTATAGGGCAGAAATGAAGCAACACAAACTGCACAGCCTAATTGAACTAACTCAACGTCCCCCTGAATTGGGTGTGCAAATAGTGCTCGACCAATCACGCTCGATAAAGTCATGAGCGCTAAAGCGACCAAAAAAATACCTCCAAAACCAGCGCTGATTGCACAAAGGCGACCTAAAAAACGTTCCATGCTAGGTTCGTTCATTGATTCAGAATGACTCATTTATTCTCCTCGGTTGGGCTTATATTCGCCCCTTTTTCTATATAGGCATTTTCCTAGATGCCATCTTGTTTAACTAGATATCGTAAACACTAGCAGGTATTGTAAATTGATATATCTACGACCTATCCATTCCTAATGTTTTGAGATATTAAACTTGTAGAAGTTCTGCAAGTATATGTATTAATTGAATAAAATTAATTAAACTCTTCGGTATCAATTTCAGCCTGGGTGGCAGGGTTATAGCGTGTTCCCACGACCGTGTGTTGGTTCAAAATTTCATCAAGTGCTTGCATCGTGCTGGCATCAAGTTCTAGATTGGCTGCGGCTATATTTTCGATAAGGTGAGCGACTTTTGTAGTCCCTGGAATCGGGGTAATATTTTCAGAGCGATTTAAAAGCCAAGCAATGGCAACCGTTGCGATGGGTTGTCCTAGGTTCATAGCAATTTCACGAACTTGGTCGAGTAATTCTAAGTTTTTAGGGTAATTTTCTGGATAAAAGCGTGGCATTGCTCGACGAATATCTTTCTCTTCGAATTTGCTAACGTCATTTAGACGGCCGCCAAGATAGCCACGCGCCACTGGGCTAAAGGCAACAAAGTGAATGCCCAATTGTTCACAAGTTTTTAGAACTGAAATTTCAGGATTACGAGTCCAAAGTGAATATTCTGTTTGCAAAGCAGTGATTGGATGAATAGCATGTGCACGTTGAATGCTTGCGCTTGAAGCTTCAGAAAGTCCAATCGTTTGGATTTTGCCTTCATTCACTAAACGAGACATTTCACCGACACTATCCTCAATCGGAACGGATTTATCAACGCGGTGTAGGTAATACAGATCAATGACATCTGTTTGGAGTCTACGTAAGCTATCTTCGCAATTTTTTCGAATCGCTTCGGGTCGACCATTAATGACGCGTTTGCCATCTACACCAGCCATACCGCCTTTACTTGCAAGAACAATTTGTTGACGATGTTTTTTTAAAAACGAGCGTGCTAATAGTTCCTCATTTGAGCCGAAACCATAAAGTGCCGCAGTATCGAAAAAATTAACACCTCGAGCAAATGCTTCCTCTAATAGTTGCTCGGCTTCATCCGGAGGTGGGGGTGTTCCGTAAGCATGGCTGATATTCATGCAGCCAAAGCCAACCGAAAAAACCTTGAAAGGTCCGATGTTGCGCGAGCTAAGATTGGGCATGATTAGGCAGCGTTATTAAGTTGTTGTTCAAGCTTATGCAGGACGTCGTAGCAAGCAAACACTTTGCCAACACTCGCATTTGGCTCGCGATCTTCTCGGATAGCTGCAAAGAACTCACGATCTTGAAGTTCAATACCATTCATTGATACATCTACTTTGCTGACGTCAATTTGTTGCTCTTTGCCATCGAATAAATCATCGTAGCGGGCAATGTAAGTGGCAGTGTCGCCAATGTAGCGGAAGAATGTTCCGAGTGGGCCGTCGTTGTTAAATGACAAGCTTAAGGTGCAAATAGCACCATTAGCTGCTTTTAATTGAATGGACATATCCATAGCAATGCCAAGCGTTGGGTGAATAGGTCCCTGAACAGCATTCGCTTGAACAATAGGGCTATTACATTGGTAGGCAAATAGATCAACAGTATGCGCAGCATGATGCCAGAGAAGGTGGTCGGTCCAACTGCGCGGTTGGCCGAGTGCATTCATGTTCGTGCGGCGGAAGAAGTATGTTTGCACATCCATTTGCTGAATATTGAATTCACCTGCCGTAATTTTTTTATGAATGTATTGATGGCTTGGATTAAAACGACGAGTATGGCCAACCATCGCAACTTTGCCGCTAGCTTTTTGAGCCTCAATTACAGCTTGAGCATCAACTAATTTGTCAGCAAGCGGAATCTCTACTTGAACATGCTTACCTGCTTTTAAGCATTCAATCGTTTGAGCTGCATGGATTTGAGTTGGGGTGCATAAAATAACAGCATCCACCTCAGGAAGTTTTAAGCTCTCAGCTAAATCGGTGGTGACATGTTTAATACCATATTTGGTGGCAACTTCTTGAGTTTGTTCGAGACGTCGCCCAATTAACGAGACTACTTCAACGCCATCAATATTTTTGATGGCATCAAGGTGTTTAATTCCAAAGGCGCCAGCGCCAGCGAGTGCGACACGAATTATTTTTGACATTACTGATTCTCCAAAATGAGGTTGCCAACTGCTGTATTAGAAGCAGGTACATGATAAAAGCGATGCGCGACTTTAGGTGCGGCACCGCCATTGATATCGGCCATAGCGCCACGAGCAATTAGCCACATCACTAATTCAATACCTTCGCTACCCGCTTCGCGAACATATTCAATATGCGGGACTTCTGAAAGACCTTTAGGATCTGCGATGAGTTTATCTAAGAATGCGTTATCCCATTCTTTATTGATTAAACCTGCGCGAGGTCCTTGTAATTGATGACTCATGCCACCTGTACCCCAAATTTGGACATTGAGAGGCTCGTCGTAAGATTCGACTGCGCGACGAATTGCTTGTCCTAAGGCAAAGCAACGACGACCAGACGGAACGGGATATTGCACGACGTTGACGGCAAATGGGATGATTGGACAAGGCCAAGCTTCTGGTTGACCACACATCAGCGAAAGTGGAACAGTTAATCCATGGTCCACATCCATTTTGTTCACAATCGTTAAATCAAAATCATCTTGAATAACGGATTGGGCAATGTGTGAAGCCAACTCTGGGTGTCCAACGACTTTTGGAACTGGTCGAGCGCCATAGCCCTCGTCAGCTGGTTGGTATTCGGCTGCCGTTCCAATTGCAAACGTGGGGATGAGTTCCAAACTAAAAGCCGTGGCATGATCGTTATAAACCAAAAAAATCACATCGGGTTTGTTGTCTTTAAGCCATTGTTTTGATGGTTCGTAGCCCTTAAATAAAGGTTGCCAATACGCTTCACCAGTTTTCCCTTGATCAATGGCGGCACCAATAGCAGGAACGTGCGAGGTATAAACGCTCGCAGTAATTTTTGCGTGGGTTTGACTCATTATTTTTTTTCTCCTACGTAGCGGTTACCTTCAATGGAGCGACCACCGTTAATCATCATATTTCGATACTCTTCTTCTGTCATGCCAGTCATACTTCCTGCCATCTGTTGAAAGCTTTTGCCATCGGTAGCGCCAATTTTTGCTAAAAAGTAAATATTTCCGCCGAGTGACATGCAACGGTTCAGGTCGCGATCTAGAACGG
>CAYFKO010000088.1:0-6592 GCA_964343765.1 uncultured Polynucleobacter sp. | reverse complement strand
ATCGTGTCGCCCTTAGTATGTCCTCGCCCCAACTGCTTAATCTGAACCTCTAAATTACCCATCCAAATCGACATTTGCCCTTCAAAGGTGAGTGTGGGCCATGTAAGGCCGGGAACTGACTCAACCGCTTGAAACAATCTTGGGAATCGTCCAATCTCTGAATCCATATCTTGTTGGCCACGCTCAACAATCAAGTCATAGGTATCTCGACTCGCAATGATTTGCTCCAAACCCTCTGACTTATAACCAGAAGCACCTAGCACCCGAACTGCATGGTAATGCGTCAACAAAACATACTTAATAGGTTTATCAGTAATCTTGCGCACCTCATCAATGACTCGCTGCGCCATTACCGGCGTCGCCGTAGCATCGATAATCATCACAGAGTCATCTCCAATAATGATCCCTGTATTAGGGTCACCCTCTGCGGTATAAGCCCAAGCATGCTCAGAAAGTTGGCTGAACGTTACCTTCTTCTCTTCCAAATCTGCCTGGGATGCGAATTTCTTGCTCATACTCAATTTCCTTTACCTAAAATAGCCAATACATTTATGTGCCCGATTATGACTCTTAACGTACACTTAATCCATCCGTATTAATGCCTAAATCCAAGATGAATCTGAGGTATTTCAACCTTAAATTTGTAGTTTTTCTCTTTGCCGCCCTAATTAATTCAATGGCATTGGGTGAAGAATTTCCATCACGCCCCATTAAGATTGTCGTTCCATTTGGCGCAGGAGGAGTTGCTGATCTTTGCGCAAGAGCTATTGGCGAGGAATTATCTAAATCTCTCAATCAAGCAATTATTATCGAGAACAAACCGGGGGCTGGCGGAATCACAGCAAGCGATTTAGTCGCCAAAGCAACTCCTGATGGGCATACCTTACTTTTAATGTCGAATAGCAATGCCATTAGCGCCAATTTGTTTAACAAATTACCCTTTAATACGATTAAGGACTTCTCACCAATTTCTACGATAGGTTTTTTTGATATGGCAATCTATGTCGATCGACATTCTCCATACAAAACATTACAAGATTTAATTAGGGATGCAAAAGCAAATCCAACATCAGTTTCGATTGCAACTATCAATATTGGCAGCACTCAAAATTTAACTGCTGAACTCATCAAGTCAAAAACTCAATTGAATTTTCAAATCATTCCTTTTAACAATTCACCTGCAGTTTTGACTGCGGTTATGGGAAAACAAGTTAGCGTTGGGATCGATATTCTTACCCCGATCATTTCTCAATCCAATAGTGGAAATATTCGTATATTGGCGACCACTGGAAAAATAAGATCACCCTTTCTGAAAAATATCCCAAGTGCACGCGAATCAGGCGTCCCGGGCATAGAAGCCAGTTCTTGGAATGGATTAGCAGCTCCCGCCAAAACCCCTACTTTAATTATTAATCAATTAAATGCTGCAATAAAGCGCGCACTATCTAAGCAGGAAGTAAAACGTCGATTAAACGAAATTTATGTAAGCTCAAGGGCAAGCACCCCCCAAGAAATGCAATATCTTCTTGAATCAGAAATCGTGCACTGGGGAGCAATCATTCATGAATCCAAAATACCCAAACAGTAAATTTACTCAGGCATAGCCGCTGCCTGAATAGATCGTACGGTTAATTCCCTAATCAAACTCAACATAGCTTGCTGGGTACTCGTAGTTGGACGATGCGCAGCAACAGCCATCACCAATCTACTGACCAAGCCATTAATTCGCTGTACATTAAATTGCGTTGTTTTTCCAGTTTGATACACAGAATATTTTGGCAATACCGCACAACCCAAACCTTCTTTAACCAAATCCAAAATTGCAGATACTCCATCAATCTCTAAGACTATTTGGGGCTTACGGTTAACTTTACTCAACTGAGTTTCAACCAGCATCCGTAATGCATTAGGTCTGGCAGGCATGATCAGAGGATGCTTTGCTAAATCCTTTAATTCGATTGCTCCATCCTGACGATCTTTATTAATTGGACTAATTAAATACAACTCCTCTTCCAGTAATTCAGAAGTCTCAATGTCTGGCGTATAACTTGGGTTATACAAGAGTGCAATATCGACACGGCCTGTTTGTAACCACTCTTGAATCGTCATCGACAATCCTTCACTGATTGATAAAGCAGCCTCCGGCAAACGTTTTCTAAATTCACGGGTCAGCGATACAGTCAAAATTTTCGCCATACTTGGAGGCAACCCAACTGCCACCCTGCCAGAAATCGACCCCCTGACCCTATCTAAATCTTCTTTAGCGCGAACGACCTGATGCAAGATTCCTCGCCCATGCTCCAGCAATAACTTGCCAGCATCTGTCGTGACCACACCTCGACCATTACGAATTAATAAATTTTGACGTAACTCGGTTTCCAAAAGCCGAATTTGACGACTTAAGGCTGGCTGGGCAATTTCCAAAACGCTAGAAGCCTTTGTAAAGCTACCTAACTCAGCAACCCGCACAAAATACTCCAACTGTTTTAAGTCCATATCGATCTCTTTTTTATATCCGATAAGCAATTATGCCAAATTGCTATATCTGTTAGTGGGCTTTTATGCTTTAAAGTTAAGCTCTTTAGAGACACAATTTATCCATGCAAAAAGCCATCAAAACCCACTTTATGAGAGGCGGGACCTCCAGAGGCCCATTTTTCCTGGAATCAGATCTGCCGCAAGAGATTGCTGAACGCGATCGAGTCTTACTTGCCGCCATGGGATCACCTGACCGTAGGCAAATCGATGGCTTGGGCGGAGCAAATCCTCTCACCAGTAAAGTTGGCATTGTCCGCAAGAGCACAACGCCAGGGGTTGATTTAGATTTTCTGTTTGCCCAAGTGGTAGTAGACAAAGCGCTTGTCGATACAACCCCAAATTGTGGAAACATGTTGGCTGCAGTTGTTCCGTTTGCTCTTGAGACCGGACTAGTTAAAGCGCAAGGTGCTACGACCACACTTCGTGTCTTAACACTCAATACCGATATGCAATGCGATATCACCGTGCAGACCCCTGACGGTCAAATTACCTATGAGGGCGATGCCAAAATTGATGGCGTCCCTGGCACCTCTGCACCAATCAAAATTAATTTCTTAGACACCGCAGGCTCGGTCTGCTCAGGACTTCTTCCAACCGGAAGCGTTCTTGATGAAATTGATGGTATTCAAATGACGTGTATCGATAATGGCATGCCACTTGTCATCATGCGTGCGCAAGATTTAGGTCGAACCGGCTATGAGTCTGTGAATGATATGAATGCAGATACCGAATTAAAAACTCGTATCGAAGCATTACGCTTAAAAGCAGGTGTACTAATGGGACTAGGAGACGTCTCTAGTAAAACCTATCCGAAGATGTGTCTAATTGCCCCACCTAAAGATGGCGGCAATATTGCGACACGCTGCTTTATTCCGCATGTATGTCACGATGCCATTGGCGTATTGGCAGCCGTTACCGTTGGAACTGCTTGCGTACTTAATGGGTCAATTACTCAAGGAATTGCAAGTCTTCCGGACGGAAATCCTAAAAAAGTTTCTGTCGAACATCCCACTGGTGAATTTACAGTGGAATTAGGCATCGACCCCAATAACCCTCAAAACGTAACAGAAGCAGCTCTTTTACGTACCGCTCGCCTCATTATGCGGGGCGAAGTCATGATTCCAGAAAAACGTTAATAAAGGACTAATTATGATCATTGATTGCCACGGCCACTACACAACGGCACCGAAAGCGCTGGAAGAATGGCGTAATAAACAAATTGCGAATTTAAACACTCCAGAACTCGGACCTAAAGTCAGCGAATTAAAAATTAGCGATGACGAATTACGCGAATCCATCGAGAAAAACCAATTAGCCAAAATGAAAGAGCGTGGTAGTGACTTGACCATCTTCTCTCCTCGCGCCAGTTTTATGGCTCACCACATTGGTGACTTTAATGTGTCTTCTACATGGGCGGCTATTTGTAATGAACTTTGCTATCGCGTTGCTCAACTTTTTCCCGATAACTTCATTGGCGCAGCAATGCTTCCCCAATCCCCTGGTGTTGATCCTAAAACATCCATACCCGAACTCGAAAAATGCATTAAGGAATACGGTTTTGTTGGTTTAAATCTCAATCCAGACCCTTCTGGGGGACATTGGAAAGAGCCTCCTTTGAGTGATCGTCACTGGTACCCCATCTATGAAAAAATGGTTGAATACGAAGTGCCAGCAATGATTCATGTCAGCACTAGCTGTAACAATTGCTTTCACACAACAGGTGCGCATTATTTGAATGCGGATACGACAGCATTTATGCAATGCTTAACTGCAGACTTATTCAAAGACTTTCCAACCCTTAAATTTTTAATTCCACATGGCGGTGGCGCAGTACCTTACCACTGGGGACGCTTCCGTGGTCTTGCTCAAGAGCTGAAAAAACCTTTACTACAAGAGCATCTTCTAAACAATATTTTCTTCGACACCTGCGTTTACCATCAACCAGGCATTGATTTGTTAACGAAAGTGATACCTGTTAAAAATATTCTATTTGCATCAGAAATGATTGGTGCTGTTCGTGGTATTGATCCAGAAACTGGCAATTATTACGACGATACAAAACGCTACATCGAAGCATCCACAATCCTGAACGATGCCGAGCGCCATCAAATTTATGAAGGTAACGCCCGTCATGTTTACCCAAGACTTGATCGAGCTCTAAAAGCCAAAGGTCTTTAATTAGCCAAGGAACCATATGAATAACTTAGGAATTGTTAAACGGAATATCAAACGCGCAGATCGTGCAGCAGTAGAAAAATTAAGCCGCTACGGAGTTGCAACCATTCATGAAGCCATGGGACGAGTTGGCTTAATGAAACCGTATATGCGTCCAATTTATAACGGCGCCCATATCTGCGGCACTGCCGTTACGGTGCTACTCCAACCAGGAGACAACTGGATGATGCACGTCGCCGCTGAACAACTTCAAGATGGCGATGTGGTGGTTGCTGCAGTCACAGCCGAAAACGCCGACGGCTTCTTTGGTGACTTATTGGCAACCTCGTTTAGAGCACGCGGGGCGAAAGGTTTAATTATTGATGCAGGCGTTCGAGATGTGAAAGACTTAACCAGCATGCAATTTCCGGTATTTAGCAAGGCTATTAGCGCTAAAGGCACAATTAAAGCAACACTCGGCTCTGTGAATATTCAAATTGTGTGTGCTGGCGCTATTGTCAACCCAGGCGATGTCGTAATTGCTGATGATGATGGCGTTGTTGTCGTTCCCGCAGATATTGCCGCTAAAGTTGCCGATGCCGCAGAAGCTCGAGAAAATAATGAGGCAGAAAAACGTCAACGCCTAGCGTCTGGAGAACTAGGGCTAGACATGTACAAAATGCGCGATGCTTTGGAAAAAGCAGGTCTTAAATATATTGATTAGGAATTCAAATGACTTTTGAAAAAACACCTGGTTGGTTAGATTGGTATGCCGGCCCGAGCAAACCAAAATTCACCCCCCCAGCGGGTGCGGTAGATGCCCACTGTCATGTCTTTGGCCCAGGTGACCAATTTCCATTTGCACCCGAACGCAAATACACACCATGCGATGCCAGTAAACAGCAGTTATTTGCTTTACGTGACCATCTAGGCTTTAGCAAAAATGTTATCGTGCAAGCAACCTGTCATGGTGCTGACAATAGTGCCATGGTAGATGCATTGTTAAATAGCAATGGACAAGCACGGGGTGTCGCTACCGTCAAACGTTCTATTAGCGACGCTGAACTTCAAAAGCTTCATGATGCCGGCGTACGTGGCGTGCGCTTTAATTTCGTTAAACGTCTAGTTGACTTCACCCCCAAAGATGAACTCCTAGAAATTGCTAGTCGAATCTCAAAACTTGGTTGGCATGTTGTCATTTATTTTGAGGCAGTTGACTTACCTGAACTATGGGACTTCTTTACATCCCTTCCTACGACTGTAGTTGTGGATCATATGGGAAGACCCGATGTGACAAAACCTATCGATGGCCCTGAATTTCAGCTATTCGTAAAATTTATGCGCGAACATAAAAATGTCTGGTCTAAGGTAAGTTGTCCAGAACGACTCAGCGTACAAGGCCCTCGCGCCCTTGACGGCGAGCAAAGCGCGTACCAAGATGTCGTGCCATTTGCCAAGTACATCGTTGAAGAATTCCCGGACCGCGTTTTATGGGGGACCGACTGGCCTCACCCAAACCTAAAAGATCATATGCCCGACGATGGCTTACTAGTTGACTGGATTCCTCACATCGCGCCAACCAAAGAATTGCAACAAAAATTACTGGTTGATAATCCCATGCGCCTCTATTGGCCTGAAGTTAAGTAAAAGGAAACATTATGGCTCTTAATAAACCCTATCTCGATGTTCCTGGCACGATTATTTTTGATGCCGATCAGTCTCGACGCGGCTATCACCTTAATCAATTTTGCATGTCGCTCATGAAAGCGGAAAATCGAACTCGCTTCAAAGCAAATGAACGCGCCTATCTTGATGAGTGGCCAATGTCGGAAGAACAAAAACAGGCCGTTCTAGATCGCGACCTGAACCGTTGCATGTCACTCGGCGGAAATATTTACTT